>NZ_JBIWMA010000004.1:72895-511344 GCF_044766465.1 Streptomyces sp. NPDC102259 | reverse complement strand
CCGGTGGTCGGCTCGTCGAGGAAGATGATCCGCGGGCTGCCGACGAGCGTCATGGCGATGTCCAGGCGGCGCTTCATGCCGCCGGAGTAGGTGGAGGCGGGCTTCTTGGCGGCCTCGACCAGGTCGAAGCGCTCCAGCAGCCCGGCGGCGACCCGCCGTCCCTGGGCCCTGGGCAGGTGGTGCAGGTCTGCCATGAGGAGCATGTTCTCCTCGCCGGTGATCAGGCCGTCCACGGCGGAGAACTGCCCGGTGACACCGATCGCGGCCCGCACCGCCTGCGGGTCCGCGCCGAGGTCATGGCCCGCGACCTGGGCCTGCCCGTCGTCGGCGGTGATGAGGGTCGAGAGGATCTTGACGGCGGTGGTCTTGCCGGCGCCGTTCGGCCCGAGCAGCGCGAACACGGAACCGGCCGGGATGCGCAGATCGATGCCGTCGAGGACGGTCTTGTCGCCGTACGACTTGCGCAGGCCGATGGCGGAGACGGCGATCGGCGACGGGCGGGCGTCGCTCCGACTGGGCGTGGGCATGACAGAAGAAGGCATGGGGCCCTCCGTTCGAAGGCTGGAGTGGTGGGGGGCGGGGCCGGTCGAGGAAGCGGTGCTCAGGCCTTGGCGCGGCGGACGTGGATGTTGCCGAACCGGGTACGGGCGCGGATCTTGACGGTGTCCTCGGTCCGCTCCGGGGATCCGGACGCGCTGAGCGTGTTGCGCACCTGGCCGGAGCCGGAGCTGACGTCGAGCCAGGCGGCCGTGCCCTCGCGGATGCCGACGTCGATGGCGCCGTAGGAGGTCTCCAACTGGACGGTTCCGCGGACCACTTCACCGACCCGCACGGTGCCGTGGGCGGTGGTGGCGGTGACCGAGTCCTCGGCCCGCGTGATGTCGATGTCGCCGTTGGCGCCGCTCACGCGCAGTTCGCAGGTCACGGCGCCGACGGTCGTGGTGCCGTGCGAGTTCTTCAGGACGGCGGTGCCGTCGACGAAGCCGACCCGCATGCTGCCGGAGCTGGTGGTGATCTCGGCGGGGCCCTCGACGCGGTCGACGGTGATCGTGCCGTGCGCCGCGGTCAGCTCCAGCGGGCCCGTGGTGTCGAGGCGGACGTCGCCGGCCGAGTTCTTCACGCGGACCTCGCCGAGTCGGCCCTCGCCGATCACCTGGGTCCAGGCGCCGGTCGTGTCGACACGCGAGCCCGTGGGCAGGTCGACCGTCACGTCGACGGTGCCGGTGCGGCCGAGGCCGAACAGCGTGGGCTTGGGCGTCCTGATGGTCAGTACACCGCTCGCGTAGGTGACCTCGGTCTGGGCGGCGGCCCGCGTGTCCAGGTCCTTCTCCGGGTCGCGGGGCCGCACCTCGACGACGGTGTCGGGGCGGTCGCCCGCGGTGAACTGGAGGGAACCGGCGTCCACTCGCGCGGTGACCGAGATCGGTTCGGGCGTGTCGAAAGAAGGCATGGCTGTCCCGTCCTCTTGGGTCTTCAGGGCGTCCCCGCTGGTGGGACGTGGTGTCGGTGAAGTGGTGCGGGTGACGCGGTGCGGTGACGTGGTGCGGTGAAGTGGTGTGGGCGAAGTGGTGCGGTGACGTGGCCGGCGGGAGCGCCGGTCAGCGCACCCAGCCCGTGAAGCTCTGTCCGAGGGCCTGGGTCTTCTCCGTCGTACGCGGCGGCCGGGTGCCGCTGTCGACCGCGGCCGACACGGCGCGCACCAGCCACGCGTTGACCGACAGGCCCTCGCGGGTCGCGGCCTCCTCGGCGCGGGCCTTGAGGTGGGCCGGCAGGCGCAGGTTGACGCGGGCGGTGCCGCCCTCGTCGCCCTCGGCCGGGGCCGAGAGCGGTTCGACGGGCGCGACCGGCTCCGCGATGGCACCGCCGTCGCTGGGCGGCAGCGTCACCACGAAGTGGGGGTCGAGCCCGCGCAGCCGTACGTCGACCGAGCCGGGGGCGAGATCGCGGGTGATCTCGTCCGTCGCGGCGGAGAGCACATGGAGCATGGTCAGCCGGGTCGCCGACTCCAGGGGCGCGGTGAGCCTTTCCGCCAGCTCGCGGGCTTCGTCACCGCCGGCTTCGGCGGCCACCGCGAGTTCGCGGCGGAGGGTGTCGACATACGGGGTGAGGTCCATGACGCCATCATGGCACCACTATGGCGTCACATGCAAGCCGTGAGGCGACATCTGTGGGCTTCTGGCTGGCTAGACCGTTCTGACCTGCGCAAATGTGATGGCACCTCATTGGCCTACCGTGGTGCCATGCGGGCCCAAGGGTCCCCGGCGGCAGCGAATGGCACCCGGTGGCGCCTCGTGGCACCTCGTGGCGTCATGTGGTGCCATGTGGCGCTGGGATGGCACCACGGGATGCCGAGTGGTGACGAGTGGCACCGATGGCACCGGGTGACGCCAGGCGGTGCCGGATGGCGGCAGGCGGCAGGCATTAGGAGGTGGTGCCGGACGGGAGCGGCGCGGCGGTCGGCGAACGATGGAAGTAAGGTAAGCCTCACCAGCCCCTTTACCATAAGCAGGCGGAAAGCAGACCTGCGTCCCGGCGCCTTTTTGCCTGCCCTTGGAATTCCACAGGTCGTTCCCACGCCTCTGACAGCCCCGCCTCCTAGCTTCGCGGCCATGACGGGAAACTCAGGAAACACAGAAAACACAGCCGGTACCGAGCACGACGGCGGGCAAGGTCCCCGGCACAAGCGTGATCTGACCCGACGCAAGGTGGTCGTCGCCGGTGCGGGCGCGGCCGTCGCCGTCGGTGCGGGCGGGGCGCTCGCCGCCGGTGCCTTCGCCGGGGAGAAGAGCGGGAACAAGCCCAAGGCCGCCGCTTCCGCCAGTGCCGGCGAGGCCTGCTACAAGCTCACCTCCGAGACCACCGAAGGCCCGTACTACATCGACGCGGACAAGCTCCGTCAGGACATCACCGAGGACAAGGAGGGCATCCCGCTCACCCTCGCCCTCAAGGTGATCGACTCCGAGACCTGCAAGCCCCTCGCGAACGCCGCCGTCGACGTCTGGCACTGCGACGCCCTCGGCATCTACTCCGGTTACGAGAGCCTCTCCACCGGTGGCGGCGGCGCTCCCACCGACGCGCCCTCCGGCACTCCGACCGGTACGCCGACCGACGTTCCGACCGGCACCCCGACCGGCGAGCCGCCGTCCGGTGGCGGCGGTGGCGGCGGGCACGAGGAGCCCACCGACGACGAGCGCTATCTGCGGGGGACCTGGAAGACCGACAGGCAGGGACGCGTCACCTTCAAGACGGTCTTCCCGGGCTGGTACCGCGGCCGCACGGTCCACATCCACACCAAGGTGCACGTCAACGGCGAGTGGACCGACGCCGGTTACGAGGGCGGCAACACCTGCCACACCGGCCAGTTCTTCTTCGACGAGGAGTCCGTGCTCGCCTCGGCCGAGGTGGAGCCGTACTCCACCAGCACCACCGAGCGCACCACCCTCACCGAGGACACGATCTACGACCAGAGCGGCGTCCGGGGCGGTCTGCTCAAGCTGAAGTACGACAAGAAGAACATCGCCAAGGGGGTCGTGGGTTCGATCACGATGGGCGTCGAACCCGACGCCACCCACGAGGGCACCGACGACGCCGTCCAGCCGGGCGCGTCCGCGACGGCGTCGGCCGAGGCGTCGGCCTCCGCGAGCTGATCCACGCGGCGGAGGGGGCGTTCCGGTCACTCGTCCGGTGACGCCCCCTCCTCCAGCAGCCGCTCCGCGATGTCCGTCGACCAGCTCTGGGCCCACGCACGCAGGTCCGTGAGCTGGTCCTCGGTCAGGCCGTACGCCGTGAACGCCGTGTCCGGGTAGTGGTCCGTGCCCGTCAGCCGGGTCTGGAGGGTGGGCAGGTCGAAGTCGTCCCGGGCATGGCGGCGGGCCAGTTCCTCCAGGTCGGGGTGGGTGAAGCGGGCCGACGCCGCCCTCGCGTCGATCAGGTCGACGGCCAGACCACGGTCGTAGAGCGCCCGGACCTTCGTGCCCACCGCGTCCGGGAGGGACAGCGCCGGACCGTACGAGGTGGGGACGGGCGGGCTCCAGAAGGTCTCCTTGTGCAGGGCCAACCGGAGGACCGTGTCCGTGGTGCGGTCCAGCACGGACAGGTGCGCCGACAGGGGGTCCGAGTCCTGGAGCGTCGCCTCGTGGAGGCCCCCGGAGGCGAGCGCCGCGCCCAGCGCCTCGGCGAGGGCGGGCATCGGCTCCGCGCTCTCCGTCGCCAAGTCCAGGTTCGCGTGCGGGCGTTGGAGCAGCTCGTGCGCCTGGAGCGCGTAGCCGCCGGCCAGGGCCCAGGGGGCGCCGACGACGGCCACGTCGAAGACCTCGGCGAGGAGCCGGAGGTGAGGTTCGAGAAGGTCCACCGCGTAGTCGTACCAGGTGCGGTGGCAGTCGTGCGGGTTCGGCGGCCGCGGCACCACCACCGGCGGGCGGCGGCGGTGGCGGCGGCGGTGGCGGCGGTCCGGGCGGAAACCGCGGCTGAACTGCGCACCTCAGGGGTGAGGTGGGGGAATCGTGAAGGCGTTTGATCGGGTCGCGGAGGAGGCGTCGAAAAAAATCCTCTTCACGCGGCAACTCTTCACGAGGCGGCGACCACTGACAGGACGTAAGTTCGCTCCTCCCCGTAAGGATCCCCCGTGGCAGCTCCCTCCCACCGCCGGTCCCTCCGCTCGCGCCGCGCCCTCGTCGTCTCCGCCGCCGCCGTGGCCGCGGCGGTCGGCGCCGGTGTCGTCGTGATGAACGCGAACGCCGGGACCGTCGACCTGTACCACCAGACGCTCGCCGCCAAGGACGGCTGGGCCTCCTCCGGCACGGGCACCACCGGTGGCACCAAGGCCGACGCCGCGCACACCTTCACCGTCTCCACCCGCGCCCAGCTGGTGAAGGCACTGGGCTCCGCCACCGACACCACTCCCCGGATCATCAAGATAAAGGGGACGATCGACGCCAACACCGACGACGCGGGCAAGAAGCTGACCTGCGCCGACTACGCGTCGGGCACCGGCTACTCGCTCTCCGCCTACCTGAAGGCGTACGACCCCTCCTCCTACGGCACCTCCAAGCTGCCGTCCGGCACCCAGGAGAAGGCCCGCGCCGCCGCCCAGACCAAGCAGGCGAAGAACGTCGTCTTCAAGGTGCCCGCCAACACCAGCGTCGTCGGCGTGCCCGGCACCAACGCCGGGATCTCCGGCGGCATGCTCCAGATCCAGAACGTGGACAACGTCGTCGTCCGCAACCTGACGTTCGGCGGCACCGAGGACTGCTTCCCGCAGTGGGACCCGACCGACGGCGACGACGGCAACTGGAACTCCAACTACGACTCCGTCACCCTGCGCGGCGCGACCCATGTGTGGGCCGACCACAACACGTTCACCGACGCGCCCCACCTCGACAGCGCCAACCCGAAGTACTACGGCCGCGAGTACCAGATCCACGACGGCGCCCTGGACATCACCAAGAGCTCGGACCTGGTGACCGTCTCGCGCAACCAGTTCACCAACCACGACAAGACGATGCTGATCGGCAGCAGCGACAGCGAGCCCAGCGGCAAGCTGCGCGTCTCGATCCACCACAACATCTGGAAGGGCATCGTCCAGCGCGCGCCGCTGGCCCGCGTCGGCCAGGTGCACATCTACAACAACTACTACGACGTCACGACCCTCAACGGCTACGCGACGCAGTACAGCATCAACTCCCGCGCCAAGGCCCAGGTCGTCGCCGAGAACAACTACTGGAAGGTCCCGACCGGCGGAAAGGTCGCCAAGCTCCTCAGCGGCGACGGAACCGGCGCCGTCAAGGGCTCCGGCAACCTCGTCAACGGTACGGTCACCGACGTCGTCGCCGCGTACAACGCCGCCTCGTCGAAGGACCTGAAGACCTCGGTCAACTGGACCCCGACCCTCACCTCGGGCCTCGAGACCTCGGCGAAGAACCTGCCGACGTCCCTGGGGACGACCACGGGCGCGAGCGTCCTGAAGTAACCCCCCTGGACACGCGAGGGCCGGGTGACCACGAGCCCCCGGCCCTCGCGTTCGCTTGCCCTCAGGTGTCGTACGTGCCGTCCCACGGTTCGGCGAAGGCCAGCCGGTCCGGGTAGAGCTCCGCCCAGGTCTCGGGGTCGCCGTCCTCGTCCTTGTCCTCGCGGATCACCAGGCCGAACAGCACGCCCTCGAAGGTGAGCCGGAAGGGGCGGACCGCGATGTCCGTGTAGGAGCGGCGGGGCAGGCTGCGCAGGAGGGTGGCCAGGCGGACGCGGGCCCGGTTCAGCACCGAGTCGTCGCCGTGCGGGTTGCGCTGCTGCTCTGCCCAGGTGCCGGCACACCAGATGTCCGAGTCGCGGTAGCGGCCCTCGGCGTCGAAGGTGTGCAGCACGGTGTAGAGCCGTTTGTGCTCTTCCCAGCCGTCGTCGAGACGGAACCCTTCGGGGAAGGCGTAGGTGACCGACGCGAGGAACTGGCCGTCCGCGTAGCGCCCGATGGACTCGGTGCGGTGCTTCGGCTCGTAGGCGATCGGGATGACGTGGGGGACTGCCATGGCGGAAACCATACGGCTTGGCGAGAACATGCCCGAGCCGGGGGAACCTCTACGGCTCTCCCGGCTCGGGGGCGTCTCGCGTCACGCGGTCGGCTTCTCCTCCAGGCGCGGGAAGAGGACCGCTCCCTTGGTGACCGTCGTCCCGGCCGGGAGCGTGCCCCAGACGCCGGCCTCCTGGACCCGCTGGTCCGCGAGAGCACCCAGGACCGCCTCGGCGCCCAGCGAGTCCCAGAGCTTCTGGGAGGTGTCCGGCATGACGGGGTTCAGCAGGACGGCCACCCCGCGCAGGGACTCCGCGGCGGTGTAGAGGATCGTGGCCAGACGGGCCTTGCCCTCCGGACTGTCGTCCTTGGCCACCTTCCACGGCTCCTGCTCCGTGATGTAGCCGTTGACCTGCTTGACGAAGTCGAACACGGCCAGGATGCCGCCCTGGAAGTCCAGCTCCTCGCCGATCTTCCGGTCGGCCACCGCGACCGCGTTCGCCAGACCGTCGTGCAGCGCCTTCTCGGCCTCGCCGGCGGCGGTGGCCTCGGGCAGGACGCCGTCGAAGTACTTGCCGACCATCGCGGCCAGACGGGAGGCGAGGTTGCCGTAGTCGTTCGCCAGCTCGCTCGTGTAGCGGGCGGAGAAGTCCTCCCACGAGAACGAGCCGTCCTGGCCGAAGGCGATGGCGCGCAGGAAGTACCAGCGGTACGCGTCCACGCCGAAGTGCGAGGTCAGGTCCTGCGGCTTGATGCCGGTCAGGTTCGACTTCGACATCTTCTCGCCGCCGACCATCAGCCAGCCGTTCGCGGCGATCTTGCCGGGCAGCGGCAGCCCCTGCGCCATCAGCATCGCGGGCCAGATCACCGCGTGGAAGCGGAGGATGTCCTTGCCGACCAGGTGGACGTCGGCCGGGAAGGTGGCCTCGAACTTCTCCTGGTTCTCGTTGTAACCGACCGCCGTGGCGTAGTTCAGCAGCGCGTCGACCCACACGTAGATCACGTGCTTCTGGTCCCACGGGATCGGGATGCCCCAGTCGAAGGTGGAGCGGGAGATGGAGAGGTCCTGGAGGCCCTGCCGGACGAAGTTCACGACCTCGTTGCGCGCGGACTCGGGCTGGATGAAGCCCGGGTTCGCCTCGTAGAGGGCGAGCAGCTTGTCGCCGTACGCGCTCAGCTTGAAGAAGTAGTTCTCCTCGCTGAGGATCTCCACGGGCTTCTTGTGGATGGGGCACAGCTTCTGACCTGCGAAGTCGCCCTCGCCGTCGAGCAGCTCGCCCGGGAGCTTGTACTCCTCGCAGCCGACGCAGTACGGGCCCTCGTAGCCGCCCTTGTAGATCTCGTCCTTGTCGTACAGGTCCTGCACGAACTCCTGGACGCGGTCGGTGTGCCGCTTCTGCGTGGTGCGGATGAAGTCGTCGTTCGCGATCTCCAGGTGCTCCCAGAGGGGGCGCCAGGACTCGTCGACGAGCTTGTCGGCCCACTGCTGCGGGCTGACGCCGTTCGCCTCCGCGGTGCGCATGATCTTCTGACCGTGCTCGTCCGTGCCGGTGAGGTACCACACCTTCTCGCCACGCTGGCGGTGCCAGCGGGTGAGCACGTCGCCTGCGACGGTCGTATAGGCGTGGCCCAGGTGAGGAGCGTCGTTGACGTAGTAAATGGGGGTGGAGACGTAGAACGCCTTGCCACCCTGCTTCTCGGTTCCAGTGGCCGCCATGCCCGAAATCCTACTGGCCCCGCGAAGATCCACTCACATGCGTTTCGGGGGGTGGACGGGCGGACAGCGTGTCCGTCCCGTCCACCCCCCGATCGGGCGCGGTGGTGCTCGGTGGTGCGGCGGTGCTGGTGCTCGGTGGTGCGCGGTGGTGCTTACGGGCGCCAGTTCGCCAGGATGCCCTCGTAGACCTCGGCGTCCGTGAGCTCACGCGGGGTCTCGCCCGCGAGGAAGTGGGACGTGTTGGCCAGCTTCAGCTTGCGGACGTAGTCGAAGGCCTTGTTCTCCGGGTCGCCGAACGCGACGAAGACGAAGGAGACGTCGGGGTGGTTCTTCGCCGCCTCGGTGAGGGCCTGGGTGGCCGGGGTCTTCGCGTCCGGGGCGCCGTCCGTCTGGAAGATCACCAGGGCGGGAGTGCCCGGGGCTTCCTTCTGGTGGTGCGTGAGGACGTCCTCCACGGCCACGTGGTAGCTGGTGCGGCCCATACGGCCGAGGCCCGCGTGCAGCTCGTCGATCTTGTTCTCGTGCTCGGTGAGGGTGAGCTCGCCGGTGCCGTCCACCTCGGTGGAGAAGAAGGTGACGCGGACCTTGCTGTTCTCCGGGTCCAGGTGGGCGGCGAGGGCGAGAGCCTGCTCGGCGAGGGCCTGGGCGGAGCCGTCCTTGTAGTACGGGCGCATGCTCGCGGAGCGGTCCAGCACGAGGTGGACGGCGGCCCGGGTGCCGGTGAGGTTCGTGTTCTCGAGGGCGGTGGCGGCTGCCTGGTAGGCGGTGGCGAGGCCGGCGGGGAGGACGGGGGCCTCGGGGGCCTCGGGGGCGTCCTCACCGTCGGTGACCGCAGTCTCGTCCGACTCCGGCTCGGACTTCGACTCCGACTCCGGCTCGGACTTCGACTCCGACTTCGATTCCGACTCCACCGCTGCCGCGACCGCGGCGACGGCGGGCTCCTCGGCGACCGCGACCGGCTCGGGCGCGACCTCCGGCTCGGGCTCGGGTGCGGCGGCCTCCGGCTCGGGGGCGGTTTCGGGCTGCTCCGCCGTGACCGTCGCCTCGGGCTCGGGCTCGGACTCGGACTCGGGCTCCGAGTGGACCTCGGCCACCGGCTCGGCCACAGGCTCCGCCTCGGCTACGGCCGCCGGCTCGGACTCAGGCTCGGCTACGGCCGCCGGCTCGGGCTCGGGCTCGGTCTCGGCCTCGGCCACGGCTTCCGGAGTGGGCTCCTCAGCGGTCGCCTCGGCCTTGACCTGCGGTTCCGTCGGTTCCTCGGCAGTGGCCGGCTCGGGCTCCTCGACCGTCGTCTCGGCCTCGGCCTGCGGTTCCGTCGGTTCCTCGGCGGCGGCCGGCGCCGGCTCCTCAGCCGTCGTCTCGGCCTCGGCCTGCGGCTGCTCGGCAGTGGCCGGTTCGGGCTCCGCGTCCGCTTCCGGAGTGGGCTCCTCAGCGGTCGCCTCGGCCTCGGCCTGCGGTTCCGCCGCTTCCGGCTCGGCGACCGGCTCGGCGGCCACCGGCTTCGCCTCGGCGGCCGGCTCCTCGACCACGGGCTTCGCCTCGGCAACCTGCGCCTCGGCCTCCGCGGCCGGCGCCTCGGCCGGTGCCTCGGTCGTTACCGCCGGCGCCTTTGGCGTTTCGGGTTCTGCCCCTGCGCCTGCCCCTGCCTCTGCCGCCGGTGTCGGGGTGGGCAGGTCCTCTGTCGACTGGGTCGGCTTGGGGACCGATACGTTGTCGAAGGCTGCGGAGACCAGGTCGTGTTCGTCCTGGGACGCCGGGCGGGGTTCCGGGACCTGGGCCGTGGGGGTGGCCCTCGGGGTGGGTTCGGGGGAGGGGGACGGGACCGTCGGTTCGGGCGCCGGGGTCGGCGCGGCGGCCGACGTGGGGGCAGCCCCGGTCGACTCCTGGTCCCGCTCCTCGGAGGCGGTCTGTTCCTGCGAAGGAACCTGTTCCGCACCCTCTGCCTCGGCGGCCCGCTCTTTGCGTGACAGTCCGAACGCGTTCCGCAGGAGAGTGAGAATGCCCATGTGCGCAACCCTTCGCGTGAGTTGAAGCCCGTAAATCCCTGGCCAGGACGGACACGTAAGGTTAACGGCCCGGGATGGTGATCTTGGGCAGGGGTGAGTGTAAGGAATCCAGGTGTGTCAATACCGCCTCGGCACCCCCTCCGCGCAAGTCCAACACCCTTGTGGCTGCTGCGGATTCACTCTCCGTTCATCCCGCAGCAGCGCCTGCGCACATACGTGCCCCTAACGTCACGGTCACACCAAGGGCACGCAAGGGGAGATTAAAGGTGCGCAAGCTTCTGCCGCTGATCGGAATGCCGTCCCAGTCCCATCCCGGCGGACGCTCCGCCATGACCTGCCGCTTCCGGTGTGGTGACGCCTGCTTCCACGAGGTGCCCAACACCAGCGACAACGAGTACGTCGGAGAGATCATCGCGGGGGCGATAGGCCGCCGTGCGATGGTGCGCGCCGCCGCGGTCGTCACCGTCGCGGCCGCCGCCGGGACCGCCGGGGTGGCCGGTGCGCTGCCCGCCGCCGCCGCGCCCGTGCGGGAGTCCGGGAAACCTTCCGGGAAGCCTGTCGCCAAGGCCGCCCGCGGGCTGCGGTACAGCTCCGTCGCTCCCAACACCGCCGACGCCGTCACCGTTCCGGACGGATACGCGCAGAATGTGGTCATCCGCTGGGGTGAGCCGATCCTGCGCGGGGCTCCCGCCTTCGACCCGGAGAAGCAGACCGCCGCCGCCCAGGCCGGGCAGTTCGGCTACAACAACGACTTCCTCGCGCTGCTGCCCATCCCGGGCGAGTGCGACCGGCAGCTGCTCGTCGCCAATCACGAGTACACCGACGAAGTGCTCATGTTCCGTGGCTACGACCCCGCCAACCCCACCCGGCAGCAGGTCGAGGTCGCCTGGGCCGCGCACGGGCTGGGTGTCGTCGTCGTGCAGGAGGACCGCAGGACCGGCAGGCTCACCGCCGTGCCCCGGCACCACCTCAACCGGCGGGTCACCGCCACCACCGAGTTCCGGCTGACCGGGCCCGCCGCCGGTTCCGACCTGCTGAAGACCTCCGCCGACCCGACCGGCACGAAGGTGCTCGGCACCCTCAACAACTGCTCCGGCGGCACCACCCCGTGGGGCACCACGCTGCACGGCGAGGAGAACTTCAACCAGTACTTCGCCAACAGCGGCCGGGCCACGGACAAGCGGTACGGGATCGGGACCGGCGCCACCGAGCGCAAGTGGGAGCGGTTCGACAAGCGGTTCGACGTCGCCCAGGAGCCGAACGAGGTGCACCGCTTCGGGTACGTCGTCGAGCTCGACCCGTACGACCCGACGTCCACGCCCCGCAAGCACACCGCCCTCGGCCGGTTCAAGCACGAGGCCGCGACCGTGCGGCTGACCGAGGACGGGCGGCCGGTCGTCTACACCGGTGACGACGAGCGCTTCGACTACTTCTACAAGTTCGTCGGCGGCAAGCGCATGAAGAAGGGGTCGAGCCGGGCCGTCCGCGAGCACAACCTGTCGCTGCTCGACGAGGGCACGCTCTACGTGGCGAGGCTCACCGGCGACTCCCCGGCGATCGAGATCGACGGCACCGGCAAGCTGCCCGCCGACGGCGAGTTCGACGGCAGCGGCGAGTGGATCCCGCTCGCCACCGCCACCGCCGAGGGCGCCGTCTCGCACGTCGAGGGGATGAGCGCGGAGGAGGTCTTCGTCTTCACCCGCCTCGCCGGTGACAAGGTCGGCGCGACGAAGATGGACCGGCCCGAGGACATCCAGCCCTCGCCCGTCACCGGCAAGGTGTACGTCGCCCTCACCAACAACACCAACCGTGGTGTCGGTGCGAACGCCAAGGCCGACGAGGCCAACCCGCGCAACGCCAACAAGCACGGGCACATCCTGGAGCTGACCGAGCGGCGCAACCGTCCCGAGAGCACCGCGTTCGCCTGGTCGCTGTTCCTCGTCGCCGGTGACCCCGACGACCCGGCGACCTACTTCGCGGGCTTCCCGAAGGACGACGTCAGCCCGATCTCCTGCCCGGACAACGTGGCCTTCGACCCGCACGGCAACCTGTGGATCTCCACCGACGGCAGCCAGCTCGGCTCGCACGACGGTCTGTTCGGCGTCGCGACGCGCGGCTCGCGGCGCGGTGAGCTGAAGCAGTTCCTGACCGTGCCGACCGGTGCGGAGACCTGCGGCCCGATCGTCCAGGACCGGCGGGTGCTCGTCGCCGTGCAGCACCCGGGCGAGATCGACGGCGCGACGGTGGAGAAGCCGGCGAGCACCTGGCCGGACGGCGCGGGGAAGATCGTCCGGCCGGCGGTCGTGGCCGTGTGGCGCAAGGACGGCGAGGACATCGGGGTCTAGTCGTCCCCGACGGAGGATGAGGAGCCCGGCGCCGGTCGCCCGCGTGCGGTGAGGGGATCGCCCTCGCGCCGCGGTCTCCTGGCGCCGGCGCTCCAGGTCGCCGTTCGCGCGGTCCCGCCGCGGAGCGGGCCGCCTCCGCCCAGGCCGCCGGGCCCGGGCCGCCGGGCCTCGGCTATCGGACGCGGTGGAGGGTGAGGTCCACGACCAGCGCGCGGTGGTCGGTGTCGTCGAGGCGGAGGAAGCGGGCGTCGCTCGCGGAGAAGGCCTCCGACACGAGCACATGGTCGATCTGCGCGCCGAAGGCGGGCGCGGTGCGGCTGGGCCAGCTCGGTTCGCGGGCGTCGCCGGCGAGCCGGGCCGCGTCGCGCAGTCCGGCGCCGAGGACGCGGCGGAAGGCGGCGTGGTCCTGGGAGGCGTTGAAGTCCCCGGCGAGGACGAGCGGACGGCTCTCGTGCCGGGCGGCGAAGTCCCGCAGCCGCCCCAGCTCCCGTTTCCACCGGGACACCTGGCGGGGCAGCGGGGGCTTGGGGTGCGCGAGCTGGAGCCGTACGGCGTGTCCGTCGACGTCGGCCACCGCGCCCGGCATGCCCATGCTGCCGGGCACGCCCCTGGTGGCCGTGAGCGGGAACCGGCTGAGGATGACGGATCCGACGGAGCTGTCGCCCGGGACGGCCTGCCGGTACGGGTACTCGGTCCCGAGCTCCTTCGCCACCGCCGCCTGACAGGTGTACTCGCACTCCTCCACGAACACGAGGTCCGGCCGCTCGCGCCGCACGACCGGGATCAGGGCCTCGGTCGCCCAGCCGAACTCGACGTTCGACGTCAGCACCCGCAGCCGTGCGAGCACCGGCCCGTCCGGCCGGACCCCCGTGCCGTACGGCTGGACGAACCAGGCGAGCAGCCCGAGCGCGACCGCTCCCCAGATCGTCCCGGCCGACCAGCGGGCGAGCAACGAGAGGGCGATGGCGGCCCCGGTGGGCACGATCAGCCACGGCAGGAAGGCGAGCAGCTGCGGTACGGGGGTCACGGCGTCGGTGTCGACGATCCGGCACCCGACGACCACGCTCACCCCGGCCAGCGGCAGCCCGGCGCACCAGACGCCGAGGAGCCGTCCTCGCATCGACCTCATCCCGCCGAAGGCTACGCCCCGGTCTTCGCCAGGAACTCCGCGAGCACCCTGTTGAACTCGTCCGCCCGCTCCAGGTTCGGCAGGTGGGCCGCGCCCTCGATGATCCGCAGCTCGGAGTGCGGGAGCGCCGCGTGCATCGCCTCCGCGTCCGACACCGGGGTGTACTCGTCGTCCTCGCCGACCACGACCAGGGCGGGGACGGCGACGCGGGTCAGCAGGGTGCGGTAGTCGGGGCGCTCGGCCCGGCCGCGCAGTGCGGCGGCGGCGCCCTCGGGAGACGTCGACGTCATCATGCGGTGGACGTGGGCCTTGACCTCGGGGGCCGCGTAGGGGGCGACCATCTTCTCCAGGACCTCGTCGGCGTAGCCCCGCATGCCCTCCGCGAGCAGGCGGTCGGCCATCTCGTTGCGCGCCCGTCTGCCGCCGGGGGGCTCCGGGGCCGGGAAGGTGTCGGCGAGGACCAGGCCCCGGACGCGGTCGGGGAACTGCCGGCAGAGGTCCATCGCGATCTGGCCGCCCATCGACAGCCCGGCCAGCACGAACGTCTCCACCTTCAGTTCGTCCAGGAGCGCCGCGATGTCCTGGGCGAAGTCGGAGAGCGGCGTGATGCCGGGGACCACCGGGGACGCGCCGTAACCGCGCAGGTCGGGGGCGATCACCCGGCGGGTGGCGGAGAACGCCTCGATCTGCGGGGTCCACATGGTGCGGTCGAAGGGGTGGCCGTGGACGAGGACGAGGGGGAGCGCCGGGGGCGTGTCCGGGCCTTTGTCCTCGTATGCGAGGAAGGGTGCCATGGGGTCGACGGTAGAGCGGGCCGACTTCTCGGTGCAATAAGATCTTTGCCCTCGGTGCAATCCCGGCCGAGGGCGTTCGAGGGAAGGTTCTGGACACCCCATGGCCGACTTCCGGCTCATCGCCGACCGTATCGCCGGGGACATCGCCGCCGGACGGCTCCGCCCCGGCCAACAGCTGCCCCCGCAGAGGTGGTTCGCGCGGCGGCACCGCATCGCGCCCTCGACGGCCGGGCGGGTCTACGGCGAACTCGTGCGGCGCGGCCTGGTGGTGGGCGAGGTGGGGCGAGGGACCTTCGTACGGGCCGCGCCGGCCGTAGCGCACGGGCGGGCGCTCATCGAGACGGCCACCTCCGCACCCGTCAACCTCGAGCTCAACTATCCGTCGGCCGAGGGGCAGTCGGAGCTCCTCGCGGCCTCCCTCGCGCCGTTGCTGCGGGGCGACGTGCTGACGGAGGCCATGCGTCCGGGCGCGGCCGACGGGACCGCCGCCGCCCGGGAGAGTGCCGCCCGGCTCCTCGCGCTGCCCGGCTGGCGGCCGGAGCCCGCGCAGTTGCTGTTCACCGGCAACGCCCGGCAGGCCATCGCCGCCGCCCTCGCCTCCCTGGTCCGGCCGGGTGGCCGGATCGGGGTGGAGGAGCTGACCTATCCGCTGGTCAAGGAGATCGCCGGACGGCTGGGGGTGGTTCTCGTCCCGCTCGCCGCTGACGCGGAAGGAGTGCGTCCGGACGCCCTCGCCGCCGTCCATCGCGCCGCTCCGCTCTCCGCCCTCTACCTCCAGCCGACGCTCCACAATCCGACGTCCTCGACCATGAGCGAGCGGCGGCGGCGCGAGCTGGGCCGCCTGGTGGTCGAGTGGGGGCTGCCGGTCGTCGAGGACCGCATCTGGTCCTTCCTCCGTCCGGACGCCGCCGCGTTCGCCGCGCACGCCCCCGGTCTCACCCATGTCGTCGACGGGCTGTCCAAGCGGGTCGCGCCGGGGCTGACCGTCGGTTTCCTCGTCGTACCGCAGGACCGGGTGGAGGCCGTGGGGGCCGCGGTGCGGTCCGGCGGGTGGAGCGCGGGGACGTTCGCGCTGGAGGCGGCCGTGCGGTGGACGGGGGACGGGGTGGTGCGACGGCTCGTCGAGGCGAAGCGGGCGGACGTCGCCCGGCGGCAGGCGATCCTCACCGAGCACCTGATCGAGCGACTCGGCGGGCACGTCACCGGGCACGCGACCGGGCGACTCGGCGGGCACCTCACCGGGCGAATCGGCGGGCAGCTCGCGGGGGGCGCGGTACGGACCGATCCGCGCGCCTACTTCGCCTGGTGGGAGCTGCCCGCGCCCTGGCGGGCGGACACCTTCACCGCCGCGGCCGCCGCGCACGGCATCGCCGTGACCCCGGGCGCCGCTTTCGCCGTCGACCCGCACCGCACCCCGGACGCGGTCAGGCTCGGACTCGCGTCGGCTCCGGAGGGGGAGCTGGCACGGGCGCTGCGCACACTCGCCGACGTCGCAGCAGGCGGACCGCCGGGGAGCGCCGGCGGATGAGCCAGGTCGCCGCCGCCACCGTCAGGCCCAGCGCGAGCAGCAGCCAGGAGGCCGTCCGCAGGGTGGCGGTGAGGGCGTCGTACACCGCGCCCGCGGCCGGGCGGTGGGTCTCGTCGGGGAGGTCGGAGAGGGTCAGGCGGCGGGCGATCGCGACGGCGAGACCGAGCAACGCGCCCCCCAGGGCGGTGCCGAGGGCCGTCGCCGTGACCGCCCGGCGGCGGGAGACCGCCACCGCGATACCGGACACCGCGAACACGACGGCTGCCAGGGGCAGCCAGAAACCGGCTACGTCGAGCACGTGGTAGCCCTTTCGGAGAGCGGCCAGTCCAGCTGGCGGGAGGAGTGCGACACGGATGTGCTCCACCGGCACGCGGTCGGCGAACGGCACGTGGTCGGCGGTCAGTTGGCGCTTCAGCGGTGAGGTGACGGCGGCGAGGTCCACGGTCACCGGGTGGGAGTCGCGGTCGGCGCTCTGGTCGTTCAGCGCTCTCATCACGGCCGTGTGGGCCGCTTCGTTGCCCGCGTCCCAGGCCGTGCGGTAGGCCCGGGTCGCGGTGAAGGAGCGGACCGCGTCCCGCAGGAAGAGCGGGTTCATCCCGGCCTCGCGTGCCACTCCGTCACCCACCGTGTCCGCGACGGCGTTCCGTACGGCGGGGTCGGAGGCGAGCGGCGCCATCGTGGCGACGTAGCCGCGGGTGTCGGTGAGGCCGTACGACGCCCAGGCCGCGAGCGCGCCGAACGGCACGAGCAGGCAGGACAGCGCGACGAGGACGGCCGAGAGGGCGGTCCGCAGACTTGGGGACACCTCTCCAGGCAACGGGGTCGGGGCGGTGAGCGCGAGCCCGTGACGGCCGTCCGGGTGGCGTCCCGCAGACGTGCCCGACACCGCACGGGGGACGCACGGGGGACGTCCCGGGGACGTCCCGGGGACGTCCTGGAGACGCGTTCCGGTGGAGGGTTCACCCGAACGGGTGTTTCCTGGTTCTGGGGAGAAGGAGGTCGATCATGCGCACCACTTTGGCCCTGCGGACTCTGGCCGCGGCCCTGCTCACCGGTGGCACCCTCGCCGGCGCGGCACTGGGAACCACGGCGGCGGCAGCCCCTCCGACCAGCGGCGACGACGGAAACAGCTCGATCCGGGGCACCGTCGTCTCCCGCTCCGAGCTGAGTGTGCGACAGGAGCCCACCACCCACTCGCCCGTCGTCGCGACGCTCGCGTCCGGCAGCCACGACCGTGTGCAGTGCATGGTCAAGGGCCAGAGCGTCAACGGCAACCCGGACTGGTACTGGCTCTTCGGCGCCCAGGGTTGGGCGAGCGCCGCCTTCGTGGACACCGGCGGCGCGCGGGTGCCCGACTGCGCCGACCCGTGCCCGCAGTGGAAGAACGGCGACTGGACCAACTGGGACGACCCGTTCACCAACAGCTCGCTCGGCGTCTCGGCCTCCGGGACGTTCAGCTTCTCCGGCTCCTGGAGCTTCAGCGTCACCGGGACATCAGGAACCTCGCCGGGTGACTGGGAGTGGGTCCCGGTCGGCCGGTGAGTGGAGGGATGAGGGAAGGCACGGGCCCCGGCGTACAACGCCGGGGCCCGTGTGCGTCCTGGTACGGACGCTGTCGGTGGGCGGATCAGCGGATGCGGTGTCCCGCCGCGTCCTCGTGCGTGTAGAAGCGGTAGAACAGCGTCACGAAGACGCCCGCCGAGACGGCCAGGGACCACCCCACGGAGCGCAGGACGCTCGCGCCGGTCTCGCTGTAGAGGAAGCCGAAGGCACAGCCCGCGAACGCCGTCCACAGCAGAGCGTGCAGCTCGCGCCGCATGCGTGGGGCCAGGGCGTGGATGCCCATCCACAGGGCCGCGAACACGAACGCGCTCACGAAGCCGAGCAGGAGGTTCCAGCCGGTGATGGGGCCGCCGGAGCGGTTGTTGGCCGCGACCCAGTAGCCGTAGACGAGTCCCAGTGCCACGGGTGTCGTCCACTCCGCGGCCTGGTGGGTCCGTTCGCTGAAGACGTCGGGGGTACGGGACCGTGCGGAAGTGGTGGTGGTCCGTGCGCCTGACGCGGGTGCCGCATGAGCCATGAGAGGACTCCTCTCTCCTCGCCCCCCGCCTTCCAGGGCACACCTGGGCGGGGGCGGTGGCAAGTCGGGTGCACGGTTTCGTTCGCGGGGTCTGTACGCGGGGTCTGTACGCGGGGCCGTGCGCCGGGTCCCGCGCGTCGGGCTGCGTCGGGCCGTGCGCCGGGTCCCGGATGCGGGCGCTCCGCCCCCGTGTTTCGCTGACCTCATGGAGTCCGGCGGTCACAGCCTGCTCGACCGCTATCCGCGGGCCCGACGCCGGGACGTCCTCCAGCGACACCAGCTGCTCCAGATCCGGGGCCGCAGCGTCACCTGGCTGGTGCCGCTGGTGATGCTCGTCGCCATCTCCTACGCCGACTTCAACACCACCGGCGAGTTCCGCATCGTCTCCTGGTGCGTCTTCGTCGCCGCCATCGCCGCCGCCCTCTGCGGGGTGTGGACGACGGCGCTCTTCGCGGCGCTCGCCCTGCTCACCTATGTCACCTGCGACGCAGCCTGGCCGTCCGAGTACCGGGAGGGCGCGGCCGACTTCGTGCTGGTGCTCGTCGGCGGCGCGCTGTCCGTCCTCGCCGCGTCGGTCCGGGTGCGCGGCGAGCGGCGGATGCTGCACATGATGCACATCGCCGAGACGACCCGCCGCACGGTGCTGCGTCCGCTGCCGTCGCCCTGGGGCGGCCTCGACCACGCGGCGGTCTACCTGGCCGCCGACGCCGACGCCCGGGTGGGCGGCGACTTCTACGACATCCAGCCCGGTCCGCACGGCACCCGGGTCCTGCTCGGCGACGTACAGGGCAAGGGGCTGGGCGCGGTGGACGCGGCCGCCGCGCTGCTGGGCACCTTCCGCGAGGCCGCGTACCACGAGGCGGATCTGGCGACCGTGGCCGGCCGGCTGGAGACCCGGATGCGACGGCACCGTGCGCACACCGCGGCCCTCGGACGGCCGGACGGCGACCGGTTCGCCACGGCCGTGCTGATCGGGTTCCCCGGGCGGGGGCGCGGGTCGGCGGGGGAGAGCGGGGTGGCCGTGGGGGAGCAGGGGATGGTCGAGATCGTCGGGTTCGGGCACGAGCCGACGCTCGCGGTCGGCGGGACGGAGGGCGTACGGGCCCTGCCGAACGGCGAGGGGCTCCCCCTCGGCCTCGGTGAGCTCGTCGCGCAGGACGACGGGCCCCCGCCGGTGCTGCGGGTGGCCGTGGCCCCCGGCGAGACGCTGCTGCTGGTCACCGACGGGGTGACCGAGGCGCGGGACGACGCCGGTGAGTTCTATCCGCTGGCCGAGGAGGTCGCGGCGGCCCTCGCCCGCGATCCGCGGACGGCCGAGCCGGGCCGGCTGGTGGCCTTCGTGCGGGACCGCACGCTGCGGCACTGCCGAGGGCGTCTCGCCGACGACACGACGGTCTTCGCGGTACGCCCCGCACCGCCGCCCGCACCGCCGCCCGAGCCGCCCGAACCCACCTGAGCCGCCTGTGTCGTCCGGGCTGCCTGTGGCGCCGTCCGACGAAGGCCCCGTAGAGGGACGTTTGCAGAGCTGAGGCCCCCCTTTGCACCCGCAGCGGTTACGGTGCTGAGGTACGTGATCGACAGGGGAGGGGACCATGCGGGAGGGGACCATGCCCGGAACCGTGCTGCTGCTCGCGGCCTCGCCCATGGGCAAGGGGTGTCTGGTGGACGCGGCCTCCGTGCTCCCCGTGCTCGCGGCCGTGCCGCCTCCCGTGCTGGCCGGAACCGACACCGCGAACGTCGTCGAACTCGCCGATCCGCTGGATCCGCAGGCCGTTCTCACCCGGCTGCGGGCCGCCGCGGTGGCCCCCGGGCCGCTCACCCTGTTCGTCGCGGGTCAGCTTCAGCTCGACCGGCGGCAGCGGCTGCCCCACCTGGCGCTCGCCCGGACGACGCCCCCCACCGTGCGGTACACGGCGTTCCCGTGGCACTGGTTCCGGGAGGAGCTGCGGCTGCGGGCGCCCGGTTCCACGACCGTGGTGCTCGATCTGCGCGCGGACCCCGAGACCTGGGACTGGCTGCGGGGGAACGTCCTGGACTGCGGTCCCACGGCGGCCGTCTACGGGCGGATCGCGCCGCCGCCGGTCCGCCGGGCCGTCGCAGCGCCGTCGTACATGAGGGCGGTCGCGACGATACTGCGCAGCGGTGGCCGTCCGGCGATCGAGCGGCTGCACCAGGCGGCACTGGCCCGTATCGCGGGCGACGGCGAGGTGGGCGACCTGGTGCTCACCCCCTTCGGCGGGCCCGTCGGCCGGGCGGTACCCGACGCTCCCGGCATCCCTGCCGTCGCCCCGGGCGCACCTTTCGCGTTGGCGGTACCCGACGCCTTCCGGGTGCCGGTCGGCCCTGGGGTGTCTCCCGCGTCGGCGGCGCCCGACACCTCCGACGTCCCCGTGACCTCCGGCGCACCCCTCTCCTCCGTGGCCTCCGTCGCTTCCGTCGCCTCCGGTGCGTGGGCCCTTGCCGATGGGCCCGCCGCCTCGGACGCGCACGCCGTACCCCGGGCCCCCCGCCCCCGGGTCCCCGGGCCGGTGGCTCCCGTGCCCGGCGTGGCCTCGGGCGGGCCGGACAGGCGTGACTCCGACCCGCACGTCGCGATTTCCACAGCCGTCCGGGCCGGGCGGCACGCCGACGCCGATGTTCTCGCCGCCCACCTGGAGCAGACGGCCGCCGCCTCGTACGGGCCGGGGTCCGAGGAGGCGCTGCACTGGGCCGAGGTGCGGGCGGACCTGGCGATGTTCGCGGGGGACGCCGAGCGCAGCTGCCGCACCTGGATGGCGGTCGCCGACGCCCGGCTGGAGGCCGGGCAGCCGGTCGACGCGCCCGCCGTGGAGGCGGCGGTCGACCGGGCGCACCACCAGTGGGGTCGGATCCACGACGTGCCGCGGGCCCGCGAACTGGGCCCCGCGATAGCGCAGTTGCGCGGCCGGGTGCCGGGCCGCCGCGAGGGCGCGCTGGACCACGTCCGGCAGCAGTTGCGGCAGCTCCAGACGCAGGGGTGAGCCCGCCGCCGGCAGCCGCCCGAACGCCCGACGGCAAATCCTAACGGCGCTCCGCCGTCTCGTGCCGGGCCGGTGGGGAGGTCGGTCCGGCGTCCGTGGCTCTGGCCGGGCCCGCGTTGGCGGCGGTGATCAGGGCCGTCACGGCCAGGACCGCCGCGGCGACGGCCCTGACGTAGGGCGTGGAAGGGCGTGCGGATGTGCGTCCGGGCACGGCTACCTCGCAACGTCGGCTACTGCGATACTCACGTCAGCCGGCTATTAAGCAGGCTTAACTCGCCGTTTAACCTAGGGGCTGAGATAGTCCAACGGCAAGAGGTACAGGGGTAGTTGGGGGAGTTGGGCGTGGGAGAGCGGGACGAGCCGGAGGTCGTCGGTCGCCGGGTGCAGCGACTGCGGGTCGAACGGGGCCTGACACAACGGCAGTTGGCCGAGCCGACGTACACCCCCGCCTATGTGTCGACGCTGGAGGCCGGCCGGGTACGGCCCTCCGACGAGGCGCTCAAACACATCGCCGAGCGGCTCGGCGTCGACTTCGAGGAGCTGGCGACCGGCCGGCCCGCCCGCCTCGTCACCGACCTGCGGCTTCGCCTCACCGAGGCACAGCGGGCGCTGGCCACCGGGGCGGCCGAGGAGGCGGCCCTCCAGTACACCGGGCTGCTCGCGGAGGCGCAGGAGCACGGGCTGGCGGAGGAGCAGGCCACCGCGCTGCTCGGCCTCGGGCAGTGCGGGATCGACACGGGCGACCTGGACACGGCCCTGCGCTGCTTCGAGCGCGCCGAGGCCGCTCTCGCGGACGCGCCGCTTCCCGCCCGCGTCCCCGCCCTGCGCGGCCGAGCCGTCGCCCACTACCTGGCCGGTGAACTCCGTTACGCCGTATACCTGCTGGAGTCGACGCTCGACGAGCTCAACCGGGGCGGGCTGCACGACCCCGACGCGCTGCTCCTCCTCTACGCCTCCGTCATCGGCCCGTACATGGACATGGGCGCCCAGGCCCGCGCCGCGCAGGCCGCCGAGTTCGCCCTCGCCCTCGCGCCGCAGGTCGGCGACCCCGCCCTGGTCGCCCGCATGCACCGGTCCGTCGCCCGCACCCTGCTCGCCGAGGGCCGCCTCGCGGAGGCCGACGCCTCGCTGGCCAAGGCGTCCGAGCTCTACCGTCAGCTCCAGCTCCGTACGGAACTCGCCAACTGCCACTGGATGCGCGGTTACGTCTACGCCCAGAACGGCGAACTGGATCGGGCCGAGGGTGAGTTGAAGCAGGCGCAGGCCATGCTTGCCGCGCAGCGCGCCGCGCTCTACAGCAGCCAGGTCGCCGTCGAGCTGGCCGACGTCCTGCACCGGCGGGGCAAGTCGGAGGAGGCCGCCGCGCTGCTGCACACCGTCCTCGGGGATCTGTCGCCCGAGCGCGGTGCCGTGCACTCCGCGGGGGCCCACCGGCTGCTCGGGATCATCGCCGAGGACGCGCGGGACACGGAGGCGGCGGAGGAGCACTATGTGCGTGCTCTCAGCCTGCTGGAGCGGGCAGGGGCCGCGGGGGATCTCGCCGATCTCTGCCGGATGCTGGGGGACCTGTTGCGGCGTACGGGGCGGGTTGAGGCGGCGCTCGACGCGTACCGGACGGGGCTCGGGCACCGGACCGCGCCGGGGACGACGACCCTGGGGCCCGCCCCGGCTCAGCCGCCGCTCTAGCCCTGGGTTCCAGCCTGGGGTCACGCCCTGGGTCACAGCCGGAGGTCACAGCGTTCTCATGGGCGGGGGCGTTAGCGTCCCCGGCGTGCAGAATCAACGGACCGTGGCCGATGGCCTGCGGGTCTTCGTGCGCGCGTCCGTGTACGCCGTGCTCGGCGGCGCCGCGCTCGTCGCCATCGCGACCGTCGTGTCCGTCCTCGGGCCGCTGCTCGCGCTCGACCTCTACACCCCGCCGGTGGCCGCCTGGTGGACGGTGTTCACCGCCGTCGCCGTCCAGGGGGTGCCCTTCCTCCTGCTCGGGACGGTCGTCTCGGCGGCGATCGGCGCGTTCGTGCCGGAGCGGGTGTTCCGGCGGCTCCTGCCGCGCAACCCGGCGCTCGCCGTGCCGGTGGCCGGGATCGCCGGGGCGGTGCTGCCCGGCTGCGAGTGCGCCTCCGTGCCGGTGGCCGGGAGCCTGATGCGGCGCGGGGTCGCCCCGGCGGCCGCCCTCGCCTTCCTGCTCTCCGCCCCCGCGATCAACCCGGTCGTGCTCGTCGCGACCTCCATCGCCTTCCCCGGGCAGCCGAAGATGGTCCTGGCCCGGCTGCTCGCCTCGCTCGGCAGCGCCGTGGCGATGGGCTGGCTGTGGGCGCGGTTCGGGAACGAGAAGTGGCTGCGGCTGCCGGGGCGCGGCACCCCGTCGGACCACGCCACCGGCGCCCGCGCCTTCCTCACCGGCCTCCAGCACGACTTCCTGCACGCGGGCGGCTTCCTGGTGCTGGGCGCGGCGGCCGCGGCGACCTTCAACATCGCCGTCCCGCGCTCGGTCCTCGACGTCTTCACCGGGTCGCCCTGGCTCGCGGTACCACTGCTGGCCGTACTGGCCGTCGTGCTGTGCGTGTGCAGCGAGGCCGACGCCTTCGTGGCCGCTTCCCTGAGCGCCTTCCCGCCCACCGCACGGCTGGCGTTCATGGTGGTGGGCCCGATGGTGGACCTGAAGCTGCTCGCCCTGCAGGCGGGCACCTTCGGCCGGTCCTTCGCCGTACGGTTCGCGTCGGCGACCTGGGTGGTGGCCGTGGCCGCCAGTGTCCTTGTCGGGTGGTGGCTGCTGTGAGGCGGTACGGACCGGCGGCGCTGCTTCTCCTGACGGGCGGCGCGGTCCTGCGGATCACGCTCTTCAGCGACCTGTACCTGCGCTATGTGCAGGCGGGTCTGCGGCCCTACCTGATCGTGTCCGGGGTCGCGCTGGTCCTGCTGGGCGTCGTGACGGCGATCCTGCGCCACCGCACGCCCAGCCTTCACGAGGACGCGGGCCACGAGGACGCGGGCCATGAGTACGTGGACGACGAGTACGTGGACCACGAGGACGACGACGGGTACGTCGGTCACGAGGGGCACTCCCACGGTCCCGCCGGGCCCCGGGTCGCCTGGCTGCTCACCCTCCCCGCGCTCGCGCTGCTCCTCTTCCCGCCCCCGGCGCTCGGCTCCTACAGCGCAGGCCGCGAGGCCGCCCAGCGGGCCGCGCAGGGCATCGGCGCCTTCCCGGCGCTCCCGGCGGGGAACCCGGTCGAGCTGACGGTCGCCGAGTTCAGCTCGCGCGCGATCTACGACAGCGGTCGTTCACTGAAGGGCCGTACGGTCCGCCTGACCGGGTTCGTCACCCACGGCGACGACGGCGCTTGGTACGTCACCCGCCTCCTCGTGACCTGCTGCGCCGCCGACGCCACCACCGGCAAGGTCGAGATCCAGGACGCGGACGACGACGTCCTGCCCGCCGACACCTGGGTCACCGTCACCGGCGCCTGGCGTCCGAAGGGCGAACTCGGCTCCGACGCGGCCTGGCCGCCGGTCCTGGCCGCGGCCACGGTCACCCGGGTGAAACAGCCGGCGGATCCGTACGAGAAGCCGTAGCCGAGCCAGGTTCTCCCGGTGGGCGAGGGGTACCCGGCGCACCACGAGAGGTGGGCCGGCCCGGCGGCGGAGGAGAGGGCAGGTGATGACCATGGGCCACCGGGATCGGGACCAGGATCGGGACCAGGATCGGGATCGGGACCGGGACCGGGTCGCCGAGGTCATCGCCGAGGAGACGCAGGGCGCGGGTCCGCGGGAGGTGCCGCAACGGCTGTGCGACGCCGTGCTGAAGCTGTTGCCGGTGAGCGGCGCGAGCATGTCGCTGCGCGGCGACGGAATGCCGGTGCCGCTGAGCGCGAGCGGTGAGCAGGCCGCGTATGTCATGGAGTTGCAGGTCACCTTGGGGGACGGGCCCTGTCTGGAGGCGGCCGAGACCGGCTCGGTGGTCAGCGCCACGGACCTGATGTCGAGCCGGGACGCCTCCCGCTGGCCGGTGTTCGCCCAGCAGGCGGCGGCCCTCGGGGTGCGGTCGGTGTACGCGCTGCCGTTGGGCGACCGCACGGTGTGCGTGGGCACCCTCGATCTCTATCGGGACGTGCCCGGCGAGCTCGCCGCCGGCGAGGTCCGCACGGCGTGGGTGGTGGCCGAGACCGTCACGGAGGCGCTGGTGGCGCTGCCCCGGGCGGAGTGGAACGACCCGGACGGCCCGGACGGCCCGGACGGCCCGGACGACCTGGACGACCTGGACGACCTGGACGACGTCGGCCGCTGGCTCAGCCCGCTGGCCATCGACCACGACGATGTGTACCGGGCCGTCGGGATGGTGATGGCCCAGCTGGGCGTCGCCGCGGACGAGGCGCTGTCGTTGCTGCGCGGCCACGCCTTCGCGAAGAGCCGTACGGTGCTGGAACTGGCCCACGAGGTGGTCGCCCTGCGGACGCGCTTCGACGACCCGTCCCCCTGAGCACACCTTCCGAGCCGGCGCCCTCCGAGCCCGCATCCTCCGAGCCCGCACCCTCTGAGCCCGCGGCTCCTGAGCCCGCACCCGTCCGCACCCTCTGCGCCGGCACCCGCACGTGCCCGCCGGGACCTCTGCCTCGGACCGGGCCCGCGCCTCAGACCCGCACCTTCCCCTGCTGCCTGACGTCGGCCAGCCGCCGGACGCCGAGCTGGACGGCCGCCTGGGTCGCCGCGTTCGGCGCGTCGTTCAGGCCGCCGTTGGTGAGGGCGAAGGCGTCCTCCCCGGCCCGGACGGCGGCGACGTCCAGGGTGAGGGCGGTCGGGTCGCCGCCGGGGTTCTCCTCGGCCGTCGCCCAGATCGTCAGGGTCACGCGCAGGCCCTGGCGGACGTCTCCCACCTCCGGCAGCGGCAGCTCGGAGACCTGCGCGTCCAGCACGGTGTCGCCGGTCGCCTTGGCCGTGAACCGGGCGCACTTCTGCGGCATCGTCTTCAGCCAGGCCAGCTTGGCGTCGACGTCCGCCGGACGACTGCCGCTGAGCTGGTAGCGGAGCTGGGCGCCGGCGTCCGGGTCGTCGAGTCCGACGACCGCGCGGGCCGGGCCGCCGAGCAGCTCGTCGGCGTAGAGGGCGTCTAGGAGTTTCTGGCAGTCGGGGGTGGAGGTGGTCGCCTTGAGCATGCCGTCCCGCCAGGTGGCGGCGCCTTGGGTCGGGGTCCAGGGCGCGCCGAGGTCGGTTTCGGTGATGAGGGCGGCGCGCGCCTGCGCCTCGGTGAGGACCGGGGAGGTGGTCGGCGCGGTGGGCTTGGCCGAGGACCGCTCGACGGTCGGCGTGGCCGGGTCGGCGGTCGGCGGGTGCTCCAGACCGAGGGTGGCGCAGCCGCTGGTGAGGGTGGCGACCGTGACGAGGAGGAGCGTGGCGGCCAGGAGGTTGGGACGGGCCATCGGGGGGTGCCTCCAAGGGTGCGCGCGGATGCCTCCTCTCACGGCAACACCGGTCCCACGAGCCGACCAGCGCGGCGGGCCGTACGGGTTACCGACGTTGCTGCGGGCGAGTGGCGCGGGCGGGTGGCACGCGGGGATCGGGGCGGGGGCGGTGGCACGCCGGGCCGGGGCGCGGGCGGTGGCGCGTGGGACGGGGCTGTGGGGGTGAACGCCCCCGCATAGGGTCGGTGGTGACGGCGAACGTGGTGTGGAAGGAGTCCCGAAGGTGACCGAGCAGCCCATCCCCGTGATCATCGACTGCGACACGGGTGTCGACGACGCCCTCGCCCTGCTGTTCGCCGTCCGCCATCCCGGCCTGGACGTGCGGGCGGTGACGTGCGTGGCCGGGAACACGGATGTGGACGGCGTGGTCCGCAACACGCTGACCGTGCTGGAGTACGCGGGCGCCGGCGACATCCCGGTCGCCCGGGGCGCCGAGCGGCCGCTGATCGAACCGGTCCGCACGGCGAGCCATGTGCACGGGCAGGACGGCATGGGCGACCTGGGCCTGCCCGCCCCGACCCGCAGGGCGGTGGACGTGGACGCGGTCACGTTGCTGCGCCGCGAGATCCTCGCCTCTCCCCGACCGGTCACCCTCATCCCCACCGCCCCGCTGACGAACATCGCGTTGCTGCTGCGCACCCACCCGGAGGTGACCCGCAACATCGAGCGGATCGTCTTCATGGGCGGCGCGGTGACGACCGGGAACGCCACGCCGGTCGCGGAGTTCAACGTGTGGCACGACCCGGAGGCGGCCGCGATCCTGCTCACCGCGGGCGTGCCGATCACCATGTATGGCCTGGACGTGTTCCAGCGGGTCCTGGTGCCGGCGGCGGACGTGGCGCGGCTGCGGGCGAGCCCGGAGCCGCGCCTCCGGCTGGCGGGTGAGCTGCTGGCCCACCGTGACCCGGCCACCTCGGGCGACCCCACGCCCACCGGCGGCCTCGGCGACGCGGGCGCGGTCTGCGCGGTAATCGACCCGGCGGGCCTGACGACCGAGCTGCTCCCGGTGGAGGTCTCACTGGCCCCCGGTCCGGCCCGCGGCCAGACGGTCGTCGACCGCCGTCCGCGCCCCGGAGAGTCCGAGATCCACGAGGGCGTACGCGAACAGACTCTCGTGGACGTGGCGTTGGACGTGGACGTGGAGCGCTACGTGAAGCTGTGGCTGACGGCGCTGGAGGGCTAGCCCCTCAAGCTGCTCAAGTCCCTCAAAGCCGCGACGGCCGCCGAGTTCGCGGCGGGCGTCCGCTCCGTGGAGAAGCAGAAGGCGCCGATCGACTGCACGCCGTTCCGGACAGGCACGGTCACCCAAGGCATCGGCGCCGGCGCCATGGCGCACCTGGCCACCTGGCGCTTCGCCTATTCGATCCCCGGCGTACGCGACTGGATCATGCGCCGGTCCAAGTGACACGCGCCCGCATCCACGCGGGACGCCCACAGCGGGCCCAGCCCGACGCCCAACCCGACGCCCGGCCGGCCGCGGCTACGACTGCGACGAGTACCGCCGCCCGCGGATCCGCCGGGTGCGACGCGACGGCCTCCACGAGGCCTTCCTCGGCCTCCTGTCCGCATGAGCACTCATCGTCACGTACGTCGTCGTTGTAAGGAAATGTTGTGAGTGTGCCGTGGGACCTCACAGGTCGGTTTGGTAGACCGTTTGGAACAGAAAACGCCATTCGGCGTCCCGGCCTGAGGAGACACGACCCACCATGCGCAAACACCTTGCCGTCACCTCCGGCGCCGTACTGTCGGCGGCTCTCGTGGTCAGTGGCTGCGGTTCGAGTGATTCCTCGTCGACCTCGTCGTCGAGCGCTTCGGCGCAGCAGGGCGGCGGCCCGGGGGGCGGGGGCATGGGCATGCAGCAGGTCACGGAGGTCAACCTCAACACCGACGGGGTGAGCCCGGGCGGCGCCAACACCGCGGCGGTCGTCAAGGCGGTGAACGCGTTCCTGGCCACCCTGGACGACACCAAGCGGGACAAGGTCGAGTACGACTTCTCGGACAACAAAGCGCGGCAGACCTGGTCGAACTTCCCCGCGACCACCGTGCCCCGCGAGGGCATCGAGCTGTCCGATCTCAGCACCGCCCAGCAGAAGGCCGCCGCCGCGGTGCTCGAGACGGCGCTGAGCTCCAGCGGGGCCGAGGAGGACGCCGACATCCAGAAGGCCGACGACGAGCTGAACCGGCTCGGCGGCCAGGGGGCGGACGGCTTCGGCGCGCTGAAGGACTACTACTTCGCCGTGTACGGGACGCCGTCGACGACGGAGCCGTTCATGGTCCAGTTCGGTGGGCACCACCTGGCCCGCAACCTCACCTACAACGGCGACAAGGTCAGCCAGACCCCGCAGTTCGTCGGCTCCGAGCCGACGTCGTTCACCTCCGGCGGCACCACGGTCGAGCCGGTCAAGGCCGAGTCGACGGCCATGTTCGCCATGCTGTCGTCGCTCACCGCCGAGCAGAAGAAGAGCGCGGAGATCACCTCAGGGACGTTCGACGACCTGGTCATGGGACCCGGCAAGGACTCGGGAGAGTTCCCCACCTCCGAGGGGCTGCTGGGGTCGGAGCTGACCGCCGCCCAGAAGAAGAAGGTCCTGGCCGCGATCGAGTCGTACGTCGGCGACCTCGACGGCACGGCCGCCGCCAAGGTGATGGCCACGTACGAGGCCGAGTTGGACAAGACCCGCATCGGCTGGTCCAACAACACCGGCCCGACCGACGAGAACAGCTACATCCGCATCGACGGCCCGAGCGTGTGGATCGAGTTCATCAACACCCGTAGCCAGAGCACCCCCGACATCCATTACCACTCGGTGTACCGGGACAAGACCAACGACTACGGCAGCACCAAGCCGACGAGCTGAGCATGCACCCCATCACGCTGTCCCGACCGTCCCGACCGTCCCGACCGTCCCGACCGTCCCGACCGGGGCACAGCGCACGGCGGCAGCCCCGGCGCGGCCCGCTCGGCAGGTGGGCGGCCCGCGCCGGGGCGCTGCTCGCCTGTCTCGCGATCGCGCTGACCACGGCGACGCTCGTCACCCCGACGCGCGCGGACGCCCATCCGCTCAGCACCACGGCGATCCTGCTCGACGCCTCGTCGGACCGGGTGACGGGCGTGGTGGAGCTGCCCATCGACCGGCTCGCCCTCGCCCTCGACCAGCCCCTCACGCCCACGACCGTCGTCGAACCGGCCCAGCGCGAGGAACTGCGCCGCTACGTCCTCAGCCACACCTCCGCTGCCGACCAGGACGGCACGCGGTGGACCACCACCGTCACCGGCGGCCGCGTCAAGAAGATCGACGGCGTCCAACACCTCGTCTACGACCTCGTCCTGAAGCCGCCGAACGGCACGGTGCACGACTTCGAGCTCACCTACGACGGCATCGTGCACCATCTGCTGTCCCACCAGATCCTCGTGTCGCTCCGCCCCGAAGGATCCGACAGCTACACCGCCGTGGGCGTGCTCGACTGGCAGCAGCACACCCTCGCGGTTCCGGCCGCCGCCGGCGCCGACACCGGGACCGGGTTCGTCGCCGCCGTGCGCCTGGGCGTCCGGCACATCGCCGAAGGCGCCGACCACCTGCTGTTCCTCGTCATGCTCCTGCTGCCCGCACCGCTGCTCGCCCGCCGCGGCCGCTGGGTCCGCGCCGACGACCTGCGCCGCAACTGCCTGCGCGTCGTGCACGTCGTCACCGCCTTCGCCGTCGGCCACTCGATCACCCTCGCCCTCGCGGCCCTCGGCTACATCGGCGCCCCTACGCGCGTGGTGGAAAGCATGATCGCCCTGTCCATCCTGGTCTCCGGCGTCCACGCCGTCCGACCGCTCGTCCCCCGGGGCGAGCCGTGGATCGCCGCCGGATTCGGGCTCATGCACGGCCTCGCCTTCGCCACGCTGCTGGGCGGCCTCGACCTCGGCCGCGGCTCCCTGGTCGTCGAGCTGTTGGGATTCAACCTCGGCATCGAGCTGACCCAGCTCATGGTCGTAGCCCTGCTCATGCCGTCCCTGCTCGTCCTCAGCCGGACGCGGATCTATCCGGCGGTACGCCTCACCGTCGCGGGGATCGGCATCGTGCTGGCCGCGGCATGGCTCGCCGAACGCACCACCCTGCTCGCGAACAATCCGCTCAACCGCGTCAGCGACACGCTCATCGCGCATCCGTTCGTCGTCGCCGGCACCCTCGCGGTCATGGCAGCGGCCGGTTGGGTCATCCGTCCGCTGCGTACGGCCGAGGCCTGACGAACCCGGGACAGGCCCTTCCTCCAGGCCCTCCAAGGCCCTCCAAGGCCCTCAGGCCCCTCGCCACACATGCTTTCGCGCCTCTCCAGGGCAGAACGCGGGCCTGGGGACATTGCCCCCGGACCCGCGTCGCGTCGGCCGAGTCAACCCCTCGGCCACTCAGCCCCTCAGTAACTCCCCCGCGTGACCCGCGTGACCCGCGTGACCCGCGTCCCCCGTGTCACTCGTGTCTCCCGTGTCCCGGGTCAGCCGCGCAGTGCCTTGCGGCGCCGTGTCGCGACGACGATCGCCGCGCCGCCCGCCAGCAGCGCGGCCGCGCCGCCCGCGATCAGCGGGGTGTTGCTGTCCGCACCGGTCTCGGCGAGGTCGCCGCCGCCACCGTTGGGCGTGGGGGCCGGCGCGCTGGTCGACTCGGACGCGGACGGCGTCGGCGTGCTCGACTCCGACTCCGGCGCGGACGGCGACGGGGACGTGCTCTCGGACGCCGACTCGGCAGGCTCCGACGGCTCCGAAGGCTCCGACGGGGTCGAGGCGGACGGCGAAGGCGACCCGCCGCCCCCGGCCGGCGGGGAGGACGGCGGCTGCTCGGTGACCGTGCAGTCCTTCGTGCCGCCGTTCCAGGCCGCGATCAGCTTGTCCTTGATGACCGGACGGTCCGGCCCCTTGGGCAGGTCCCCGTGGACGAACCCGTCCTTCGCGTCGAGCTTGCCGTCGAACTTGACCGCGCCCCGGTAGAGGTCGATCTGCGCGTAGCAGCCCGCGTCGGGCACGGAGATGTCGAGGGTGTCGGTCTGACCGTGCTTGACCGTCACGCTGTCGAAGTCGACGAAGACCTGCTCGCCGGAGGTGCCGAAGCTGGCGCCGTGGGCGAGGTAGGAGGCGAGGGAGGCGGTGCACGTCGACGCGTCGCCGGCGGCGCGGACCTTGACGTGGATCTTGCCGTCCTCGGTCGGCTTGAGGTTCTGGTCGTCGACCCGGACCGACTTGTAGAAGTTCGTGCCGTCGAGCGAGAACTCGCAGCGGTCGGTCTGCGTCTCGGTGCCCGCGCCGGTCCCCGGCTGGTACTGGCCGCCGGACTTCCAGCCGTCGCCACCGGGCGTGCCGGTACTGGCGAAGGCGCCGGAAGCGGCGGCGGCGGAAGCGGCGCACAGGGTGAGCGAAGCGGCGCCCGTCCCCAGCAGGCGGCGCACGGTGAGACGTCTCGCTATGGACATGCGAATCCATTCTTGGCGAATGCCAGGACTCATCGGCCGGAGCTGAGCGGCCGGGGCTGATTGGTCAGATCAGAAGAAGAAACACCAGGCCCTCCGGTCACAGGGGCCACAGCGTGGGCCCATCGTCGTGGGGACGACAGACCGCTGTCAACCTGCTTCAAACCTCAGGGAGTTCAAATTTCCGTCACATCTCCCTCACGTGCGGAATGATCCACTCCGAACGGCTCGCACGTTCTCTTTCCGGGCAAGCTGGACAGACTTCCGCACATGACCGACTTCTCCTCCCACCGCCCCGACTGGTGGCGCCAGGCCGTCGTCTACCAGGTCTATCCGCGCAGTTTCGCCGACGCGGACGGCGACGGACTGGGGGACCTGCGAGGCATCACCGACCGGCTTCCCCACCTGGCGGGACTCGGCGTGGACGCCCTCTGGCTCTCCCCCTTCTACCCGTCCGAGCTCGCCGACGGCGGCTACGACGTCGCCGACCACCGGGACGTGGACCCGCGCCTGGGTTCCCTGGCCGACTTCGACGCGCTGGCCGCCGAGGCCCACCGTCTCGGGCTGAAGGTGGTCGTCGACCTCGTCCCCAACCACACCTCCCACCAGCACCCCTGGTTCCAGGAGGCGCTGGCCGCCGGCCCCGGCTCCCCGGCCCGCGAGCGCTACGTCTTCCGCGACGGACGCGGCCCGAGCGGCGAACTCCCGCCCACCGACTGGCAGTCGGTCTTCGGCGGCAGCGCCTGGCAGCGCGTCCCCGACGGCCAGTGGTACCTGCACCTCTTCGCCCGTGAGCAGCCCGACCTGAACTGGGACCACGAGGAGATCCGCGAGGACTTCCGCACCACCCTGCGCTTCTGGTCCGACCGGGGCGTCGACGGCTTCCGCGTGGACGTGGCCCACGCCCTCGCCAAGGACCTCGCCGAACCCCTCCGCGACCTGGGCACACCGGAACTCGCGGGCGAGGACGCCCTCGCCCATCTGCCCCCCGGAACCCACCCCTTCTACGACCGCGACGAGGTCCACGAGATCTACCGCGACTGGCGCCGCGTCCTCGACTCCTACACCCCGCCCCGCACGGCGGTCGCCGAGGCCTGGGTCCCGGGCGCCCGCCGCGCCCTCTACGCCCGGCCCGAGGAACTGAACCAGGCGTTCAACTTCGAGTATCTGCAGACGGGCTGGGACGCCGAGGCGATCCGTACGGTCGTCACCGAGTCTCTGGCCACCGCCCGCGCGGTCGGCGCCTCGGCCACCTGGGTGCTGTCCAACCACGACGTCCTGCGCCACACCTCCCGCCTCATGCTGCCGCCGGGCACGGACGACAACGCCTGGCTCCTCTCGGGCGGCCACGCCCCGCGCGTCGACGAGGCGGCCGGCCTGCGCCGGGCCCGCGCGGCGACGCTGCTGATGCTGGCGCTGCCGGGATCGTCGTACGTCTACCAGGGCGAGGAACTGGGCCTGCCCGAGGTCGCCGACCTGCCCGTGGAGGTGCTCCAGGACCCGCTCTGGGAGCAGACGGGCCGCGTCCGCAAGGGCCGCGACGGCTGCCGGGTGCCGCTGCCGTGGACGACGGCGGGATCGTCGTACGGCTTCGGCGCGGCCGGCGCCTGGCTGCCGCAGCCGCCCTACTTCGCGCGGTACGCCGTCGAGGCCCAGGAGGGGGTGCAGGGCTCCACCCTGGAGCTCTACCGCACGGCCCTGCGCCTGCGCCGCAAGCTGCTCGACGGCGAGGACCTCGACTGGCTGGGGGACGACACCCCGCCGGGGGTGCTGGCCTTCGCCCGCCACGACGGCTGGCGGTGCGTGACCAACCTGTCGGAGACGCCGGTGCCGCTGCCTCCGGGGGAGGTGCTGCTGAGCAGCGTTCCCCTCGACGCCGACGGGCGGCTGGGCCCGGACACGACGGTCTGGCTGGCCTGATCCAAACGACAGGCCCTAGGGAACCCGTAACGGCCCCGACCGGGGCCGAAGGGGAAGTGGAAGTGGGCGTGAAACATTCCGGTCCGCGCACCTCGTCTGTTCAGAGTGAGGCACATGTTCCCTCGTGTGCCCGAATTGCCTCTCTGAGGAGGACAGTTGCGCGGAAGACACCACGGACCCGGCACGGCCGTCATGGCGGCGGCGCTCGCGCTGGTCGCGGGAACGGCCGGCGCGCTGCCGGCCGTCGCCGCCCCGGTCGCGGCCGGCGCGCCCGTCGCCGCGGGGACGGGCACCGCCGCCCCCGCGACCCACTGGATCACTCTCATCACGGGTGACCGGGTGGGGGTGAGCGCGGCGGGCGAGCCGGTCCGGATCGTGCCCGGCGAGGGCCGCGAGCACATACCCGTGAGGATCGAGCGGACCGAGGAACACACCCTGGTCCTCCCGCTGGACGCCCGGCCGCTGCTGGAGGCGGGCCAGGTCGACGAGCGGTTGTTCGACATCGAGGAACTCGACGCCGCCGCGTACCGGAAGCGCCACGCGGCGGACACCGGGCTCATCGTCGGGTACCGCGAATCGTCCGCGGGCACGGCCGCCGTCCAGGCGGCCCGGAGCCTGAAGTCCGCGTTACGCGCGGACGGCGGGGCCGAGGTCCGACGTTCCCTCCCCGGGATCGGCGCCGAGGCGCTCACCGTGCCCGACGCCTCGGCGGGAGACATCTGGAAGACCCTGACCCGGCCCATTGGCGCGGTCCGCACCGGACAGCGCGGCGCCGCCCCCGGCCTGCGGCGGATCTCCCTCGACAGCGTGCGCCGGGCGAGCCTCGACAAGAGCGCTGCGCAGATCGGTGTGCCCGCGGCCCGCCAGGCCGGCTACGACGGCCAAGGGGTGCGGATCGCGGTCCTGGACACCGGAGTCGACGAGACGCACCCCGACCTCCAGGGCCGGCAGGAGGCCGAGCGGAACTTCTCCGCCTCGCCCGACACCAAGGACCGCTTCGGCCACGGCACCCATGTGGCGTCCATCGCGGCCGGTACGGGAGCGAAGTCCGGCGGCGCCTTCGAGGGGGTCGCCCCGGGCGCCCGGATCCTCGACGGCAAGGTGATCGACGACGACGGCTACGCCAGCGAGTCCGCCGTCGTCGCCGGCCTGGAATGGGCGGCCGCCCAGAACGCGGACATCGTCAACCTGAGTCTCGGCGGCCAGGACTGGCCCGGCGTCGACCTGGTGGAGGAGGCCGTCAACCGGATCACGACCGACAGCGGCGTCCTCGTCGTGGCCGCCGCGGGCAACGCGGGCCCGGACGCGGGCACCGTCTCGTCGCCCGCCAGTGCCGAGAAGGCGCTGGCGGTGGGCGCGGTCGACGCGAACGACGCCGTCGCCCCGTTCTCCGGCCGCGGTCCGACCGCCGACAACCTCGTGGTCAAGCCGGACATCGCGGCGCCCGGGGTGGACATCACCGCCGCCGTGGCGCCCGACAGCGTGATGGCCCGGCAGTACGGCGAGCAGCCGCCCGGATACGCCACGATCTCGGGCACGTCGATGGCGACCCCGCATGTGGCGGGCGCGGCGGCGCTGCTCAAGCAGCAGCATCCCAGCTGGAAGAGCGCGGAGCTCAAGGCCGTGCTCGTGGCCGCCGCCCGGCCGGTCGGCGCGGACGCGTTCTCGGCGGGCGGCGGTCGCGTCGACGTCGCCGCGGCCATCGGGCAGACGGTCGTCTCCGAGCCCACCGCGGTGACGTTCGCCCGGCAGGCCTACCCCCACGCGGACGACGAACCCGTCACCCAGCGGATCACCTACCGCAATCTCGGCTCCGAGCCGGTCACCCTCGACCTGTCGGCGGCCGTCGTCGGCCCCGACGGGAAGCCCGGCCCGGCGGACATGTTCACGCTCGACGCCGAGCGGCTGACCGTCCCCGCGAACGGGACCGCCACGGTCGGTCTGACGGCCGACACCCGGCCCGGCGGCGACGTCAACGGTGTGTACACCGGGACCGTGACGGCCCGGGGGACGGACCAGACCGTCCGGACGACCGCGGTCGTCGAGCGTGAGGTCGAGACGTACGAGGTGACGGTGCGGCACCTCGGCACCGACGGCGAGCCGGCCACCGACTACTGGCCCTCGCTGTACGGGCTCACCGGCCTGGGCGTCGCGGGCCTCGACTATTCGAAGATGACCCGGACCGGCATCTACACGGCACGTCTGCCGAAGGGCGTCTACTTCCTCGACGCGACGATCACCGGCTCGGACGGGACCGACAGCCGGATCACGGCACCGCACTTCGAGGTCACCGAGGACACGAAGGTCACGCTGGACGCGCGTACCGCGAAGCCGATGGACATCACCGGCCCCGACCCCGCAGCGGAACGGGTGTCGGCCGAGATGTTCACCGAGCTGACCACCCCGGATTTCAACACCTCGTCCGGCATGGCCGATACGTCCTTCGCGTCCCTGCGCAGCGCACAGCTCGGCCCGGACTTCTCGACCGAGGGCACCCTCTACCAGGGGTTCAACGCGCTCGACATCAACGGGACGAAGGAGTACCGCTTCGCCTACGGCGGTAACGTGACCCGGCTGGCCACCGGATTCGCGCGTACGGCGAAGCAGGCCGAGATGGCGGAGATCAGCACCGCGGAGGGGGCCACGGTCTCCGGCAAGCAGGGACTGCTCTTCGCCCGACCGGTCGTCCCGGACGTCTTCGGCTCCATCATGAGTCCGGGAGTCACACGCCCGCTGCCCGTGGCGACGACGACGTACGTGACGACGGAAGGCACCGACTGGGTCATCGGGCTGGACCAGTACGACGACACGGGGAGCTATCCCGAGCTGTCGCACGGCACGAGGGTGGAGCGGTACGAACCCGGGCAGTCCTACCGCCGTGACCTGGGCGTCGGGGTCTTCGGCCCCGCGCTGGGAGCCGACGAGGGCGTCTTCCGCGACGGTGACGCCATCACCGTATGCCTCACCCCCTTCAGGGACGGCACCGGCAACTGGAGCTACGCGAACGACGACGCCCTCACGGCCACGCTGTACCGGGACGGGGCCGTGGTGGCCTCCACACCGGACCTCCTGGGCTGCTGGAACGGGGTCACCGTCCCGGCGGAGCCCGGCGACTTCCGGCTCACGGCCACCGCCACCCGCGGCGGTCCCGCCACCGCGCCCACCGAGGTCTCGATGGCCTGGACCTTCACCTCAGGCCACACCACCGCCGAGGAGGCGCTGCCGATCTCCGTGGTCCGCTTCACCCCGCGTCTCGGCCTCGACTCGACGGCCGAGGCCGGAGCGGTCGTCCGGGTGCCGGTTTCGGTGCTCGGGGCCGCCGCCGGAAAGAACCTCAAGTCGCTCACCGTCGAGGTCAGTTACGACGGAAAGACCTGGAAGAAGGCGAAGGCGGCCAAGGGCGGCTTCCTGGTCCGCAACCCCGCGGCCGGCCGGAGCGTCTCGCTGCGCGCCGTCGTGGTCGACAAGCAGGGCAACACACTGACCCAGACGGTCAGTAACGCCTACCGGGCCAAGTAGCGACACGGGAGCGGGCCCGGCCGACAGGCGTCGGCCGGGCCCGCTCAGCGTCTCTCGGCCTCTGGGCTACTGGCCGTTGCCCGCCACGGCGGGACCGAGGTCCAGCGGGGTGGACGTGGCGGTCGCCGGCGGGGTGAGGACGACCATCGGCTGGCCGGCGGGCGGGACCGGGGGGGTCAGATCCGACTTGGGCAGCTTGGGCGCCGTGGTCTGGTTGAACAGGGTGGTGTCGAAGTCGACCAGCCCCGTCTTCTCCATCACCGTGATGTGGTCCAGGACGGTGTTGTTGGCCTGGTCGGCGAGAGCGCGGACCAGCGTGTTCTTGGTGGTGGACCGGATCTTGGCGATCGTGTTGAAGATCGAACCGTGCGTCATCCGCAGGATGTTGGCGAAGTCGGTGTCGAACTGCTTGCCGCTCTCGGCCTTCAGCTGGACGACGAAACCCTCCTGCTGGGGGCTGGCCACGTTGGGCAGGGTGATGTTCAGCATCGGAGCGATCTTGCGGCAGCTCTCGTCCAGCGCGCCGTGGCCGTCGATCAGGTGCTCGCTGGCGGTGAGGACGGCCTTGCTCTGCCCCTTCTGGAGCCCGATCTGGCCCAGCGGGTACTCCCACAGACCGGCGGCCCGCACCTTCACCACGAAGTCCCGGTCGCCCTCTGTCAGCGGACCCCACTGCGTGTTGGCGATGATCCGGTCGGTCGAGGTCGACACGGTGTCAAGTCCGAGCATCGATGGGTAGGCCAGTGCGCTGAGTGTCAGCGTCAGCGCACCGCCGACGAACAGGGTTCCCATCATGTTTCGCGAAATTGGCACCGTGCCTCCTGCCCGGTCGGGGGTTCCGCCGCTATGTCGATGTGTCGTGCCCGGTGGGGGCGGACACACAGGAGTACGGACGCGGGGCCGAACGTACTCACCGTCCTGATCGAAAAGTTGATGGACGGGGCACACGGACGGGGGTAAGTTCCCATAAGAAACTTACTCCGGCCCGTGCGGGACAACGAAGGGACCCCTGGTGCAGCAGACCTGGACCGTCGTCGACGACTACTTCAACGGCCTGCTGGTGGACGAGGACGAAGCCCTGCGGGCAGCGGGTGAGGGCAGCGAGGCGGCCGGCCTGCCACCGCACCAGGTGGCGCCCAACCAGGGCAAGTTGCTGCACCTGATCGCCCGCGTCCAGGGTGCCCGCAGCATCCTGGAGATCGGCACCCTCGGCGGCTACAGCACGGTGTGGCTCGCCCGCGCCCTGCCCGAGGGCGGCCGCCTGGTGACCCTGGAGGCGGACGGACGGCACGCGGAGGTGGCGGCGGCGAACATCGCGGCTGCGGGCCTGGAGGGAGTGGTGGACCTACGGGTCGGCAAGGCCTCGGACACCCTGCCGGTGCTCGCCGCCGAGCTCGGTGACGACCGCTTCGACCTGGTCTTCATCGACGCGGACAAGCCGTCCAACCCGCTCTACCTGGAGTGGGCCCTGCGCCTGACCCGCCCCGGCAGCGTCATCGTCGGCGACAACGTGGTGCGCGAGGGCGCGGTCACGGACGCCGACAGCACCGATCCCCGCGTCCAGGGAGTCCGCGGCTTCACCGAACTGATCGCACAGCACCCCAAGTTGACCGCGACCGCGGTGCAGACGGTGGGCGCGAAAGGGTACGACGGCTTCGTACTGGCACTGGTGACGGACTGAGAACCTGGACCTGGACCTGAACCTGAACCGGGACGGACGGACGAGGGGGCGTGGGGATGACGGTCGCGCGATTGGTCGGGATCACGTACTACCCGGTGAAGGGCTGCGCCGGGACGGAACTCCCGGAGGCGGAGCTCACGAGCACCGGTCTGCTCCACGACCGCACCTACGCGGTCGCCGACGAGAAGGGCGACCTGCGCTGGCAGTGGGGCGACCCCGGGCTGGCCCTGATCACACCGGAGCTGACGGAGGGCGAGCTGACGTTGCGGGCGCCCGGCCGCGACCCGGTGCGGGCGGACGGCGCGGACGTGCACGACTGGCTCACGGAGGTACTGGGCACCCCGAGCACCCTGGTCCGCCCCCCGGCCGGCAACAACGGCCGCCTGCACCTCGTCTCCCGGGCCAGCCTGGACGCCCTGAACCACCGGATCACCGAACGCGGAGCCACCCCCCTCCCGATGAACCGCTTCCGGCCCAACCTGGTGGTGGACGGCTGGGACACCCCCCACACGGAGGACGGCGCGGCCCGCCTCACCATCGCCGGCACGGAGCTGGCCTTCACCGAGGACACGATCCGCTGCGCCATCACGATGGTCGACCAGCGCACCGGCCGCCGCTCGGGCCCGGAACCCCTGCGCACCCTCGCCGACTACCGCCGGGCGGACGACGCCGGAGTCGCCTTCGGCGCCTACTTCGAGGTCCGGCGAGCGGGGAAGGTGTCGATCGGCGACGAGGTGGTGGTGACCTCGGGCGCGAGCGGGAGTTCGGCTTAGAGGGGGATGCCCCGCCGTGCCCCTGGCTCCCCTGGAGGCCCTAGATGCCCTCGATGCGCTTCATGCCTTCCATGGCCTTCGCCAGGCGGCGGGTCTGGAGGGCGCGCCTGATCGTGTGGATGCGGACGGCGGTGAACACGGCGACGGCGAGGCCGAGGGCGGCCCCGATCCACTCGCCGTCGCGGATGGCCGCGTAGAAGAGGAGGACGCTGAAGGGCACGCCGACGACGACGAGCAGGGGTTCGCGCACCCAGAACGGGAGGGCGCGCAGGATGAGACCGATCATCCGGTCACTTCAGCAGGCGCGGCCTGAGCGGGCTGTGATGGAGGCCACAATTCCGGGAGTTCCTGTGCGTATGGCGTGCAGAAACTGAGCGAGGGGGGCCGGGGCGGTGGCAAGGACGGTGCCGGGGGCGTCCGACTCGCGGAGGTGCAGCGTGGCGGAGGTGGAGGCGAGCTCTACGCAGTCGTTGCCGTCGGCTCCGCCGGAGAAGGATGACTTCTGCCAACTGTCGGGAGTCATTGTGGACCTCACAATTCCTTGGCCACGCTGTGGATGAAGTCACGCGAGCGGTCCGGGGCGAGTGACGCGTCCTCAATTTTCCGAAAGATCGTGCGCGCGGAACTGAGTTGGGCTTCGGAATCGATGAAGACGGTGCCGAGGAGGGTGTCGCGAACCACGGTATCCAGTTTGGCCACGGTTCCTCCCGAGTAGGTCATGGCGCTCCCGGCCCGGGTGAAGTTGTCCAGGTCGAACGGGATGGCCCGCACAGTGACGTTGTCTGCCTCGGAAAGTTCCAGAATCCGAGCGAGTTGAGTACGCGAGGCCATGCGGTCGCCGACTCTGATGCGCAGTGCCGCCTCGTGGATCACCGCGCTGTACGGGACGGCTGTCGGGCCCTCGATGATCACGCGGCGGGCGTTGCGATGCCGGACACGCAACTCCAGTTCTTCCTGGGTGAGTTCGGGTACCCGCGACGAGAAGACGGCGTGCGCGTACTCCTCCGTCTGGAGAAGGCCGGGTACGTAGAGGACGGCTACGTCGTGCCGGAACTTCGCGTGGTGGTCCAGTTCCGACAGGTCCAAGAACGACGTCGGCAGCAGCCCTCGGTACTCCTCCCACCAGCCCCGTGCCCGATCGGTGGCCATGGCGACCAGGGCATCAATGAACTGCCCGTCCGTGCAGGAATAGTGGGATGCCAGGCGGCGAAGCCGCTCTTCGCTCACGCCCGCGAGTGCGGACTCGATGTGGCTGATCTGGACGGGGCTGACGCCGAGCAGGGCCGCCGCCTCGCGAGCGGTGAGGTCGGCTGCTTCACGAAGTCTGCGCAGCTCAGCCGCCAATCGCTTTTGACGTGCGGTGGGTTCGCGCCTCAGCGCCATTGACTGCTCCTCGGACAACGCGCCTGCGGACACAACTCGTTCGAGGGCAAGATTACGCGATCAGCTTGCTCAGTATGAAGCTTTAGGTCTACCGTCGGTGACGTAACGCACACGCTGCGGAAGTGCACCGATCCGTCCTGCCATGACGGCTGAGGCAATGCCACCGCGCGCGCATCCCACCCCCCACCTTTGGAGCTACCCCATGCCCGAAACCGCCCCCGCCCCTGCCTCGGACTCCTGGGAGTACTCCCTCTACATCCCCAGTGACCCCCGCGCGGTCACCGTCTGCCGCCGCACCCTGCGCCTGATCCTGACGTTGCACGGCCTGATCCACCTGGTCGACACCGCGGAGCTGCTCGCCTCGGAGCTGGTCTCCAACGCCGTACTGCACACCAAGGGCCCCGCCTGCCTGCGTCTCCGCTTCCGGGACGGCGTTCTCCAGATCGGCGCCTGGGACGCGGACCCCGAACCGCCCGAGCCGCCCCGCAGACTGGAGGACCTGACCGACGCGGAGAACGGCCGGGGCATGGCCCTGGTGCGGGCCTGCTCCGACCTCTGGCACTGGCAGCCACTGTCGCGCATGGGTCACCGGGGCAAGTTGGTGTGGTGCGAACTGAACGCGGCGTAGCTCGTTGAGTCACGTCGGATGGCGTGATCCGACGGATGTGGAGGGATCTCATGACCGCGATGCAGTACTTCTGGCGACACCCCCTCGCACAGGAGGTGCGCGAACAAGGTCGTGAAGAAGGGCGTGAAGAAGGGCGAGTCGCCGATCGGGTCGATATGACTCTTCGCATCCTGGAGTGGCGTGGCATCCCGGTGCCGGACGCCGTCCGTGAGCGCGTCGAAGCCTGCACCGACCTCGATCAGCTCACCGTCTGGTCGCAGCGCGCCGTTCACGCCACCACTGCCGACGACCTGGTCGCCGTCCCGCAGTGACCCCGGCAGGGGCTGCCGTCCACCGGGGTTCACCGCCGCGCCACGTGCTGGCCGCCGCTCCGGGAGAGGGAGGGGTCGGCGGCGGGAGCCGTGTCCTCCTCGGCCGGTGGGAGGGCCACGTCTGGCCGGGGCCTCAGGCGGAGGGTCATCGTCCAGGCGGTCGTGGCGAGGGCCGTCGCCGTGAGGGTTACCAGCAGCAGGGTGGTGTGGGCGCCGGCGCTGTCGGCGGCTCGGGCGACGGGGTTGGGCAGGCCCAGGCGGTCGGCCAGCCAGCCGACGGCCGCCACACCCGTGAGGACCGCGCCGGTCAGCCGTAGCGCGGGCTGCGCCCGCAGGCGGGCCAGGGCCAGCAGGGAGGGCAGGGCCAGGCAGACCAGCAGGAACTGGACGAGTTCGATGCCGAGGTTGAAGCCCAGGAGGCTGGTCACCAGTTGGCCGGTGGACAGGTGCATCTCGGCCAGCACGAACGAGAACGCCATGCCGTGGCCGAGCCCGAAGACGCCCGCCACCAGCGCTTCCTTGCCCGGGAAGAGGGGTCGGATCGCGTGCACCGCGCCGACGAGGACGCTGAAGGCGATGAACGCCTCGACCGGGCGGCCGGGGATCGAGATGTCGCCCAGCGCGGTGAGGGCCAGCGCGACGGAGTGGCCGACGGTGAAGGCGAGCGTGATCCGGCCGATGCGGGCGAGGGCGGAACGGGCGCCGACGAGACCGTCCCAGCGGCGTCCGGTGGCCGCCAGCGGTGCGGGCAGCAGCAGGACGAGCAGGAACAGCAGATGGTCGGTGCCGGTGAGGATGTGGTCGCCGCCGAGTTCGACCATGGCGACGAAGCCGCGCCAGACGCTGCCCGCGCCGAGGTCGACCTTCAGGGCCGGGACGGACATGGTCCCGGTGTCGATGCGGATCGTGCCGACCTGGGTGGCGCCCTCCCCGTCGACCTGACCGCTGGACCAGTCCTGGCGGACCGTCACCAGCGCGGTGTGCGTGACGACCTGGTGGACGATGACGTCGTAGTCGAAGGTGAAGTGCCGTACGTCGGCGCCGGCCGGCGGGGTGAGCTCGGCCTGGGCGACCAGCTCGCGGTACGTGCCGGTGTCGGTCTGTACGGCACGGCTCAGGGTGAGCCGGCCGACGGCGACCTGCCAGGCCCTGCCCTGGGTGGTGGTCGGGTGGATGTGTGCGCCGAGGTAGGCGCGGATCGCCCCGGCCCGCGCGGACAGCGTGGCCGAGGTGGCCTTGGTCAGGTCGATCCCGCTGGCCCGGGAGAAGTCGTCGACGGGCAGTTCCAGCCGTGCGGAGACGGAAGCCTGGTACACGTCGAGCTGGACCACCGAGTGCGGCATCGGATGCGCGGCGGCCGGCGACGCCCCGAGCAGGAGCGTCGCCGGTACCGCGATCGCGATCCCGGCAACCCAGCGGAGCGCTGTGGTCAGCCAGTTTCGCGGTCCGGTCATGAGAAGGAGAACTCGTTGCCGTAGTCGCGGGTACGGTCCCGGTACACGGTGTGGTAGTGGATCTGGTCCCGGTAGACCACGCCGTTCTGGCAGACGAACTCGATCCACACGCTGGGACCGTCGATCCGGACGTAGTCGCCCTGGGTGTCCAGGCCGGTGCCGCCGGAGTAGGCGATGTACGTCTTGTTCAGCTCACGCTCGTACGTCTTCAGGAGCTGCTTCGCGGTGGCGTCGTCCACGTCGGCGACCCAGGGGTGGATGGCCTCCAGGACCAGCTTCTTCTGCTTGGCGGACAGAGAGCTGACCGGAATGCCTTCCTTGGTCTCCGGGAACTTGCCGTCCTGGTCCGGGCCGAGGAGCACGTCGCTGAAGGACGTGGACAGCTTGGCGGTGGCCAGCTGCGTGTCGCTCAGGCTGCCGGTCAGCTTGAGCAGGCCGTCGCGGAACTTCGCCATCGGCGCGTACGTGGTGCCGTCCTCGGCGGTCCAGCTGGTCGGCTCGACGCCGCTGAAGAACGGGCTGGCGCCCGCCACCTTGCCGTCCTTGTACGTGATGTTCACGGCGAGGTGGTGGCCGCCGAAGTGCAGCTGCCAGGTGCCGGTCGCCGACGGGGTGCCCAGGAACGCCAGGAAGTAGACGCCGCTGCCGTAGCCGCCACCGCCGGGGCCGCCGCCGGTGCCGCCGGAGGGCGGGGCGCCGGTCGGGACGTCGGTCGGGACGGCGGTGGTCGTGGAACTGGCGGTCGCGGACGGGTCGGCCGAGGGCGCGCCGGTCGCGCTGTCCGTCGGTGCGGCGGACGAGGAGCTGGTGCTCCCCGCCGAGTTGAGCACCTCGTCGGCCAGGAGTGTCTGCATGACGTGGTCGTAGCCGGTGTCCTTGCCGGACCCCAGGGCCACCTTCAACACGTTCTCAAGAGCGGTCAGTTGGTCTTCGCTCAGCGAGCCGGTCTGGATGCCGGGGCGGCAGGAGGAGCCGCACGGCAGGTTCGACCACGCGGTGGCGTTCTCCTCGGTGAAGTCCAGCAGCGTCTCCGTCTGCTGGGTCGAGTCGAGGGTGTTGAGGAACGTGTTGGCGGCGCTGACCACGGCCGCGACGCCGGCGGCCTTCTTGTTGACCGGGTAGTGGACGCCTGCGGCCGCCTTCTGCGCGTCACCGCTCGTCGAAGCATTGGCTACCGCAAATCCACCGCCGACGAGGACGACTCCGGCGGCCACGCCGGCCACGCCTCGCCACGTGCGTCGCTTGCGTGCCTGACTGGTTCTTTCCCTACTCACGAACACTCCCTTGAGACAAAGTCCGGGATGGCGTGCCGACCATGCGGGCAGCACCCGTCGACTGGCTGTGGGGTCGCGAAGTCCCGCTCCAACTAGGGGAGTTGGGGCATGGACGGATCAGATGGCGGGCCGAATCCGGCCTGCCTGCGATGGATAAGGAAATTATCAGCGACATTGTTGACACCTCAATGCCGGAGTCTCGGGACGGGCCCGTTTTGGGTGCCGTACGTCGCATATCCAAGGCGTTTGCTAAGTTGGTTGACAGGTTTCGCACATCGCCGCTTCAGCCGACCGGCGGCAGTCGTGCGGCACCCGTCCCCCAGCCGCCCCGGCGCCGCCCCCGGTCCGTGCCGTCGGGCTCGCGTGGTTGACGAACCGTTGACCGCCTCGACGAAATGTTGACCACTTCGCGGAGGAGTGCGGACGAACGGAAGGGCGAGTCATGAGGATCCCCCGACCTAGATTCGCTGCATGTCCATGCCACAGCGGCCCCACCAGCCCGCGAGGGCTGCCGCCACGCTCCCCGTGCTCCCCTACCGCAAGCCCACCAAGGGCCGCGACTACTGGGTGATCGACGACGTCTTCCCCGAGGCCGACATCACCGCGATCCGCGAGCGCTGTCTCGCCAAGGACGACTGGGTCAAGGGCTACCCGTACACCTCGGAGAGCTGGCCGGGACTGCGCACCATGCCCGGACTCGAACCCGGTGAACTCGGGCGGGTGGAGCGGCTGGTGAGGAACGCGACGGGAGCCGGGAAGCTGTGGGTGCAGCGGGCGCCCGGCGGCGGGACCCTCAACCACAACTGCGTCCAGGTGGTGGGAGAGGGCGAGAGCACACCCCGGCCGCACTCCGACTCCCGGGCGCTGTGCCGGTACGCGGCCGTGCTGTACCTCAACCCGGCCGTCCCCAAGGACTGCGGCACCAGCTTCTACCGGCAGTCCCTGCCCGGCGGGCGGCTCGGCGGCAACGTCGTCCAGGCCCCGCACAACAACCTCGTCGAGGCGCTCGGCACCCGGTTCGTCGCCCCGGACGCCTTCGAGGAGGACGTACGGGTCCCCCACAAGGCCAACCGGCTGCTCCTCTACCACGCCAACCTCGTGCACAGCGCGACCGGTTACTCCGGCACGACCCTGGAGGAGAAGCGGATGACGGCCGTCTTCTTCTGGATGGCCTGAGACCGTCGGAGTGCCTGAGGCCGGCGGAATGGAGTGGCCTGAGAGCGGCCTACGGTCTGAGACCGTCGGAAGTGTCGGAATGGTCCGAGGCGGGCTGAGAGCGTCCGTCAGACGACATCGTCGTGCCGGCCGGCGAGTGCCGCGCCGGTCACCAGGCCGACCGCGATCGCGGTGACGATCGTGACGGCAGCGCCGACTGCAAGGGCAACATCGTCATGCACCTCACCGCGCTGCGGGCACTCGGCGAGAACCTCCCGGTGGGGCTGAAGCTCGTCGCGGAGGGGTCCGAGGAGCAGGGCACCGGCGGACTGGAGGCGTACGTCGCCCAGCACCCGGAGCAGTTCCTCGCCGACGCCCTGCTGGTGTGCGACACCGGCAACGCGGAGGTCGGCACCGGCACCGCGACCATCACCCTGCGCGGCCTCGCCAACCTCGTCGTCACCGTCGACACCCTCAAGGGCGAGATCCACTCCGGCATGTTCGGCGGCCCGGCCCCCGACGCGCTCGCGGCACTGATCCAGATGCTCTCCACCCTGCGCGACCCGGTCACCGGCTCGACCCGCGTCGACGGCCTGGTCTGCGACGGGACATGGCAGGGCGAGGACTACCCGGAGGACCGGTTCCGCGCCGACGCCGGTGTCCTGGACGGCGTACGGCTCACCGGCACCGGCACGGTCGCCGACCGGCTGTGGGCGAGACCCGCCGTCACGGTCCTCGGCATCGACTGCCCGCCGGTCGTCGGTTCCGCAGCCGCCGTCCCGCCCACCGCCCGCGCCCGGGTCAGCCTGCGCGTCCCGCCCGGCACGGACGCGGACGCCGCCCGCGAGGCCCTCACCCGGCATCTCACCGAGGCCGCGCCCTGGGGCGCGAAGGTCACCGTCGAGCCGGAGGGCACCGGATCGCCCTTCCGCGCCGCCACCGACGGCCCCGCGTACACCGCCCTCGGCACGGCCGTGCGGGAGGTCTACGGCAAACCGCTCGCCTTCCTCGGGCAGGGCGGATCCATCCCCCTGTGCAACGTCCTCGCCACCACCTTCCCCCGCGCCGAGATCATCCTCATGGGCGTGGAGGAACCCCGCTGTCTCATCCACGCCCCCGACGAGAGCGTCGACCCGACCGAGATCGAGCACATGGCCCACGTGGAGGCGCTGTTCCTGCGGGAGTTCGCGAGGACGAGGAGCTAGCCCGGTCTCCGGCTGCGGCTCCGGCGCCTGCTCCGGTCGCGGTGCGGGCCGCCCCGCCGCCGGTGCCGCCGCCACAGCCACACCGCTCCCGTGCCCACCGACGCCGCCGTCAGCGCGAGCCCCAGGACCGGCCAGTTGCCGCCCGCGATGCGCAGGTCGGCGACGAGTACGCCGATGATCAGCGCCACCGGTACCAGCAGGGACAGCAGGGCACGGCCCGCGCCGGCGAGGGCGGCCGGGTCGGGGCGGCGGCGCGGGGGTGGGGCGTCGTCGTCCGCCCCGGCCGTCGGGAAGTAGAAGCGGACGGCCCGGTCGTTGAGCCGGGTGGTGGCGCGGTCGTAGGAGTTCGCCATGTAGGGCAGCCAGACGAGCGGCGCGGCCAGGCCGACGAGGATCACGGCGGCGAGCAGCAGCCAGCGCGCGGCCTGCGCCGACCGGCGAGGACGGCCGCCGGGACCGGCCGGCGTGATGAGGCCGAGCAGACGGGCCATGCGCAGGGTGAGGTTCCACAGGACGATCGGGCGGATGCGCCGACCGGAAGGTCGGGAGGGACCCGAGGGGCCGGCATGGCTGGAGGAGCCTGAGGGGTCTGAGGGGCTGGAGGGGCCTGGTGGGCCGGGTGGGTCGGCGGTGTGGGCGGCCAGGCCGGCGCGGGCCGCGGGGACGTCGTCGTACACCCCTTGCAGGACCAGGAGTTCGGCCGCGCGGTCCCGCTCCTTCGGGTCCCGGCCGGTCAGCGCGGCCAGTTCGAGGATCGTTCGGGTCTGGCGGAGCAGGGCGGCGCAGAACGCGACCGGGATGAGCAGGAGGAACGGGCCGCCCACGAACGCGCCTTCGGTGACCGTGGCGCGGCGGCCCCGGGCGAGCAACTGGGCTCGGGTGGGCGGCGGTTCGGTCGACGTCGTGCGGTCCGCCACCGGACCCAGGTGGCGTACCGCGAACAGGGCCAGATGCTCGGGGAGGCGGTGGGGGTCGGTGACGATCTCCCGCAGCAGTCGGCCCGCGACGGACGTCTCCGCGGTCGGCGTCAGTACCGCACCGCCCGGGCCACCTCCGCCTTCACCTCGCCGGACAGCGTGCGGTTGCTGCGAGCCGTCTCCTTGCCGGTCTTGCCCGCGGCCACGTCGGCGACGGTGGTGACGACCGTGTCGAGCCGGTTGCCGGAGGAGTCGGTGAAGTCGACCTGCACGGCGAAGGACTTCGACGCGTCGGTGGTGTTGGAGACGGTGACCTCGACGGTGGCCCGGCCGTCCTGGTCGGTGTCCGGGGCGCCGAGTTTCACGTCGGACTTCACGTCGACGCCGTCCTTGATCTCGCCCAGCTCGCGGCCCGCCTTCGCCGTCGCCGACGCGAGCGCCGAGGCTCCCCCGGACGCGAGGTCGGAGGCGAAGCCGGAGGCCAGGGAGGACGCGGCGGCGGTGGCTTCCCTGCCCAGCGACTCGGCCGCCGAGGCTGCCTTGCTGGCCGCGGACGACACCGACGAGGGGGTGTTTTCGTCCGAGCAGCCGGTGAGCACGGTGGCGCAACAGATCGCCGCCGCCGTCAGCAGCACGCCCTTGGTGCGTCGCATCTTGTCTCCTCCTGGGGGGTCCGCGGGCCTCCCTCCAGTGAAGGGGCGGTCCGGCCCGTCCGCATGCCGGGTCACCCGTACGGCGCACCCCCGTGGTGGCGGCACCCGTCCGGACGGATGGTCGGTGCAGTGCAGTGCAGAACACCGACACAGAGACGGGGTGGCGCCATGAGCGATCAGCCGCACTCCCAGCCGTCGCAGGGGCCCCGGGTGTGGGACCCGTCCCATCAGGGCACCGGTTCGCCGGGCATGGGCTCGCCGCCGCCCGCGGGGGGTGGACTGGTCGCCGGCGGGGTCGTCTTCGGCGGCGTGCTCATGTTCGTCAGCGGCTTCCTCGCCGTGTTCCAGGGCATCGCCGCGATCGCCGAGGACGACGTGTACGCCCGGGTCGCCCAGTATGCCTACGAGATGAACCTCACCGCCTGGGGCTGGATCCTGGTGATCGTGGGCGTCGTGGCCGTGCTGACCGGATACGGGCTGCTCAGCGGAGGCGAGTGGGCCGGGTGGGCCCGGATCAGCGGCATCGTGCTGGCCTCCCTGAGCCTGATCCTCCAGTTCCTGTTCCTGCCGTACGCGCCGTTCTGGGCGGTCATCCAGATCTCCATCGACGTCTTCGTGATCTGGGCGCTGGCCGCCTACCGCCCCCAGCAGACGTAGTCCTTCCAGCACGGCCGCCGCCCGCGGTCAGGGCAGCGCGGACGCTCCTGCCACCTGGACGTCCTTCCGGCGCAGCCAGGGCAGGGGCGGCACCGCGGACCCGACGTACGGGGTGATCCGCACCTCGAAGTGCAGATGCGGGCCGGTGACGTTGCCGGTCGCGCCGGACAGGCCGATGCGCTGACCGGCGCTCACGCGTCCCCCCTTGCGCACGTCGATGCGCGACAGGTGGGCGTACTGCGTGAAGTAGCCGTCGCGATGGCGGATCACGACCTGGTTGCCGAATCCGTCGCCGCAGGTCGTGGCGCGGACGGTGCCGGAGCCGACGGCGTACACCGGGGTACCGGAGTCCACGGCGAAGTCCTGGCCGGTGTGCCGGTGGGCCCAGCGGGAGCCCTTGGCGGCGTAGCCCGCGGAGAGCCAGTAGCGGCGGGTCGGGGCCGTCCAGGGGTGCGCGCGCCGCTCCGGCGGGCGGCTCCGGTCGCCGAACGGACAGCGGCTGTCCTGTCCGGACGGGTCGACGGCGACCGGATCGCCTGAGTTCCTCCCGGTGGCCCACAGCAGGTCCCACAGCCCGGCGCGGACGGTCTTACGGCGGCGTTCGGCGTCCTCGACCTCCGTGGGAGAGGCGTCGGACTCGCGCAGCCTGTCGACCCGCTCACGAGCCCGCTCGTGCGCGCGGACGGCACGGGCGGCCTCCTTGCGGAACCCGTCACTCTCGGCTCCCGCGGGCACGGCGGCGAGCGCGAGCAGCAGGAGGACCGGCAGCAGGAGGGCCGGCAGGGCGGCCCCGGTCGCGCCACGGAGGCGCGCGCGCGTTCGCGGGAGACGCGCGTGGTGTTCTCGTCCCATCGTGTGATCATCGGACCGGTAGGGCGGGTGGGAGCGGCAGGCGGCCCGCGTGGCGGCCGGGTTCAGCCGAACGGCCCCCCGACCAACGACCGGTACACGGCCGACGACCGTGGATTGCCGGAACACCGCCACACGCCGTGCGGGCAGTAGTCGCTGATGGTCTGGTACAGCGGCCGCTGCTCGGCGAACCAGGTGAGCATGCCCCGTACGTACTCCGGGTTGTCGCCGTTGCGGTACAGCCCCCACTCCGGATACGAGACCGGCTTTCCGTGCGCCCGCGCGAACCGCACATGCGCGGCGAGGCCGTACGGCTCGGCGACCTGTTCCTCGAAGGACATGCCGTGGGGCTGGTCGTAGGCGTCCATACCGATGACGTCGACGTACCGGTCGCCGGGATAGCACTCGTTCCAGGGGACGGCGTCCAGCCCGCGACTGGGCGTGAACTCGAACCGGAACCGCTGCCCCGCGTCCACGGACCGCATGGCGTCGACGATCCGCGCCCAGTACCGCTTCCAGGCCTCCGGGTCGGGCCCGCACCGGTGCGTGTAGGTGATCCCGTTCATCTCCCACCCCACCACCAGCACGGCATCGGGCACCCCGAGCGCGACGAGCCGCCGGGCCAGCACCCGGAAGTGCTCGTCGTACTCCCCGCGCGCCCCTCGGCGCAGCTCGTCCCGCACGACCTGGTCGGGCACATGCTCCTCGGTGTGCTCGAGCATCGGCACGTTGAGCACGAACATCCGGTCGGCGCGCTCCCGCCGCCACCGCGCCCAGTACTCCAGGTACCCGGGCGTCCCCTCGATGTTGCTCCACCGGTCGCCCGGCAGATAGGCGTGCCCGACCCGAGGCGTCGCCGCCCCGAGCCACCCGTCGAGCGCCGCGATCCGCCGCATACCGGCGGCGTCGTACCCGACGTACGCCCCGAAGGCCCCGGGCGGCGCACCGACCCCCCGCCCGACGGGTACGCAGGCGGGCCCGGCGAGCAGGGCACAGGCGACGAGGAGCGCGGTCAGCGGCGCCCGAAGGGCGCGAAGGGCGCGAAGGAAGCGAAACACCGGCTCATGATGAAGCCGCCGCCCCCTCCTCCACCCCGAACCCGCCCCGGAACCACCCGGACCGGGGACGGGACCGGCGACGGGAGCGGGGACGGGGAGAGGGCGGGGAGGGGGCGGGGAGGGGGCCGGAGGCGGGGTCAGAGACGGGTCAGGGGTGCGAGCGGGTCGGGTCAGGGGTGGGATCGGGGACGGGGTCGGGGATGGGGCGCGCGCACCAGGAACACGTCGACGGCGTCCTCGTGTTCGAACGTGAAGCCGTGCCGTTCGTAGAGACGGCGGGCCGGACTGCCCTGAAGGACGTCGACGCGCAGCCGGAGCGCCGAGCGGTCGGCCGTCTCGACCAGCTCCCGCAGGACGGCGGTCCCGATACCCCGCCCCTGGGCGTGCGGCGCGAGATAGAAGTGCTCCAGCCAGTGCGCGTCGTCCGCCGGGCGCAGGGCCACACAGCCGGCGAGGAGGCCGTCGAGCTCGATGATCCGGGTGTGCGCGGGCACGAACCCGTCGCGCAGCCGCTGCCGTACACGGTGCTCGTCGTAGCGCCCGAGCCGCTCCAGATCGGCCCGCATCGCCACCGCCCGCACCTCCGCCACGGCCTCGACGTCGTCCGCCGTGGCCGGTCGGAGCACCCAGTCCGCCATGGCGCGGATGCTACGACCGGAAAGCGGCAACCCGCTACGGGCCCGGCGGCGACCACACACGCACCAAGCATGGCCGCACGACCGCACCGGCAAGTGAATCCCGTTCCCCGCACGAGGAGTTCACCATGCGCAAACCCCCCGCACGGCGACCCGCCCGCCACCTCGCGAGGCCCCTCACCCTCGCCCGGCTGCTCACCGTCCTCGGGGCGCTCGTCGCCCTCCTCATCCACGCGACCGGAGTCGCCGCCCCACGGGCCGAGGCGGCCGACGAATGGAACCCGCCCGCGGCCCTGGTCCAGCCCCTGAACGAGGTCTGGAACCACGTCTCGACGACCTACCCCGACCTCTACGGCTTCCGCAACTACGGCTGGGACCAGGTCATGGCCAACAAGGGCAGCATCAACTACTGCGTCCGCTGGGAGTCGGACGCCCCCGTCAACACCACCCTGCGCGACCAGATCCACGCGGCCCTGAAGAAGCAGTTCGCCAAGTGGATGGCGGCACAGGTGGAGAACGGCCGGGCCTACGACAACTGGCCCTACACCACCGTCCCGGTCAACATCGTCGGCTGGGCGGTGAAGAACCGCTCCACCCTCCAGTGGTCCGACGACTCCGTCGACGTCTACTCCGGCGTCCTCGACGGCGCCGGCGCCCCGCAGTGCGTCCCCGACTGCGGCCGCTTCTTCCACCAGGACGGCAACTACTCCAAGTGCCCCGGCGGCACCGCCCGCCACTACGACCAGTCGCTCTGGCTCACCAAGGGCTTCCAGGGCGGCGCCGGCGGCGACTGGGGCCAGCGCGTCGGCCAGGAGTACTTCACCGGCGTCCTGAACCAGGAGAACATCCACATCTACCTGCACGAAGTCGGCCACACCTTCGGCCTCGACGACTTCTACGACTGGACCCCGACCGGCCAGTGCTGCTTCCTGATGAACGCCGGCAGCGCCACCCAGATCACCGAATTCGACAAGTGGATGCTCCGAGACTTCTGGCGCCACCTGAAACCCCGCTACAACCTCTGACGCTCTTCAGTCGGTTTTCGCCCAACAGGCAACCCCGACACACCATTTACCGGTCTCACAGGGTGCTCACAGTTCCGGCCGGGGTGCGGGGGTTCGTCTGTCGCGCCGGTCGGGGTGTGGGCTGTCCAGTCCGATGCCACTGACCATGGCACTCGCAGACGAGGAACCGATGACCAGATCGCAACACCGCAAGGGCCTCAAGCACGCGGCGTTCGCCGCCGGGGCCGCGCTCACCGTCGTGGCCGCCGTCGCCGGGTCCGCTCCCGGCGCCGGGGCCGCGCCGGCGAGCCCGGCAGGGACGCCGAAGCTCAAGCTCGTCGCCGCGTCGAAGGCCGTGACCGCCGACCGGTACGAGGGGAACTCCGGGGTCTACCTCGACCTCGGGACGTACGTCACCGTCGACAACGCTCCGCTGGAGCTGAAGGTGACCCGCAAGTCGTACAAGGACCCGATCGTCGCCCAGCAGATCCTGCGCAACGGGACGAAGGTGACGACGAAGACGCTGCCCGCCGGGCTCGTCAAGGACTTCAGCGGCCTCCCGGACTTCCTGGAGGTCTCCATCAAGAACGCGGCCGGGGCGGAGGTGCAGAAGAGCACGAGCAACTTCTGCCTGAACAACGCCTCCGGCCGACTGCGTCCGGACGCCCCGGCCACCTCGCACTATCCGCAGAGCTGCTCCACCAACCCCTTCACGCTCGGCTCGGTCTGGGGCGTCGAGAAGGGCTGGGCGGCCAACACCTCCGCCTTCGACTACGACAGGCCGCTCGACCTGGCCGCGGGTGAGTACACCGTCAAGGTGGCGGTGGCGAAGAAGTACCGCGACCTGTTCGGCATACCCGACGACCGGCCGACCATCGCGCTGACCGTCCGGGAGATCAGCGACGGCGGGGAAGGCGGAGGCGGAGGTGGGGCCGGTCTCACCGCCCACAGCGCCACCGGCACCGGCAGCGGCCACGGCCACGCCTCGCACGACATGGCGGGCATGGCGGGCATGGAAGGTATGGAAGGCATGGCCGGCATGGGGGGCGGTCATCACTACGGGCCCCGTGGCGCCGACGCTCCCACGCCCTCCGCGCTCTCGCACGCCCTGGAGGCCCGTGGTCTCACCCCCCGCCCGGGCGACGGCGCCGGTCACACCGACGGCTCCCGGATCGCACCCGCGCTGAAGGCCGCCGGCAAGCGGCCCACCGGCCGGGCGGGCGTAGCGGCCGACGTGCCGAAGCCGGACCTGCGTTCGCTGCCCGCCTGGGACATCGCGGTCACCGACGGCGAGGACGGCGACGTGGCCGGCAAGGACTACCTCGCGTTCAGCGCCAACGTCTGGAACGCCGGCCCCGCGCCGCTCGTCGTGGACGGCTTCCGCAAGCCGGGCGCGGACCTGATGGACTCGTACCAGTACTTCTACGACGCCAAGGGCAAGCAGGTCGGCTACGCGCCGGCCGGCACCATGGAGTGGGACCCGCGCATCGGCCACGAGCACTGGCACTTCACCGACTTCGCCAGCTACCGGCTGCTCGCCGCCGACCAGAAGGAGATCGTCAAGAGCGGCAAGGAGGCGTTCTGCCTCGCCAACACCGACGCCATCGACTACACGGTGAAGAACGCCAACTGGCACCCGTACAACACCGATCTGTCGACCGCCTGCGGCCAGCAGAACTCGATCTCCGTGCGGGAGGTCCTCGACGTCGGCTCCGGCGACACGTACACCCAGTACCGTCCCGGCCAGTCCTTCGACATCACCGGCCTGCCGAACGGCACCTACTACATCCAGGTCGTCGCCAACCCGGCGAACCGCCTCCAGGAGACCAACACCAAGAACAACGTCTCCCTGCGCAAGGTCGTCCTGGGCGGCACCGAGGGCGCCCGCACGGTCTCGGTCCCGCCGGTCGGCCTGATCAACGCGCCGTGACCGTCCCCGCGACCGTCCACGTGACCGTTCTCTGATCCATCAGCCTCTCAGGCATTCCGACGCCCCCGCGGAGACCAGCCCGCGGGGGCAACCCTGGGGTGGCTCTGTGAGTCTCCTGAGTCATCTGTGCTTTTAAGACGTATTCCTGCACGCGTGTAGGGTTCCGACGTTCGGCGGCGACCAACGCCGACGATCCGAACACGGTGTACGGGGTGAAACAGCCGAGGCGGAGGGGCGAGCGCCGGTGAGCGGGACGAGGAGGCGTGGGCGTACTCCGGTGGAGGCGGCCGGCCGAGGCGGCAGGAGCAGGACGGGCGGGCCCGGTGGCGGTACGGGCGGGCCCGGCAGGACGCGGCTCACCCGGCGGGGAAAGATCCTCGTGTGGGGCGCGGGCGTGACGTCCCTGGTCGTCCTCGGGGTGGGCGGGGTCGGGGCCTGGGTCTACAACGACCTGAACAACAACATCAACTCCGCCGACGTGGACGACAAGCTGGGCGAGAACCGGCCCGAGAACCTCAGTCCCGGCTCGAAGAACATCATGATCGTCGGATCCGACAGCCGCGACGGCGCCAACGCCAAGTACGGCAAGGATCTGACCACCATGCAGTCCGACACGCTGATGGTGCTGCACATCCCGGCCGACCGTAAGTGGGCCTCGGTCGTGTCCTTCCCGCGCGACTCGTGGGTGGAGATACCCAGTTGCGAGAAGGGGGACGGCAGTTCGTCCTCCCCGCACCACTTCAAGATCAACGAGGCGTTCGCGCTCGGCGGCAGCAACGGCAAGGTCGCCGAGGCCGCCGCGTGCAGCATCAAGACCGTCGAGTCCAACACGGGCCTGCGCATCGACCACTTCATGACGGTCGACTTCTCCGGCTTCAAGGGCATGGTCGACGCGCTGGGGGGCATCGAGGTCTGCCCGAAGCAGGCCATCCACGACGAGAAGGCCCACCTGGACCTGGAGGCGGGCTGCCAGACCGTCAAGGGCGAGAAGGCGCTCGGATACGTCCGCACCCGCTACAGCGTGGGCGACGGCTCCGACATCGGACGCATCGGGCGCCAGCAGGAGTTCATGGACGCGCTGGCCAAGAAGGCCAAGTCCAAGCTCACGAGCCCCGACGCCATGTACGGCTTCCTCCAGTCGATCACCAAGTCCCTCACCACCGACCCCGACATGGCCGGCATCCAGCCGCTGTACGGGCTGGCCAACGAGCTCAAGGGGATACCGAGCGACCGCCTGAGCTTCCTCACCGTGCCCAACTACGGGCGCGAGGCCGACCAGCCCACCGACAAGGCCAACATCGTCTGGCAGTACCCGCAGGCCACCGACCTGTTCACCTCCCTGGCCAAGGACAAGGAGGTCACCAAGCCGCAGTTGGAGGCGGCGAAGAAGAACGTGGTGTACGCCTCCAGCGTGCGGGTCCAGGTCCTCAACGGCACCGGGGTCTCCGGGCGCGCCGCCGCCGTCGCGGAGAAGCTGAAGGACGCCGGTTACACCGTCACCGGCACGGGCAACGCCCCCAAGACGGTGGCCAAGACGACCCTCACCTATCCGACGGGCCTCGACGGCCAGGCCGCCGTCCTCGCCTCCCGGCTGCCGGACCGGACGGCCACCGCCGACGCCTCGGCCGCACCGGGCGTCATCACCCTGGTGGTGGGACCCGAGTTGAAGGTCGGCGACGTCGCCTGACGAGGTCTCCGGCCTCACGAGGTCTCCGGCCTGACGGTGTACATGGTCAAGAGCACCCCCGAGATGCGGTAAGCTTGATCTTGAGCCGGTCACCGGAAAGCAAAACGGTGGACGACCTCTGCGTTGGTGGTCCAAGGAAAGACGCCCCGCTTCCTGCGGGGAAATGCAGGTGCAAGGCCTGCCCGGCGCTCCATTTCGAACGAGTCCCATCCCGTGTCAGACGGGGTGGGACTCGTTCGTTTCCCGTGTGCGCAGGGGCAGTTCGGCGACGACCTCGAAGCCGCCGCCGGGCCGATGCCCGGCACGGACCCGGCCGTCCGCCGAGCGGGCCCGCTCCCGCATGCCGATGAGGCCGTATCCGCCGCCGCCCACGGAGGCGGGGGCCTTCGGATGCGCGCCGCCGCCGTCGTCCGTGACCGCGACCGTCAGCAGATCCTCCGTGTAGACGAGCCGTATCGCCGCCGTACGGGCGCCCGCGTGCTTGGTGACGTTGGTCAGGGCCTCCTGCACGATCCGGTACGCCGTGAGCTCCGCGCCGGCGGTGAGCGGACCGGGCTCACCCTCGGTGTGGAGCCTGACCTCGAGGCCCGCCCCCTCGAAGGAGGCCGCCAGCCGCGGCAGTTGAGCGATTCCGGGGGTGGGCCCCCCGGCCCCGACCGATCCCACGGCCCCGACCGACCCCACGTCGTTGGTGCCCGCTCGACGCAACAGGCCGACGGTGGACTTGAGTTCGCGCAGGGCGGAGGCGGTGGTGCCGGTCAGGTCGGCGGTGAGGCGGGCGGCCTCCTCGGGACGGGCGGGGAGGTGCCGGGCCACCGCGCCGGCCTGGAGTCCGGCCAGGACCAGGTGGTGGGCGACGACGTCGTGCAGGTCACGGGCGATCCGCAGGCGCTCCTCGGTGACCCGGCGGCGGGTCTCCTCCTCCCGGGTGCGTTCGGCGTGCTCGGCGCGGGCCCGGACGGCGTCCAGACAGGCGGCGCGCAGTCGGGTCACCGTCCCCAGCGCGGTGGGCAGCAGCAGCCAGGCGGCGGGGCCGAGCAGCTTGAGGACCAGCGGTTCGCCGGCCGGCCCGGACGGCAGCCCGACGCCGACCAGCAGGACGATGCCGGTGAAGGCGAAGGCGTTGGCGGTCCTGCGGTCGGTGGACGAGGCGAGGGAGTACAACGCGGCCATGAGCGGCGCCAGCAGCAGCACCGTGAGCAGATACCCGAGCGCGGAGGCGGCCACGGCGCAGGCGAGGGTCACGACGACCGTGCCGCGAGGGCGGTCGCGGCGCCGGATCAGCGCCGCGCAGGAGACAGCGGCCAGCACCACACCGGGCCACCAGGGAACGCCCAGGTCCTGGCCGGGGAAGGTGATCACACTGCCCGGGAACGAACAGGCGAAGAGGGCGGCGGCGAGAACCGCGTCGGAGGACCGGGGATGGCCACCGGCGAACGGCAGTCCAGGGAGACCGACGGCTCCGGCGGGCTGGGAGGAAGGCTGCGGGAGGGGCTGGGCACGGGCATGGGGCGGCTGGGCATGGGGCTGGGCACGGGCATGGGGCTGGGCGGGGATCCGGGAGCGCATGGGATGGGGTTCCTGTTGCGAGCGAGGAGAGGGAGGGTCAGCCGGTGCGGTGGCCCCAGCCGTGCCAGGCGGTGACCAGCGCGGAGGCGCCGACCACGACGGCGAGGAGAAGGAGGAGGAGGGGGAGGAGGGGGAGCGTCGGGTGAGCGGTCACGGACGGACTCCGGCCGCGGTCGCGGTGCCGCCGGGGAGGAGCGCCTGCCAGAGCGGCAGGACGGTCCTGGCGGGCGCGAGGGCGGGAGCCGGTGCGAGGGCGAGGCGTACGGCACCGGCACGGACACCGGCGCGGGCGGGCGCCGGGCGGCGGACGCGGTTCTTCCGGGCGGGGGCGATGGTGGCGTGCGGCATGGGAGACGCTCCGGTGGATCGGGGGTGCTCTTGGGTCTCTTGGGTGCTCCTGAGTGCCCTTGGGTTCTCTTACCCCGGGGCTCTTAGTTGCTTGAGTTAGGCAACCATGATGGACTTACTTAAGTCAAGCAACGAATTACTTGTCTTGCTTGAGTTAGGCAATTATCTGTACGGTGAACGGATGCCGATACCGTCGCCCGCAACGCCCGTCCCCGAAGATGTGATCGCCGTGGAGCGGGTGCTCACCCGCCTCACCTACCTGGCGACCCGCGCCCGTCGGCACGACCGGCTGATGGCGCTCGCCGGACTCCCGCTGGACCGGGCCGACGTGGCGATCCTGCGCCATCTCGCCGAGGCCGACCCGCTCCGCCCCGGGATGCTCGCCGTCCGGCTGTCCGTGGAGGCCTCTCATGTCACGCGGCAGCTCAGGCAGTTGGAGAAGTCCGGCCTCGTGGTCCGCTTCCCCGACCCGGAGGACCGACGGGCCCAGCTCATCCAGCTCACCGAGGCGGGCCGGGCCGCGATCGACCGCGTACGGGACATCGGCCGCCGAGGCATGAGCCTCGCCCTGGCCGACTGGACGCCGGACGACCTGCGGCAGCTCGCCACCCTCTTCCACCGCCTCGTCGACGACTTCGTCGCCCACGCGGAGACGGCGCTGGACGCGCCGGGGGAAGCGTCGCTGGGCGCGCCGGGGGACATGGGGGCGGAGGGCGGTCCGACCGGCGCGTGAGGCCTTCGCGCGTTCGCCGGACGCGGATGTCACAGGCGGAGACCGCTGTCTCGTCCTAGGGGTGCGGAAGGACAAACCCCGATCAAGGAGTGGACGATGGACCTCGCGCTGTGGATCGCCGCCGGACTGCTGGCCGCCTTGGCCCTGGCCGCCGGCGTCACCAAGACGTTCGTGCCCAAGGAGAAGCTGGCCGCCGCCCACGGCGGGGGGTGGACCGCCGACGTCGGCGCCCCCTTCGTCAAGACCCTCGGCATCCTGGAGCTGCTGGCCGCGGCAGGCCTGATCCTGCCTGCCGCGCTCGGGATCGCGCCGATTATGGTGCCGGTGACCGCCGTCTGCTGGATCTTGCTGATGGTCGGCGCGATGATTGCCCACGGCCGCCTCGGTGAGTCCAAGTTGGTGGTACTGAACCTGGTCTATCTCGCCTGCGCGGCATTCATCGCGTGGGGCCGCTTCGGCCTCTGACCGCGTGGGTGACGTCACGGAGGAGCCGGCATGGGCAGGACCGAGGAGTTCCAGGAGCTGCGGCCGCTGCTGTTCTCGATCGCCTACCGGATCCTCGGCAGTGTCGGTGAGGCCGAGGACGCCGTCCAGGAGACCTGGCTGCGCTTCGAGGCCTCCCCGGCCTCACCCGCGTCGACCAAGGCCTTCCTCTCGGCCGTGGTGACCCGGCTCTCGATCGACGTGCTGCGCTCGGCCCGCGTCCGGCGGGAGGAGTACGTCGGGCAGTGGCTTCCCGAGCCGCTGCTCAGCGACCCCTACGAGGATCCGGCGCGGTCGGCGGAACTGGCGGACTCGGTGTCGGTGGCGGCCCTGCTGCTGCTCGAGCGGCTCAGCCCGCTCGAGCGGGCGGTCTTCGTGCTGCGGGACGTGTTCGCGTTCGGGTTCCCCGAGGTCGCGGCGGCCGTGGGGCGTTCGGAGGCGGCGTGCCGCCAGCTCGTGGTGCGGGCCCGGCGCCACATGGCCGAGGGTCGGCCCCGGTTCGCGGCGGACCGCAGAGAGCGGGAGGAACTGGCGTCCGGGTTCTTCGACGCCCTGCGCGAAGGCGATGTCGCCGGCCTTCAGAAACTGCTCGCCGCCGACGTGGCGATGGTCGGCGACGGCGGCGGCCGGGCCCCGCAGCTGGCCAGGGCGGTCAGCGGCGCCGAGAACGTGGCCCGGCTGCTCACCACCGCCTTCGTGCTGGTGGCCCGGATCGACGTGACGTTCGAGCCGCGCGAGATCAACGGCCAGCCCGGCGCGATCTTCCGCGACCGGGACGGCAGGGTGCTCCACACCTTGGCTCTCGACGTGCTCGACGGGCGGATCCAGGCGATTCGCCTGGTGATCAATCCCGACAAGCTCGGGCACCTGGGCCCGGTGGCGGACGCCTGGGCCGTCGACGGCGAAGCGCGGAAGGTGCGCCGGCCCGGGCGGTGAGGGCGGCCGGGTCCGGGCGGTGAGGGCGGACGGGTCCGCGTCTCGGTCAGCTCGGGCTGACGGCCGTCGTCAGCCCGGCGGCGGCGGGGGCGGGCGTCCGCCGGGGGCGGGTGATCGTGACCTTGATCGGCTTGATCGGCTTGATCGCCGTGGGTGCCGTGGGTGCCGTGGGTGCCGCGGTCACCGTGGCCTTGGTCGGCTCCTTCGTGCCGGTCGTCTTCGTCGTCTCGCCGTGGGCGCCGGCCAGGTTTGGCGCGGTCACGTCGGTTGCGGTCGCGTCGGCGCTGGTCGCGAAGACGAACAGGCGCAGGATCACGAAGCGGCCGATGCCCGCGAGGCCCGAGGCCGAGAGGTAGACGAGCTGCTCGGTGAGCATGCCGGGGGTGGGCTGGATCGCGTGCAGGGCGAACACGGCCACGGAGGTCGCCGCGTAGGCGGCCGCCGCCGAGCCCGCCGACTGCCAGTGCCGGCGCAGGCCCGCGTGGCTGCCGGTGCGGAAGGTGTAGCGGGCGTGCAGCTCGGTGCACAGGACGGTCGAGGCGATGGTGATCAGCGCGTTCGACAGGGCCCACGGCATCAGCGCCGCCAGCAGCGGGACGGCCAGGCTGGAGAGGACTCCGGTACCGCCGCCGAAGGCCACGAAGCGGGCGAAGGAGGTCAGCGACTTCACGGCGGTTCCTTCCGCAGCGGGTGAACTAGCTTGCTTAACTCAGGCAACCATAAAGAGATTGCTTGACTTACGCAAGTACACGCTCAAGAGGAAGGGCCCTGGGTGGCCGGGAGGTTTCCCTCCCGGCCACCCAGGGCCCTGAACCGCCAGGTCAGGCCGTCGAGCCGCCGGCCCGCCGGGCCGTCACGTCGAGTTCGCGCTCGACCGGCCGAAGAACTCGATCTCGGCTATCGACACCTGCTTGCTCGCGGAGGCCATGTACGACGACTCGATGGTGAAGCGGACCTTGGTGACGTCGCCCACGCGGAAGGCGCGGCGCTGGCCCCCCGAGCTCTGGTCCAGGACGATCTCCCGGGTCGTCGTCTTGCCGTCCTTCAGGGTGATCGTCGCCTTGATGCGGTGCGGGAGGGCCGACTGGTTGAGCTGGTCGGGGCGGACCGACGTGCCCGAGGTGATGATCAGGTCCAGCAGGCGGGTCGGCTCGTCGAAGCGGGCCTCGATCCACTCGCCCTCGCCCGACTGCGAGACACCGGGACCCCACCAGCTGTTGTTGATCTTGTCGAAGGCCAGCTCCGGCTTGTGCCCCGGGTAGGAGCGCGAGGCCGCGAACGAGTCCGGGGTGACCGGGGCGCGCTTGGCGAAGTGGTCGCGGGTGGCCTGGATCGCGGCCGGCGTGTTCACCCCCGCGATGATCACGAGGGTGATGACGACCGCCGCGACCACCCAGCTGAGGATGCGGTCGAACGTACGGCGCAGCCGCGGGCGGTCGCCGGCCCAGGGGGTCGCGCCGTTGCGGTTGAACAGGCGGCGCCACCAGGGGAGGCGGATCGAGGACCGGTCCTCCAGCGTCATGGGCATCGCGCAACGGACGCAGAAGTGCCGGTCGGGGTTGTTGGGGGTGGCGCACCAGGGGCACGCGACGCCGTTGTGCTCGCCCAGGACGGGTCCGGGCGCACGCACCTGCGGCCGGTCCGCGACCGGCCTGCCCGGCAGGACCGGGGCCACGGACGGAGGCGCGGCGGGTCGGGGCTCGGCGTCGGCCACGGGGACCAGGAGGGAACGGGCCCGGGCGGCCATTGTGTCGCCGAGGGCGGGAGCGGGGGCGGCGGCCGCCGGTACGGGTGTGGTGGGGGCGGTCCGGTCGGGGGCGGGAGTGTGCGCGGGGGCCGGTGTTGTGCCGGACGGAGCGGTGGTGCCGTCCTCCGGCGGGATGACCGGCAGGGGAGTTTCCGTGGTGTCCTCGTCGTCCGGGTCGTAGTCGTCGTTGTCGGCGGCCGGGGCGGCGGCCTGGGGCGTGGGCTCGGGCGCGGTGTGCGGCGAGGCGGGTGCCGGCGCGCTCGCCACGGTCGTACCGGGGGCGGCGGCGGGGGCCGGAGAGGTGATGGGAGCGGGAGCGGTGGTGGCGGAGGCGGTGGGGGAAGCCGTACGGGAGGCCGCACCGGCTTCCGGTCCCGCGGCGCCCGACGGCTCGCGCGAGCCCTCCGCGGAGCGGTATCCGGCCCCGGAGCCGCCGCCCACGCCGCCGGAGTCGGCACCGGCCGCCGCCCCGGACCCGTACGCCGAGCCGGAGCCGGAGCCGGAGCCGTACGCGGAGCCTGACGACCCCGTTCCGGACCCGCTTCCGTGAGCGGACCCCGCCCCGGACCCGTCGCCCGTCGCGGACCCGGCACCGGAACCCGTGCCGAAGCCGGGACCCGCCCCGAAGCCGGAGCCCGCTCCCGAGGCGGAGCCCGTCCCGGGACCGGGGTCCGACCCGGATCCGGCACCGGGGGTCGAGCCCGACCCGGAGCCGGACCCCGAACCCGAACCCGAACCCGAACCCGAACCCGAACCCGAACCCGAACCCGAACCCGAACCAGCGCCCGGGCCGGTGGCCGCGCCGGGGCGCGACGAGGGGCGGTCCGTCCAGCTCAGTACGGCGCCGCAGGCGTCGCAGAACGACTGGCCGGGCTCGGCCCGCGTGCCGCACTCGGCGCAGTTCTGGGTGGTCATCTCTCCGGGGTCCTTTCGGCGGCGGTCACCTTGACCGTGTACGGCATGTGGGCGGGGCGGGCCGCGGCCACGAGGGTGTCCAGGCGGTGCTCGTCCGCCGGGCCGGGGTCGGGCAGGCGGACCGTGACGTGCAGGTGCGGCCGGGGTTCGCCGGGGACCGGGCCGAGCGGCCGGGCGCTCCAGTCGGCGCCGCCGCTCTCGGAGATCTCCGGCTCCACGCCGAAGGCCAGCCGGACCGTCTCCGACAGGCCGCGCCGGGTGCCGCGCACCCGGTGCAGGTACGCGGCCGCCGCCACCGCGGCCCGCAGCCTCGGTTCCGGTTCCGTGCCGTCGGTCTCCGCGCCGACCCAGCCCGCCAGCCAACGGGTGAAGTCGACCGGGGCGAGGGCCGGGTCGAAGTAGGCGGGCAGGCAGTCCAGGACGTTGAGGATGGGGGCCATCACCTCGTCCAGACCCCCGACGAAGCGCTGTGCCAGGTCGTCGTCGGCGAAGACGGCCGGCAGCATCCCGCCGATCGGGACGGAGGAGCCGAGTCCGTCCACGGAGCCCCTCAACGCTCCGTGTCCTTACGTGAGTTCGCGCCGGTCATGAGCCGTCCCCGATCACTCGCACCCGGTGGTCGTAGGAGAACACCAGGGCCGGGGCGGCCAGGTCGATGCGGTCGGTCGCCTCGCCGCGCTTGCCCGTCAGCGGGTCGGCGGGGTGCAGCATGACCTGGTCGACCAGCTCCACTCCCGGGACGCGTTGGAGGACGGCGAAGACCTCGCCCGACTGCACCGGGCGGCCGAAGGGCCAGCCCTTGCCGTCCGCGCCGCCGACCAGCGGGTCGAGGTGGCGGTAGAGGGCGTCGTGGGCCTGGCGGCGGACGCGGTCCGTGTCGACGCCCCGGAAGGCGTGGACCGTCGCCACCACCGTCACACCCTGGTAGTACGGCGGGCCGACGGCCAGCCTGGTGCCGATCAGACGGCGTTCGTCGAGATGGCGGGTGATGCGGTCCAGCAGGGAGTCGCCGGGCACCAGTTGCTCGAAGCGGAGGCGTCCGCCGGGGTCCGGCACGGCCTGCGGGACCACCAGCACCCGTACCGCGTAGGAGCCGTGTTCGTCGGGCTGACCCTCCAGGCAGGTGATGCGGGCGGTCTCGGGCGCGGCCCGGCGGGCGAGTTCCTCGTAGTCGCGCAGGGTCACGGCCCGCTCCTGGGCGCGCAGGGTGATCGGCGCGCGGAGCTTCGCCTCCTCCACCGTCTCGCCGTCGACCCCGCCGCGCGCGGCCTCCCGGTTGACGACCTCCGAGACGTATGGGACGGAGGTGCGGAGCACTTGCACCGCGCCCCGGGCCACGTTGCCGGCGCGGCCGCCGCCCGTGCGGTAGCGGCGGGCGCGGATGACCGAGCCCTTGGGGGCGACGGCCCCGTACTGGCGGAGTTTGCCGTCGGGTTCGCGGACGGACGGGCCGAAGGCGATCTCGCCGGTGGCCGCGTCGAGGGTGACATGGCGGTCGTCGTGGCCGGAGGCGGCGAAGTGCGGGACGACCTGCCAGTCGGACCAGCCCTCGTGCTGGGCGGTCTGCAGCAGAAGCGGCGGGTCGTCGCCGACGACGGGCGAGTGCGCGAGGGCGACGCGCTGGCCGGGCAGGCCGGTGGACTCGCCGAGGGCCTCGTCGTAGACGGTCTCGGCGTGCACGGCGGGGGCGGTGCCGCCGATCGTGAAGACCTCGGCGGAGCGCACGGTCGGCGAGGTCGTGTAGAAGGGCTGGCCGGTGAGGGGCTCGGTGACGCGGCAGCGCAGCCAGCCGGCCTCCTGGCCGCCGGAGCGGGACAGGACGTGGCCGCCGGTGATGTGCAGGACGACCTCGCCGGGGCGGTTGAGGCCGCCGGTGCCGTCGCGGTCGATCTCGCACTCCTGCCAGCCGTCCTCCGTCCACGCCTCCCAGACGAGCGGGGGCTGGCGCGGGTCGACGCCGACGCCGTCGACGCGGCTGTCCAGTTCCAGGACCACCGCGCAGTGCGGGACGGCCGCGCTCAGACCGAACAGCATGCAGTCGCCGGGCTGCGGGGCCTCGGCGAAGCAGAGCAGGTCCTTGCCCTCGGTGAGGTCGCTGGTCCGGTCGGTGACCGGCTCGCCCCGGTGCTGCACCACGAGGTGGTTCAACTGGCTTGGCACGACGGTGAGTTCGCGTTCCGTCGCGAAGACGACCGCTTCCTCGCTCTCCGTGCGGACCGTGGCCACCTCGGTGCCCACGGGCAGGAGGACCGGCTCGTCCTGCGGCGCGGACAGCCAGAAGGTGACCTCCGTGCGGGCGGCGGACGGCGGGAAGAGACGGATGCCGACCAGGTCCAGGAAGGCGAGGTGGTTCTTGTCGGGGACGCGGTTGAGGCGGTACACGATCTGGTCGGCCATGTGGGCGACCGTCTCGATGAGCGTCACGCCGGGGTCGGAGACGTTGTGGTCGGTCCACTCCGGTGCGCGCTGCTGGATGTAGCGCTTGGCGTCGTCGACGAACTGCTGGAAGCGGCGGTCGTCCAGGTTCGGGGAGGGCAGGGCCATCAGCGGTCGCTTTCGGAAGCCGTACCGGACGGACCGGGAAGACCCGGCTCGTCATGGGACGGAATGACGTAGAAGGGGAAGACGAGACTGCGCGGATTGTTGGTGCCGCGGATCGCGTACTGGACGTCGATGAAGAGCACGCCCTGTTCGGCGCCGGCGGTGACCTCGACGTCGGTGACCTCGATGCGCGGCTCCCAGCGGTCCAGGCTGGTGTACACCTCGTGCTGGATGCGCCCGGCGGTCGCCTCGTTGACCGGGGCGAAGACCAGGTCGTGGATGGCGCAGCCGTACTCCGGGCGCATGGGGCGTTCGCCCGGCGCGGTGGCGAGGATCAGCCGGATGGCCTCCTCGATCTCACGCTCCCCGCTGACCAGGGCGATGCCCCCGGTGGGGCCGATACGCAGGGGGAACGCCCAGCCCGATCCGACGAATTGCTCGGCCATCAGACGGCCACCTGCCTCTTTCTGATTCTCACGGCATGCCGTCGTCGGTGCGTCACGGCAGCGGGTACGGCTTGGCGTTGACCATGACCAGGCCCTGGAGCATGAGGTTGGCGGCCCGGATGCCCACGTTGGCGGTGGCGTTGATCTGTACGGTGGCGCCCGCGCTGAACGTGGCGGCACCGCCCGACTTGAGGTTGAGCAGGCCTGCCGCGTCCACCGACACCATGCCCGTCATCGACCTGATGTTGACCAGGTTGCCCCGGAGGGTGATGGAGCCGCCGCTTCGGATGGCGATGTTGCGGCCCGCGGTGAGGGTGAGGTCGGTGCCCGCCTTGACGGTCACCGAGCGGCTGCCCGTGATGCTGACGGTGCCCTTGCTGTCGACGGTGATCTCGGTCTGCGCCCGGTCGAGGTTGATGACGAGTTTGTCGTCGCCGCTGGTCAGCCGTACGCCCCGTTTGCCGCCGGTCCGCTGGCTGAGCAGGTCCAGCCGGTTGCCCTCGCGGTCGGACAGGGTGTGCCGGGAGGCGCGCTGGCGGGTGCCGTCGTGCAGGGGCACGTCCTTGACCGGGGTCGGCTTGTCCCTGCCGTTGTAGAGGCCGCCGATGACGTACGGGTGGTCCAGGGCGCCCCGGTCGAAGGCGACCAGCACCTCGTCACCGACGTCGAGAGGGAAGATCGAGCCGCCGCGCTTGCCGCCCCACTGCACCACGCGCGTCCAGTCGCTGACGTAGGCGTCGTCGAGCCAGGGGAACTGGAGCTTGACACGTCCCTGCTTGAGCGGATCCCCCACGTCGGTGACCAGGGCGTTGGCGGTGCCGGGCAGGTTCAGGCCGTTGGACGCGTTCCCGCCGCCGGAGGACAGGCCGTACAGCGACCGCCACTGCCGGCCGCTGACCGTCACCCAGGCCTCGTAGTGCTTGCCGTCGCCGAAGACGTGCCGTACGGAGGTGGCGGTGTACTTGCCCTCGAAGGGAGCGCCGACGTCGGCGAGGGTGACGGGCAGCCCGGGGCGGAGCTTCGGGGTGCCGCGCGCGATGACCTCCAGCTCGGCGAAGGAGCCGGTGACGTCGTCGGCGAGGGCCTCGGCGGCGAACTTCACCTCCGACTGCCGGTCGTACGGCGTCTGCGCGTCGACCAGCTTGGCCGGCTTGAACTTGGCGGCGGCCTCCCCGGGGGTGGTGCCGATGCTGATGCCGGGGTTGGTCTTGGCGGGCGCGGTCGCGGTGAGCTTCTTCTTCGTCGTCACGTCCCAGCCGCGTGCCTCGACGGATCCGACCTGCTCGGCGGAGGTGACGGCGGCCCGCAGCCGGAGGATGTCGTTGCCCGCTTCCAGGACGAACGGGCTCTTGTCACCGGGGGTGGAGGTGGGCGGCGCGCCGGACGCCGGGTCCGGCTTGACGAACTGGAACTTGCCCTTGGCGTCCACCGACATGACCATCTCGTTCTCGTCGGCCAGCCGGGCGAGGAAGTCCCAGTCGGTGACGTTGGCCTGGCTGATGAACTCGTAGACGGTCTTGGTGGACTGGATCTTCCCGACCGGGACGCCGTCCTGGGCGGCCAGCTTGCGGGCGATGTCCGCGGCGCTCTGGTTGCGGTAGGCGGCGACGCGGCGCTGGCGCATCAGGCGGTGGCCGAAGTCGTAGCCGCGGATGACGGTGAAGGTGCCGGTGCCGTCGTAGTCGGCCTCCAGGCCGCAGACCTCGCCGGTGAAGAGCGGGTCGGCGGCGCCCTTGCCGTCGGCGATCGGGGCGAGGACGACGGGGGTGCCGAACTTGACGCCCAGCTTGCCCAGGACCTGATGGCCGGGGTCGCGGAAGGTGAGCCGGAACGCGGCCGGCACACCGAGCCCCTGGTCGACCCAACCGTCGACGAGGAGCGGCGCGATGTCGACGGGGAGGGGAGCGCCACCGAGGGTGACCTGGATGACGCTGGAGAACGCGGACGCGACCACTAGTAGCGCACCTCCTCGACGGCCGGCATGACGAGCTCGATGCCGGTCGGCAGCCGGGAGGGGTCGTCGATGCCGTTGACCTCGGCGATGGACCGCCACGCGGAGGCGTCGCCGTACTCGCGCCAGGCCAGGGACTGGAGGGAGTCGCCGGCGACGACCCGGTGCACGCGCTGCGCGGTGAGCGCGCCCGAGGTCGGGTTCTGGCCCTTCGTCTTGCTGGGGATCTCGTTCAGGCGCACCTGGCAGGTGGCGCGGATCGGGACGCCGGTCGTGCCGAACAGCGAGTACGTGACGTCGATGCTGCTGACGTAGGCGGTGAAGCGGGCCGTGGAGAACGAACCCCACTGGAACACCACCCACGGCGGCGAGGGCTGCTTGGCGGCGATGCTCTTGGTGGTGACCTCGCAGCACTCCAGCAGCGACTCGACCTTCTTCAGGACGGTGTTGCTGCCGGGCTGGTCCGAGGTGTCGAGGAAGATCTCGACGGTCATCTCGCGGGGCTCGGGGCCCATGAACTCCGGCACGGATCCGTCCCGGACGGCCGCCGTGGGGGTGACCTTCCACTGGGCCTTGCGGCCGAGCTGGAGCTGCGACGGGTTGAAGTCGAACCCGAAGGATTTGATCAGCCCGCCGGGGGTCGTGCTCGTGCCCACCGGCGGTTCGTGGATCGCGAGGGTGGCACGGACCAGGCTCTTGCCGGCGCCGCCTTTGCTTCCCTTGGCCATGGCTTGTACTCCCTGCCTAGTCCTAGCTGGTCCCGGTCCCGGTTCCTGCTGCTCAGTCCGTGAAGCCGTGGTGGGTGATCTCCAGGACCTCCGTGGCCACACCCGGACTGTCCGGGCTGAGGGACGGCCCCTGCCAGCTGACCGGCAGCACGTCGATGAGCCCCCACCGGGCGACCTCCGAACCGTCCGCGCGCAGCGCCGCGATCTGCGCGGTCGGCCGGGTCACCCCCGTGGTGACCGACGAGATCCACTTGGCCACCTTGGTGGTGTCCGGGGTGAGCGGACGGGTCAGCCGGATCGTGGAGAACGTGACCCGGGAGGGCAGCTGCCAGACGAAGCCGTTGTTGCCGCCCTCCTGGCGGTGCTCGATCTCCACCTGCGACGAGAGCCCCTCACACCCGTTGAAGAAACCGAGGCTCTCGCCGTCGATGGTCAGGGTGAAGAAGATGGTGGAGCCCGGGTCGAGATCGGAGGGCATCGGGGCCTGGCCTTTCTGGGAGAGGGGGCGTCGGGGTCGGTTGCGGGTGCGTCAGCGACGGGGGTCGCGGAGTCTGCCGATGCGTTCGCGGTCCAGCCGCAGTTCGGTGCGGAGCAGACGGGTGATGCGGCCGGTCAGGCGGTGCGTCAGCTCGTCGAGCTGGAAGTCGGTGAGCCCGCGGGGATCGAAACCGGGATGCGCGGGAGCCGGGCTCGCCGCAGCCTGCTCGCCGCCGGTCGGGAGCGCGGCGGCGCGCGACGGCTTCGTCGGCGGCGGGGCGGTGCGCCGCTGGACCACGGAGGTGGGTGGCGTGGGAGCTGCGGGCAGCGGCCGTGCGGCGGGCGCCGGGATCGGCATGGGCGCCGTCGGCATCGGCATCGGAAGGGGCGCCGCCTGAGCCGGTGATGCGGGCGATGTGGCGGGGCGTACGGGCGCGGTGGCCGCCGAGACCGGGGCGGCGGGCAGCGACCGACGCTGTACGACCGGGATCGGCGAGGCCGCCTGGGTCGCCTGGGTCGGCTGGGTCGCGGGCGGAAGGCCGGGAGTGGGGTACGGGTGCGCCACGGGCTGACCCGCGGCCGCGCCGGGCGCGGTGCGGCGCAACGGCACGGGCGCCTTGACGGCGCGGCGCTGCACGGGTGCCGGGGACGCCGGCGGCCTGCCGGTGAGGGAGACGGGGTGTACGGGGTGGTGCTGTCCGGTCGTCGTCGTGGGACGAACCGTGCGCGGGATGGCGCCCGTAGGGGCGTCGGGGGCGGCGGTGGTGCCGGTGTTCTGGGGCAGCGGGGCCGGACGATGCGCAGGCGTGCCGGTGCTGTGGGCGGACCCGGGTGTGAACGCGGGTGTGGACCCGGGTGCGGGCAGCGGGAGTTCGGGGGCGCTCGGCGTCGCGGTGCTGCGCTGCACGAAGGGCGGCGTGAACGGCGGGCTCGCCGGGGAGGCGACTCCGGAACCGGCCGCCGCACCGGGGACGCCGCCCAGGGGCGCGATCGGCATGCCGCTCGGTGCGCTCAGCGGTGCCGCGTCGGCGGGGCGGGTGGAGAGGGGAGCGCCCAGCGCGGGACGCGCGGACGCGGGGCGCGAGGGCTGCGCGGCGGCGACCGGCACGGCGGCGCGCTGCACGGGGGCGCCGAGAGGAGTGGAGCGCCGGGGCGGGACAAGCGGTTCGGTCCGCGCGCTCGGGGCGCCGTGGCTGTGCGCGGCCACGGCGGCGGGGGGCGTACCGACGGGGGCTGGCGTCGCGGGAGGCGTCGGCGACGCCGCGGGCGCGTGGGACGAGTGAGGCGGGTGGGGCTTGTCGGGCAGGTTCGCCGGGCCGGGTCGGCCCGAGGGAAGGCTCGTGGGGGCACCGAGGCCCACGCGACGCCGGGGGGCGGCCGTACCGGACGCGGCCCGCTGGACGCTCGTCGCGGCCTGGGACACGGACGCGGGAGCGGAGGCGGGCGAGGACCCGGGTGCGGAACCTGCGGCCGACGCCGGGGAGTCGACGGCGGAGGGCGTCGGAAGCGCCGGGCCGGTGCGTGCCGGCACCGAACCGCTCACGCCGCCCACGGGCCGAGCGGAACCGGCTGCGGCGGGCGTGGCGGGTCGCGCGGGCGGCGTGACCGGGACGGGGGCCGATACGGCACGTTGCACGTCGGTGGGCGCCGTACGACGACCGGCGGACGTGGGTGTGGTCGTCGGCGCGGACGGCGTCGAGGCCGGTGTCGGTGTCGTCGCGGCACGTTGCACGCCTGGGGTCGATGCGCGGCCGTCACCACTGGAACCCGAGGCGGGGCCCGGCACCGAGGCGGGGCTCGAGCCGGGAGTCGAGGTCGGGGCCGTCACGGCGCGTTGCACGCTCGGGGTCGGCGTGCGGCCGCCGTCGGTCGAGGACGCGGAGGGGCCCGGAACCGAGGCAGGGCCCGCACCGGAGGCCGCGCTTGACCGACGAACGTGAACGGGACTGTCGCCGGGGCCGGGGCCGAGGCCGGGGTGGGAGGCCGAGGCCGAGGTCGGTGTCGTCGCGGCGCGCTGCACGCTCGGGGTCGATGTGCGGCCACCGTCACCCGAGGACGCGGTGGGCCTCGACGCCGAGTCCGGTGTCGTTGCCGCCCGTTGCACGCTGGGGCTGGGGCTGGGGCTGGGGCTGGGGCTGGGGCCCAGGGCGGGACCGGAGCTTCGCGCAGGGCCGGAAGCGGAGGTCGAAGCGGAGGTCGAAGCGGAAGCCGGGCCCGGGGCGGCCGTAGAACCGGAGCCGAGCCCGCGCCCAGAACCGGAGCCAGAACCGGAGTCCGAACTGCGGGGTGCCGACGACCCGGTGGGTGCGTCGGCGGTGGGAGTGGAGCTCGTGTTCGTGGCGAGGCGTCTGCTCACCGGAACCGGCGTGACCGCGCCTGAACGCGGAGCGGTCGGGACGGTCGCGGTGGTCGTGGTGGTCGCCGAGGGCGGACCCGGGGTGGACGTCGGCGACGGGCCGCGTTCCGTTCCGCCCGGCCGAGGTGCGGTGGGCCCGCTGCCCGCGGAGCGCGTCCCGGTGCCCCCGGATGCCCCGCCGGGGGAGGAGGACGGTGTCGTACGCGGGGGAACGGCACGCTGCACGCTGTGACCGGCGCTGGACGAAGGGGACCCGGCGGAGCCGACGGACGGAGCCGCCGCTGTCCCCGAAGCACCTGCGGAGGCCGAACCGGCCGCCACGACCGGCGACTTCGCCGACGACGGCAGGGTCGAGCCGGTCCGCACGGCGGGCGGGGCGCCGCCCGCCGCCGAGGGGCCGGGGGCGGGCGCACCGGTGTCACCCGCGCCCGGTACCGCTCGCTGTACCCGCACCGGGGCGCCGCCGGACGCCGAGCCCTCGTGGAGGGGCACCGCCCGCTGGAGTCCGACGGGCGGGAGCGCAGCCGTACGGGCCTGCCCGGAACCGGAGTCGCTCGCCGCCGCCGGTGAGCTCGGGACAGCGGCCGGCCGGGGGCCTGGAGCGGGTTCCTTGGCGGGCGCCGGGCCCGCGCCGTCGGCGCCCGGACCCCGGCCGGACGCCTGAGCGGATCCGCCGGCGGCGGACGAGGCGGGGGCGGGAGTCGAGGCAGAGGCCGGAGCAGGTGCCGGTGCGGCGGACGCCGGTCGGGCGGGCAGGCTGCGCCGCTGTACCGGCGCGGACATGGACCTCGTCAACGGGGCCGGTCCCGTCGAGGGGGCCGGGCTCGCCGGGGACACCCGGATGCCCCGCGCGGGGAAGGCGGCGGGAGCGGACGGCTCCGTCGGCCGCGACGGCACCACGGGCACCGCCGGGGGAGCCGAAGCCGCAGGCAGCGCGGAAGCCGTCGGATACGCGGGAGCCGCCGACCCGGACGGGCGCGGCGCCGCACCGGAAGCCGTGGCGCCCGTAGCGGCCCTGGCGCCCGTGACACCCGAAGCACCCGGGCCGGCCGTCGAGCCCGGCCCGGCCGCGGCCGGACGGGGTGCGAGAGCCGGGGAGGCGGGAACGGCGCGCTGAAGGGGCGTCGGCCGGGGCGGCGCGGCCACCCGCTCGGGTTCGGCGACCGGTGGAGCCGTCCGCAGGCTGCTCATCAGGCCGCCCGGCGCCGCGTCCAGCACCGCGTGGAAGCCGGTGCCGGTGAAGGAGGGGTTCTGCCAGGTGGCCAGCCGGCCGCCGAACCCGGCGTCGGCGACCCCCGACGTGCCGCCTGCCGCCGCCCGCTGGATGGGCGGAAGCGTCGGCCAGGCGGCCGCGACGACGCGCGGCGCCGCACCGGCGTCGCTCGCCGGAGCGGTGACGCTCGCCGCCGCGGTGACGCTCGCTGCCGCGGTGACGCCGCCGCCGGGCGTCGGCGTACCGCTCTCGGCGGCCGGCGACGTGCCCGGGCCGCCCCCGCGTCCGCTGCCGCGGCCACCTCGGAAACGTTCCAGGAACCCCATGCCTCAGCCCTCCGCCCCGCCCCGGGTCACCAGGGACGCGATCTGGTCGGCGTAGCGGCGCCGGTCGTGGTGTTCCAGGTCGAGGATCTCGTCCTGGCCCCAGTGGAAGTGGTAGGCGACGTACGCGATCTCCTCGTGCAGCCGGTCGGTCGCGTACGTCACGATTCCCCCAGGCGGCTCCCGCCGAGTTCCACCTCGAAGGGCTCCGAGCAATGGGGGCACTGCACCGAGGCGCGGGTGTGGCCCTCGGCGTTGACCTGGCGGTAGAAGTCCTGGAGGAACGCCAGGTCGGAGGCGAACATGTTCTCCACGACGCCGTCGTGGACCAGCGGGAGGCTGCCGAGCCGGGTGATGACCCGGCCCAGCAGCACGACCGACAGGTACGCCGGGTTCTCCTGGACGCGGATGTCGCGGAGCGGGACCAGTTCGTCCCGCGCCGTCGCCAGCCGCATCACGCCGTCGCGGTGGACCGTGCCCGCGTCGTCGACGTAGCCGCGCGGCAGCTCGAAGGGGAACTCCGTCTGGAGCCGGTACGGCGCCGGGGCCGGGGTGGCGGCCGCGCCCGGCGCGGAGAACGCGGACGCGGAGCCGGACAGGGATTCGGACTCGGGCACGGCGGTGACCGGGAGCGCCTCCTGCGGCTCCCCGCCCGCCGCCGCCGCCCGGACAGCCGTGCGCCGCATTACTCGATGACCAGTTCTTCGAACGTGATCGTCACGGTCTCGGTCAGCGCGGAGGCCTCGCCGGCCTTGACGGAGCTGGTGTCGATCTTGCTGCACCAGGCGTTGCGCATGTTGTACCGCTTGACCGGGTTGTTCTGGTAGTCCATCACCATGATCGTGGCGTTCTTGCGGGCGGTGCCCATCACGCCGTTGATCGACTCGGTGATCCACTGGTTGAACGCCGCGGACTGGGTCATACCGCGGACGACGGTGCAGGTGCCCGCCTTCTTCACGCCGGGCAGCTTCTTGGTGACGGGCTTGCCCTGCGCGGAGACCTGCTGGTACTCGATGACGTCCTGTTCGAGGCTGAGGCCGCTGACCTCGGCGAGGTACTCGACCATCACGCCGTCGATCTGGAGACCGAAATTATGTGAAGTTAGGGCGTCACCCGGCTGGAGACTCATCTGGCTTTCCTTCTAAGTGTGGTGAAGCGGGCGGTACGACGTCGGAGCGGCCTGCTGCGGCCCTACTCCTCCAACTCGCCGTTGCCGCTGGAGAACTGGGCCAGGCGGAAGATCACGAACTCGGCGGGCTTGACCGGCGCGATGCCGATCTCGCAGATCACACGGCCGAGGTCGACCGACTCGGGAGGGTTGGACTCCTCGTCACACTTGACGTAGAACGCCTCCTCGGGGCGGGCGCCGAACAGCGCGCCGCCGCGCCACTCGTTCACGAGGAACGCCGAGACGTTGCGCCGGATCCGGGCCCACAGAGCGTGGTCGTTCGGCTCGAACACCACCCACTGGGTGCCGATCAGGATCGACTCCTCCAGGTAGTTGAAGTACCGGCGGACGTTGAGGTAGCGCCAGGCCGGGTCGGAGGAGAGGGTGCGGGCGCCCCAGATGCGGATGCCCCGGCCCGGGAACGCCCGGATGCAGTTCACGCCGATCGGGTTCAGCAGGTCCTGCTCGCCGCGGGTGATCTGGATCTCCAGGTCCACCGCGCCGCGCACGACCTCGTTCGCGGGCGCCTTGTGGACGCCGCGCTCGGAGTCGTTGCGGGCCCACACGCCGGCCACGTGGCCGCTCGGCGGGATCAGCCGGGCCTTGCCCGCGGACGGGTCGAAGGACTTGATCCACGGGTAGTACAGGGCCGCGTACTTGGAGTCGTATCCGGCCGTCTCCTGGCGCCACACCCGAATCTGACGGGCGTTCAGGCTCGGCGGCGGGTCGATGATGGCGACGCGGTCGCCCATCAGCTCGCAGTGCGCGATCAGGCCCAGCTGGACCGCCTTGACCGACTCCAGGTCGATCGCGCCGCGCTGGTAGGCGGCCATCAGGTCGGGCACCGCGACCATGGACACCTCGTCGACGGCCTCCAGGCCACCGAAGCCGGTGCGGTCGGAGCTGTCGCCCAGGTACTGCGCGGGGCCGACGGGCTGCGCGGCCTCGACCGCACCGGCCGGCGCGCCGGCGGGCGGCGCGGCCAGCGCGACCGTCTGGTTGTCCGGGCGGGCCAGCTGCGCGGCGGGCGCGGCCTCGGCCACGGTGATGAGCTTGGAGCGCTCCTTGACCTGGGTGACGACGTAGGAGCGGTTGCCCTTCTTCGCCGACACGTCGAACGTCTCGACGGCCTTGTCGCCGTCCTTGACGATCAGCTTGAAGCGCTCGGCGGGGCCTTCGCCCTCCGCGTCCGCGACCTCCACGCTCAGCGGGCCGCCGGTCTCGCCCGGCGCCACGGCCGTCACCGTGAACGTGCCGAGCTGCTTCGGCTCACCGGCCGGCAGGGCGGCCGGCGCGGGGCCGGAACCGGCGACCGCGGCGGGCGACTTCGCGTCTCCCGCGGCACCCGCCGAGGAACCGCCGACACGGACGACGTACGCCGCCGAGCCACCGTTGTTGAAGAACCCGTAGACGGAGTGCGCCAGGTAGTAGCCGTCGGTGAAGTCACCGAACGCAGCGACGTACTGGGTCCAGTTGGTCACCAGGGTCGGCTCGTTGAGGGGGCCGGTCGGGGCGAGCCCGACGAAGGCCGCCACCGAGGTGCCCACCCCTTCGATCGGGCGGGAGCCGCTGGCCACCTCCTCGACGTATACGCCGGGCGACAGGTAGGACGGCATGCTGTGCTCTCCTCGGGGTACGCGTCAGGACGTCTTTCACCGTCACGCGCGAAGCGCGTTTGTCGAAACGGCTTCCGGTGCACGGTCCGGGGCACGGCTGTTGCCCTCGGGGGCAGTAGGGGCCTCCGGGCCCCGTCCGCACCCCCCGGTCGCCGCCGGTGCGACGGGGTCCCCGACGGGAGCACGGGGCGAGCACGGCGGGAGCACGAGGGGAACGCCGGGGCGGATCCGGGGGCGGCGCCGGGCCGTGCCGTCCCCACGGGCAGCCGGTCGCGGCCCGGCAGGGCACGCACCCTGCCCCCTCGCCTCTGACCCCGCCCGCCGCCCTCCCCGTAGCGTCGGCGCGTGAGCCTGTGGACATCCCTCGAACCCGCCTCCGTCACCGTCGACCCCGGCAGCCGGGCGTCCGTCCGGCTGCGGGTGCGCAACACCGGTGACGTCGTCGACGAGTACCGCCTCGAACCGGTCGGCGCGGTGGCGCCCTGGACGACGGTGGAGCCGCAGACCCTGCGGTTGTACCCGGGCACGACGGGCACGGTCGAGCTGACCTTCGCCCCGCCGCGCACCTCGGACGCGACGGCCGGCCCGAATCCCTTCGCGGTGCGCATCACGCCGACCGAGCATCCGGAGGCGGTGACCGTCCCCGAGGGGAACCTGACGATCACGCCGTTCACGGAGGTGCGGGCGGAGCTGGTGCCGCCGACCGTGAAGGGACGGTTCCGGGGGCGGCCCCGCCTCGCGATCGACAACATCGGCAACACCAAGCTCACCGCCTCGCTGAGCGGCAGCGACACCGGTGACCGGCTGTCGTACGAGCTCCAGCCGGCCAACGTGCAGATCGAGCCGGGGCGGGCGGTGTTCGTGAACACGACGCTGCGCCCGCGCCAGGTCATCTGGTTCGGCTCGAAGGAGGAGCAGCGCTACAGCCTGGCGGTGCGCCGGTCGGGCGCGCAGGCGCTGGAGGTGGAGGGCACCTTCGTGCAGCGCGGGTTCCTGCCGCGCTGGCTGGCGACGGCGCTCAGTCTGACGGTGGCCCTGGCGATCGCGTTCGTGATGATCTGGCTGGCGTACAAGCCGCAGGTCAACACCAGCGCCAACGAGAAGCTCGCGGAGGCCGGCGTCAGCACCCTGGCGCCCAGCCCCTCGGCCGCGCCCAGCGCCCCGGCCCTGGTACCCACCCCGACGGCAGTCGTCGTACCCGAGGCCCCGGCCACCAGCGCGGCCCCGGCCGCCGACAGCGGGAGCGGCGGCGGGAGCGGCGGGAGCGAGTCGAAGGCGCCCGCGAAGCCCAAGCAGGAGACGGCGGCCGACGCCGTGAACAAGCTGGCGGCACGCAGCGACGGGCGGCACATCTGCTACCGCGCCTATGTGGCGGACAAGGGCTGGCAGGACCCGGTCTGCGACGGCGCCATCGCCGGCACGACCGGCAAGAACCTGCCCATCAAGGCCCTCAACATCGCCACGGCGCGGACCGGCGGTGTCACGGGCAACGCCGCCCATGTGGTCGGGGGCTGGCTGACCGGCGACAAGTGGTCGAAGGCCGGCGACGGCGTCAACATGTGGATGGGCTCCAGCAAGCCGGCGGTCGCGGCGATGGAGGGGTTCACGATCAAGACCATCGAGGGCTCGGTCTGCCAGAACGCCCACGTCAAGGACCGGGGCTGGCTGGGGAACGGCTGCACCAAGGCCGGTGACTGGATCTACGGCGGCAGCCCCATGGAGCAGAAGCTCCAACTGGAAGCCGTCCGCTTCACCGTCTGACGCAGGGCTTCACCGTCCGGCGCAGGGTTTCACCGTGTGGCGCAGGGCCCGAAACCGGGTGCGCGGGCACGACCGCTCGTCCCTTTCGGGCAGCGGTCGTGCCCCGCGGCCTCCTGACGGGCCCTCACCCCGCGTCATAGCGTCGACAGGTGACTCTGTGGACTTCTCTGGAACCGGCCGCGGCGACCGTCGACCCCGGCGGCACGACGACCGTACGGCTGCGGGTGCGCAACACCGGTGACGTCGTCGACGAGTACCGCCTCGAACCGGTCGGCGCGGTGGCGCCCTGGACGACGGTGGAGCCGCAGACCCTGCGGTTGTACCCGGGCACGACGGGCACGGTCGAGCTGACCTTCGCCCCGCCGCGCACCTCGGACGCGACGGCCGGGCCCAACCCCTTCGCGGTGCGCATCACGCCGACCGAGCATCCGGAGGCGGTGACCGTCCCCGAGGGGAACCTGACGATCACGCCGTTCACGGAGGTGCGGGCGGAGCTGGTGCCGCCGACCGTGAAGGGACGGTTCCGGGGGCGGCCCCGCCTCGCGATCGACAACATCGGCAACACCCGTCTGACGGCGTCCGTCGCGGGCGCCGACATGGGCGACCACCTCGGGTACGAGTTCCGGCCGGGCAGTGTGCAGATCGAGCCGGGACGGGCGGTGTTCGTCGACATGACGTTGCGCCCCCGTCAGATCATCTGGTTCGGCTCGAAGGAGCAGCGGCCGTACGCGCTGAGCGTGCAGCGGTCGGGAGCGCTGCCGCTCTCGGTGGACGGCACCTTCGTGCAGCGCGGGTTCCTGCCGCGCTGGCTGGCGACGGCGCTCAGTCTGACGGTGGCCCTGGCGATCGCGTTCGTGATGATCTGGCTGGCGTACAAGCCGCAGGTCAACACCAGCGCAAGTGAGAAGCTCGCGGAGGCCGGCAGCACCGCGCTGCCCAGCCCGTCCGTCTCCGCGCCGTCCGCGCCGAAGGCCGACGCCTCCGCCGCCCCGCTGCCCGAACAGCAGCCGCCGTCCACTCCCGCCAAGGAGGAGGACGGCAGCGGCGGTTCCGCGTCCGGCGGTTCCTCGGGGTCGGGCAGTGGCAGCGGCAGCGGAACCGGTGGTTCGGGCAGCACGAAGACGACGGCCCCGGTACCCGGCGCCGTGATCATCGGCCAGGCCTCGGACCGGTGCATCGACATCACCGGCGCCCAGAACGGCAAGGGCAAGGACGGCACCCCGCTCCAGCTGTGGGACTGCGCCGGGTCGGCCAATCAGAAGTGGGTGTTCAAGAGCGACGGCACCGTGCGCGCGCTCGGCCTGTGCATGGACGTCGCCTGGGGGTCGAAGGACGACGGCGCGGTCATCCAGGTGGCCAACTGCTCCGGCAACCCCGCCCAGCAGTGGGTGCTGAGCCAGGCCGGCGACCTGGTCAACCCGCAGGCCGACAAGTGCATCGACGCCAAGGACAACGGCACCGGCAACGGCACCAAGCTCCAGCTGTGGACGTGCTCGGGGACGCCCAACCAGAAGTGGCGCGCGGAGTAGACCCGGCGGGTGGCGTAGACCCGGCGGGTGGTGAGCCCCGCGCGGGGCTCACCAGTTGGCTTCGCCCGGCACCAGGCGGCCCGCCTTGCGGTACTCGCGGCGGGCCCCCTCCAGCAGGTCGCCGTCGCCGACCGGCTCGCCGCGTCCGGCGGCGAGGTAGGCGGCGGTGACGACGGCGCTGCGGATCGAACCGCCGGCCAGCTCGAAGTCCTTGGCCAGCTGCCCGGGATCGACGTCGTCGGCGCACGGCACGTGACAGAGCCCGTGCCGCCACAGCGCGAGCCGTTGCCCGGCGTCCGGGAACGGGAAGTCGACCACCAGGTCCAGGCGCCGGGTGAACGCCTCGTCGATGTTGGCGCGCAGGTTGGTGGTGAGCAGCGCGATGCCGTCGAAGGATTCCAGCCGCTGGAGCAGGTAGGCGCTCTCCATGTTGGCGTACTTGTCGTGCGCGTCCTTGACCTCCGACCGCTTCCCGAAGACGGCGTCGGCCTCGTCGAAGAGCAGCACGGCGTCGGTGCGGTCGGCCTCGGAGAAGATGCGCTCCAGGTTCTTCTCGGTCTCGCCGACGTACTTGTCGACGATCGAGGAGAGCTGGACGACATAGAGGTCGAGGCCGAGTTCGGCGGCGACGACCTCGGCGGAGAGCGTCTTGCCGGTGCCGGAATCGCCCGCGAACAGTCCGAGGACCCCGCGGCCGCGTCCGCCGCCCGCGCTGAGCCGCCAGTCGCCGAGCACCCGGTCGCGGTGCCGGGCGCGCAGGGCGAGTTCGTGCAGTTGGGTCAACGGCCGCTCGGGCAGCACGAGGTCCTGCCAGCCGACGTCCGGCCGGATCCGCCGCGCGTGCCGCTCCAGCCCGGAGGCCGACTGCTGTCGCGCGGCCAGCCGCACATGGTCGGCGGTGAGCGGCCCGCCCTCGAAGGCGGCGAGGACGGAGGCGGCCCGCGCGGCCCGGGCGACCCGTTCGCCGCCGAGGCGGTAGGGCGCGACGGTGGCGGCGAGGTCGAAGCCGGGGGCGGTCTCGAGGGGGCCGGCGGAGTCCAGCGCGGCCGCCCAGGCGGCCGTCCCGCCGGCCCGGCGGCGCGGCGCCTCCAGGACCAGCGGATCGTGGGTGGACCAGTGCGGGTCGTAGGGGCGCGGGTCCGTGAGCAGGACGGTGACGTCCGGCGCGTCGGCCAGCGCGCCGATCAGCGGCCCCGGCTGGTCCGGCAGCCCGGACAGCACGACCGCCCGGCCGCCGAGGCGTGCCTCGCGCAGCAGGCCGGGCACGCGGTCCTCGGGCCCGGTGAAGCGCAGGGCGTCGACTCCGGCGGCGCGCAGGGCGGAGGTGATCGCGGCGAGGCCGTCGCCCTCGCGGTGTTCGCGCAGATAGGCGGTGAGCGGGCCGCCCTCCCTCATCCGGCGCGCCAGCAGCCGGACGAAGTCCTCGTCGTCGGCGGGCAGCGGCGGCGGCAGCGGGTGCAGGTGTCCGTGCAGGGCGGCGTCCGGGGTGTCGTCGCCCAGCAGATGGGCGAGCAGCCGGTCCGGTACGCGCAACGAGCGGGACAGGAAGGGCCGTTCGGGCTCCTCGACGTCCAGCAGCCCGTACGCGCGCAGTGGCGCCGAGGAGTGGAATCGGGCGCGGGCCGCGGCCAGGTGGGCGGGTGCCCCGCACAGTTCGAGGGCGAGGCCCACGGTGGCCCGCCGCCTGCTCACGTCGTCGTTGAGGTAGCCGTAGAGCGGCTCGAAGTCGCGGTCCAGATCGGGCGCGAGGGCGATGAGGAGGATCGCGGCGTCGAGCTCGGTGAGCCGGAGCCGGGCCGCGAGGGCGCTGAGCGAGTCGGCCGGTGCCGGGTCCGGGGCCGGATCCGGTGGCGCGGCGGGGGCGACGGCCGGACCACCGCCGAGCAGGTGACGTACCGCCTCCTCGGAGAGGTACAGGCCGCGCAGCGGATCGGCGGCCGTCGGATCGACGGCGGCCCGCCGGTCCACCAGAGCGCCGACCCGATCCCGCAGAGCACCGAGCCGAACGACCAGCGCCGGGGCCTCGCCCCGCTCACCGTGCCCGCCATGCCCGCCGTGCGTCACAGGGCCACCATCGTCCGGTGCGGCGTCGAAGCCGTCCGGTGCGGCGTCGGCCGCGAACGTGCCGGTGTGGGGCGCGTCGGTGTCGGGGACGGGGGCCTCCTCCACGTCGGCTGCGGACGCGCCGGTGTAGGCGCTGGTCACTGCTTGTCCGGGCGGTGGGCGCCGGCCTCGCGGGCGGCGCGGGCCGCGGCCACCTGGTGTGGGCGGTGGGCGCGTTCGGCGGACTCCGGGGGGTCGCCGTCCATCCCGCGCAGGCGGACCGCCGCGCCTTCCGTGACCGGCGGCCCGGCGTCGTACTCGGGGTAGGCCGGGAAGGGCGCCGTGACCACCAGGTCCAGCGACGGTTTCAGCTCACCGCCCAGGGCGGACCAGATCTCGGCGAGGGAACGCGACTCGGTCTGGATGCCGGCCACCGTCACCGGCATCGCGAGCCCCAACGCGCGCAGGGAGCCGGGGAGCTCGTCGGCCGGCAGCATCTCGCGCGGCAGCAGCGTTGCCAACACGGCAGACAACAGCCGGTGTTCGTCCTGCGGGGTCCGCGTCCAGGCGGTCACCAGGTACGACAGCCGGAACCAGCGTGGCGGTTGACGGCGCTTCACGATGACGTCCCGCTCATCCCGCACCGCCATCTGGCCGCGCTGCCGACGCGTCACGTCCTCACGGATGTCGTACAAGTAGGTGTTGATCACAGGGGCGTTGCGGCGGGCCGCCCAGTCCCGGGTCGGCGCCTCGAAGGAGACGTCGATGCCTGAGCCCGCGAGCGCGCCGCCCGAGAGCAGCTCTTTGAGGACCTCGTCCACCTCGTGGATCACCGTCGTGCTCCTCAACTTGCCTTGCCGCACCCACTGTCAGTCGATCGTGCCCCGGACCGCCCCGGATCCGCAGGCACGACAGGGTCGGCGGCCGGGCAGGGCGTCGTGCCCGCGTGTCCGCCTTCGATTGCCCGTTCGGTCAGATGTAGCCTTCCCGCAGGGCATATGCCACCGCGTGCGCCCGGTTGCGCAGATGCAACCGCGTCGTGAGTCCGTGCATGACGTTCTTGACGGTTCGTTCGGAGTAGGACAGCTTGCTGGCGATCTCTCCGGTGTCCAGGCCCTCGGCGACCAGCCGCAGGACGTCCACCTCCCGTGGCGCGAGTCCCAGGGAGGGGGCGCCGGGCCGGCCCGCCGCACCGCGGTGCAGCGTGCCCACCTGGCTGATGAGCCGGCCGAGCAGGTCGGCGGGCAGGTCGCCGTCACCGCGGTGGGCGGCCAGCACCGCCTGCACCAGCCGGTGCGCGGTGGCCTCGCGGCGCCAGACGATGGCCCCGACCCCGCACTCGATGACGTCCAGGAGCTCCGTCTCGCGGATCGTGCCCACGACGAGCACCGCCCGCGCGCCCTCGCTGCGCACGATCCGCCGCAGCCGGCCCAGCGCACCTTCGTCGAGGGTGTCCTCGATCAGCAGTGCCACCGTGCCGGCGGCGGCCGAGACCTCGTCGCGGACCTCGACCTCGGGGCGCCCGCGCAACTGGCTGACCGCGCCCTCGCGGGAGATCGGGTCCGGTGCCTGGACGGCCACGGGAATCCGCCTCCGGGTGCCGATGGCGGCGCCTGCGACGGCGGCGCCCGACGCGGTGATACCCGCGACGCCGGTCTCTGGTGTCCGTGGTGAGCTGAGCAACCGTTTCCCCCAAGTTCACGGGCCCGCCGTCCGGAGGGGACCGGTGACGGGTGGGTCCGGTCCAGACTTCTGGGACCTCCGGGGCACGCGCAATCGTGGAGCACCACGAGGCGGACCACGAGAGCAAGCCCTCCACTACCACGGTTCGCCTTCATCGTCGCAGGTCAGAGCCTTTTCAGTGATGGCGCGCCAGTCCACCGTGAGCCTCGCCACAACGGCCGCGTGGACCCGTGCCGAACCGCACGACCTCTACGTGTACATGGACAAGTCCGATGTGCCCGACAGTAGGAGGCAGGGATGACCGAACCGTTGCGGGAACGCGAGGACGCGCACGCGCTGCTCACGGCCGAGGCGGAACGGGCCCGAGCCGGCGGCGGCCGTCTCGTCCTGCTGCGCGGGGCCACGGGCACCGGCCGGTCCGCCGTCCTGGAGGCCGCCGCCGCGCACGCCACCCACCTGGGCATGCGGGTGCTGCGCGCCCGCTGCTCGCCCGACGACATCGCGCTGCCGTTCTCCTCGGTGCTCCATCTCCTCGGCTCCGTCCCGGAGTTCGCGGACGTCGGGCCGGGCGACGACGACCGGGGCAGCGCGGCGCGGCTGTGGCGGCTGCTGCGTTCCTACGCGGACGAGACGCCGCTCATGGTGGCCGTGGACGACGTCCACCTCGCCGACGAGGCCTCGCGTCGCTGGTTCGTGGAGGCGGCCCGCCGCATCGACCGATTACCGGTACTCCTGGTGGCCACCGAGCGCAGTCAGTACGACATCGACCCGCGGCCCGCCGGTCTCACTCACGCCCTGTCCCCGTCCGTGGTCCGTACCCACACCCTCGCCCCGCTCACCGACAACGCCTCGGCCGACCTGGTCCGGGCGGCCTTCCCGGCCGCCTCCGACCGGTGGACGGCGGACTGCGTGCGGGCCGGCGCGGGCAGTCCGCTGCTCCTGCGCGCCCTTCTCGACGACCTGGACGGCGCCCCGCCGCCGACGGCCGTCCCGAGGACGTGCGCCGCGCTGTACCCGGGGTCCTACCCGGCGGCCGTCGCCTGGTGGCTGGACAGCGCGGGCCCGGCGACGGCGGAGGTGGCCCGGACCCTCGCGGCACTGGAACAGGCTGAACGAACGGGACGAACAGAACAAGCAGAACAAGTAGAACGAACGGAGCGGTCGCAGCGGTCGCAGCGTACGGAACCGGCCGGGCGGGGCGAGCAGGCCGAGCGGGCCAAGGGCGCCGCCGGCCGGAACGCCGTTCCCGCTCCCGATCCCGCTCCCGCCTCCACCCACGCAGCCCCGCCCGCCACCGCAACCGCCGCCACGACCGAAACCGCTTCCGAAGCTGCTTCCGAGGCCGCTTCCGAAACCGTTTTCGAAGCCGCTTCCGAAGCCGCCACCGACACCCTCGCCGCTCTCGTCGCCGACGCCTCCGGCGCCGACCCGGCCCGGGTCTCCGGGTGGTTCACCGCGATGACACGGCTCGGCGTGCTGCGCCCGGACCGGGCGGGCCGCCCCCGCTACGCGCACCCGCTCCTGCGGGACGCCGTCCTCGGCGGCTGGTCCACCGCCCGCCGTCAGGACGCGCACCGGGCGGTCGCCCAGGCGATGCTGCGCCGGGGCGACCATCTCGACGCCGTGGCACGGCAGTTGCTGGGCAGCGCGCCCACCGGTCTGCCTTGGGCGCTGCGCGTGCTGCGCGACGCCGCCACCGTGGCCGCGCGCCAGGCCCGCCCCGGCGACGCCGTCCGCTACCTGCGCCGAGCCCTCCAGGAACCGCTGCCCGACGACCTGCGCCAGCGGCTGCTCACCGAACTCGGCTCGCTGGAGTACGCCTCCGCGGACACCCCGGCGGGCATCCCACGGCTGGCCGAGGCGCTCGACCTGCCCGCCGAACCCCGTGACCAGGTCCGTACGGCCATCGCGCTGGGCACCGCTCTCGTGGGCCGGGGGGAGGTCCGTACGGCGGTGGAGGTGCTGCGCCGGCTGGAGGGCCGGCTGTCCGGCCACCCCGACCTGGCGCGTGCCCTTCAGACCGCGTCCGCGCTGCTCTCGGACCAGGACCAGACGGTCCGCCGGGAGGCCTACCGCTGGCTCACCGACACCGCCGAACGCTCCCCGGAACTCGTCGGCCCCTCCGGTCAGGCCCTGCTCGTGCGGTACGCGGCGACCGCGGGCGACCTCCCGGCGCAGGAGGCGATGCGACGGCTGCGCACCCTCCTGACGAAACCCGCCGATCCGTTCGCCGAGCCGTTCCTGCTGGGCACGGCCGCGGCGGTGGCCCAGTGGGCCGACGAGCTCGACGAGGCGGAGCGCCTGGTGGAACGCGGCCTGGCCGGCCAGCACCCGTCCCTCCTGCACCCGATGGAACAGGCCCTGCGGGACACCAGGTGGGACATCGCGGCGGCGCGGGGCGCGTACGGCACCCTGCTCGACGCCCTGCCCGAGGCGGCCCGGGCCCGGCGCACCGGCGGCGGCCCGGTCAACGCCGACGCCCACACCCTGCTCGCGCTGGTCGAGACGGGCCGTACGCCGGAGGCCCGCCGGCTGGCCGACGCCTTCGACCTGCGCGACACCTCCGACTCCTGGGAGCTGAACCGTTTCCTGTACGCGCGGGGGGTGCTGCGGTTCACCGAGGGGGATGTCGCGGGCGCCCTGCACGACTTCCTGGAGTGCGGCCGCCGTCAGTCCGCCCGTGCCGTCCTCAGTCCGGTCGTCACGCCGTGGCGGACGGCGGCCGCGGAGTGCAGGCTGGAGCTGGGCAACCCCCAGGAGGCGCTGGCCCTGGCGACGGAGGAACTGCGACTGGCCCGGGTGTGGAACACCCCGCGCACGACGGGACGGGCGTTGCGTGTCCTGGGCCGGGCGACCCGGGGCCGCCGGGGCCTGGAACTGGGCGCGGAGGCGGTGGCCGTGCTCCGGGACTCCCCGGCCGAGGCGGAGCTCGTGGCCTCGCTCCTCGCCCATGGCCGGCAGTTGAACGCCGCCGGTGAACGCGGGCGGGGCCGCGACCATCTGCGGGAGGGCGCCGAACGCGCCGAACGGCTGGGCAGCGTCCGCCTTCTGACCTATGCCGAACAGGCCCTCCGTACCGCCGGGGGCCGCCGCACCACGCCCGCCCACACCGGCTCCGGGGCCCTCACCGGCAGCGAACGCCGCATCGCGGAACTCGCGGCGGAAGGCCGCACCAACACCGAGATAGCGGAACTCCTGCATGTGGCGCGCCGTACCGTGGAAACCCACCTGACCAGCACGTACCGGAAGTTGGGGATCCGGCGCAGGGGTGAGTTGCGGAGTGCCCTGGACGACTGAGGCGGCTGCGCGGCACCGGGTCGCCGCGCGCCGCCGGACCTACGATGAGGGCATGGCCGTCGACCTCTTCGCAGGCATCCCCGTCAACGACTTCGCAGCGGCCCTGGCCTGGTACGAGCGGCTGCTCGGCGACCCGCCGGCGTTCCTCCCGAACGACACGGAGGCCGTGTGGGAGCTCGCCGAACACCGCTACCTGTACATCGAGAACCGTCCGGGCCGCGCGGGCCACGCCCTGCACACCCTCTTCGTCGACGACCTCGACACCCGGGTCGCCGCCATCACCGACCGCGGTCTGACCCCGGCCCGGGGCGAGACCTACTTCAACGGCGTACGCAAGGTCACCTACCACGACCCGGACGGCAACGAGATCGGCTTCGGCGGCGCCCCCCTCCGGCCCGGGTGAGCCGCGGGCCGCTCCACGCGTCAGCCGAGGCCAGGACGGTGACGCGGATCACATCCTCGGCGTCGATCACTTCTCCCGCCGACGCCGGTCATACCGACATGACCGAACCTGTGAAGGGCCCCGCGAGTTACTTCCCGTCGATCGAGAAGAAGTACGGACGTCCGATCGCCGAGTGGAAGACCCTGATCCGGACCTCGCCGCTCACCCGGCACATGGAGCTCGTCTCCTGGCTGAAGACCGAGCACGGGCTGGGGCACGGCCACGCCAACGCGCTGGTCGCGCACACGCTGGCGGAGGACGCCGGCGTCTGAGCCGCCGGCCCCCAGCCCGGTCTCAGCGGCCGTTCGCGGTGTTGCCGTTGCCCTTGGCGGGGGAGCGGCGACGGCCCTGGGAGGAAGTGGGTCGTCCGCCCTGGGAGGTGGGACGGCCGCTGCCCTGGGCGGCGGGACGGCCACGGCGCGAGCGCGCGGCGGACGTCGAGCGCGCGGGACGCTCCTCGGCGGGCGGCGGGGTGAGGACGACGGGCACGCCGGACGGCGCCTGCGCACCGGTGATGCGGCTCAGCTCGGCCTCGCCGGACCGGACCCGGGTGGTCTGCGGGGTGATGCCGGCGTCCGCCATCAGACGCGTCATCTCCCGGCGCTGGTGGGGCAGGACCAGCGTGACGACCGTGCCGGACTCACCGGCGCGTGCCGTACGGCCGCCGCGGTGCAGGTAGTCCTTGTGGTCGCTCGGCGGGTCGACGTTGACGACCAGGTCGAGGTTGTCGACGTGGATGCCGCGGGCCGCGACGTTGGTCGCCACCAGCACCGTGACGTGGCCGTCCTTGAACTGGGCGAGCGTCCGGGTTCGCTGGTTCTGCGACTTGCCGCCGTGCAGGGACGCGGCGCGCACCCCGACCGCCAGCAGCTTCTTCGTCAGCCGGTCCGCCGCGTGCTTGGTGTCCAGGAACATGATCACGCGTCCGTCGCGGGCGGCGATCTCCGTCGTCGTGGCGTGCTTGTCCTCGTCCTCCACGTGCAGCAGGTGGTGCTCCATCGTGGTGACGGCGCCCGCCGACGGGTCGACCGAGTGGACGACGGGGTCGTGCAGGTAGTTCCGCACCAGCCGGTCGACGTTACGGTCCAGGGTCGCCGAGAACAGCATGCGCTGGCCGTCGGGAAGCACCTGGTCCAGCAGCTGCGTCACCTGCGGCATGAAGCCCATGTCGGCCATCTGGTCCGCCTCGTCGAGGACGGTGATGGCGACCCGGTCCAGCCGGCAGTCGCCGCGGTCGATGAGGTCCTTGAGGCGGCCGGGCGTGGCCACGACGACCTCGGCGCCACCGCGCAGGGCGCTCGCCTGGCGGCCGATCGACAGACCGCCGACCACCGTGGCGATCCGCAGCCGCAGCGCGCGGGCGTAAGGAGTGAGGGCGTCGTTGACCTGCTGGGCCAGTTCCCGGGTGGGGACGAGGACCAGGGCCAGCGGCTGCCGGGGTTCGGCGCGCTGTCCGGCCGTACGGGCCAGCAGCGCGAGGCCGAAGGCGAGGGTCTTGCCGGAACCCGTGCGGCCACGGCCCAGGACGTCCCGGCCGGCCAGCGAGTTCGGCAGCGTCGCGGCCTGGATCGGGAACGGGCTGGTCACACCCTCGGCGCCGAGGGCGGTCAGCAGCCGCTCGGGCATGTCGAGCTCGGCGAACGACTCGACCGCCGGCAGTCCCGGGGTGAGGGTGACGGGCAGCGCGAATTCACCGCCGGACGCGGCGGGACGACTCCCGCGTCCACTCCGCCCGGGCTTGGCCGAACGGGACGGGGCGCCTTGACGCCGGTCCGTACGGGAGCGGACGGAGCTGTTGCGGTTCATCCGATACCTTCCTCGAAAGGGCAAAATGCCATGGGCCGGGGCCCGCACTCAGGAGTACGGGCCCCGGCCACTAGTCCGCGTGATGCGCAGCCGACCGCGTCAGCGTCAGCGTCAGGCGGCGTCAGGCGGTTCAGGCGGGAACGATGTTCTCCGCCTGCGGGCCCTTCTGGCCCTGAGTGACGTCGAAGGTAACCTTCTGGCCTTCCTGAAGCTCACGGAAGCCGGACGAGGCGATGTTCGAGTAGTGGGCGAACACGTCAGCGCCGCCACCATCCTGCTCGATGAAGCCGAAGCCCTTTTCCGAGTTGAACCACTTCACGGTGCCAGATGCCATGTTGAATCTCCCTATGGGGCAATGCCCGGACTCCGCACCTTGCGGAACCGGGGGCGGCAGATCGGGAAAGCCCCAAAAACAAAAAGAGTGCCCGTCGACGGAAGGTCGAAGAGCACTCAAAAGTCTCTGGTAACCGAAACTGCCACTTTTATCACGGTAGCACACGTCCGGATGAGGGGCCGGGGAGCGGTCGCGCACGACGCATACGTGTCGAGGACGTCGTCCCAGGCATATGAGTACCCGTACTCAAGAGGAACACTCCCCCGGTCGGCAGGCTGATCGCACAACCGGTGCGGCCGTCGAGCCGGCCGGCCGTCGAGCCGCGCAGAGGAGCCGACCGTGCGTATGACCGGGAGCCGAGTGGGAGTGGGCCGCGCTCTGGCCGGAGTGGCCGTGGCGGCCGTCGTGGCCGTCGTGGCCGTCGCGACGCTGACCGGCTGCTCCCTCCGGATCGAGGAGGCGAGCTGCGGCGGCGGCGAGTACCCGGTGCTGGCGGTGAACAGCGGTGGCAGCGACTGTGTGCCGGACGGCGAGGAGCCGGCGCAGGGCTGGGCCCGCTACCCCGAGGGCAAGGTCCCCGAGAAGGTCGGCGACGAGTGGGACACCTACTGGAGCACCCACACCCTCGACGAGAAGGGCGAGATCGTCGAGCTCCCCGAGGTCCGGTGAACTCCCGTTGTATAACGGCATCATGATGTATCACGTCGTGCCGCTCGACGACTGGAACGCCGCCCCCGAGCGCCCCTACGCGCCCGCCTCGCTCGCACAGGACGGGTTCGTGCACTGCTCGCCCGACGAGGACACCACCCTCGCCGTCGTCAACGCGTTCTACCGGACCGGACCCCGGCCGCTGCTGGCACTCGTGCTCGACGAGGAGAGGCTCACCGCGACCTGTGAGTGGGAGGCGGCCGCGCCCGCTCCGCCGCCCGGGGTCGCCGAAGGCACCCTGTTCCCGCATGTCTTCGGGCCGATCGACCGGGACGCCGTGACCCGCGTCCTGGAGGTCCGCTGGGACGAGAACGGCATGGCGACGGGCCTGACGGACTTCGGCTGAGGGGACTTCGGCTGCGGGGCATCTTCTGCCGGGCGCCGGCTGACGGAGCGTCGGCTGCCGGGCGTCGTCTGCCGGAAGGTCGTCTGCCGGGCGCCGGCTGACTCGGGCGGAAGCGGGCGGTGGGGGGGGGGGGGCCCCCCCCCCCCCCCCCCCCCCCCCCCCCCCCCCCCCCCCGGCGAGCCGCTTCAGCTGCGCAGCTTCACCTTGCTGAGCGCGGCGACGCCGACGGCGGCGAGAGCGATCTGGATGAGCCACTCCACCCAGTCGACCCCGTCGGTGTCGGCGACGCCGAGACCGGAGGCGATCCCGGTCCCGATGAACGCGGCGATGATGCCGACCACGATCGTCCACAGAATGCCGATCCGCTGCCGGCCCGGGACGACGAGCCGGCCGAGGACACCGATCACGATGCCGATGACGATGGCGCTGATGACGCCGGAGATTTCCATGAGCGGTCTTCACCCCTCGGTTGTCGATGACATCCGAATGCCCGCTCGAACCGGCGTCAGTCCTTCACTCGCTCACAGGTCGAACTCGTGCGGCGGCAGGTCGAGGGTGAAGCACGCCTCCCGTACGACGGCCTGCTCGGTCTTGTCGAAGTCGCCGTCGGCGCCGCCGATGACGATGCCGATCTGGATGACGGCCCGCGCCTCGGCCGGCTTCTTCTTCGCCTTGGCGATCTCCTGGAGAACGCTGACCTTGCCGAAGTCGAAGTCGGCGGTCAGCTTGTTCAGGTTGTCGTCGAAGCGCCGCTGGAGATCCGTGGCGTCGAAGTTCTGCAGCACCTCGTTGCTCGCGATCAGCTGCGCCACCCGGCGCCGCTCGGCGGGGTCGATGGTGCCGTCCGCCGCCGCGACCAGGGCGCACATCGCCATGCTCGCGTCGCGGAAGGCGCCGCTCTTGAGGTCGTTCTTCTTCGACACGAGCTGGGTCTGCATCGTCGACGCGGACTCCTTGACGCGGTCCCACAGGGCCATGAGAACTCCAGAAGGTCGGGGCGGAGTAAGTGGCTGCACAAGATCTACAGCAACGTAGAAACTATCGGCCGCCCCGATAAGTTCCCCCGGTCTCGTCCCTCTCCCGCGGCTCTCAGCTGAGGCAGATCAGCCCCAGCAGGCAGACGTCCGAAGGCGAGGTCCCCGCGGGCGCGGTGCTCGTCGACGAGGACGAAGAAGACGACGACGAAGACGAGGACGACGAAGAGGACGACGACGAATTCGACGAATCCGAGGCGGAGTTCGAGCCCGAGGCCGACGAATCCGTGCCGTCGTCGGCGGCGGGAGCGGATGACGGCTGCTCGCCCGTGCCCGTCGCGCCGAAGGCGTCCGTCGTGCCGGTGGGTGCGGTGACCGTTCCCCCGTAGGACGAGGTTCCGGTGCGCTGCCGCGGGACCGACGGCGTCGTGGCGGGGGAGGAGGCCAGCGAGTCCGGGTGGGTGTTCGTCGACGACCGCGACGGGGCGCCGGCGGAGGGCGGGGTCCGGCGCGCGTCGGAGCGGGTCACCGTCGGGCGGGTGTGCTCCAGGGTCGGTTCCTCGCCGCCCGCCGTGGTCGGGGTCTCCGGCACCGTGGCGGCCTGGGCCTGGTCGCCGGTCTGCCGGTCCAGCGCGGCGAAGGTCAGCCCGCCGCCGACGAGGGCCACGGCCGTCGCGACCACGGCTCGGCGCTGGCTCTTCTTCCAGCGGGCCAGCTGCCGTCGCCGGGCCGCCCGCCCCGGCGGCGCGTACGGAACGGACGGCGCGAGCGGCCCGGACTCCCCGGACTCCCCGGACTGCGTGGACTCTGCCGACTGCGCGGGCGGCGGGCTCGCGGAGTCGGGTGACGGGGCGGCCGGCGGGGCGGCCGACGGCGCCGTGTCCGCGTACGCGGTCGTCGGAAAGGCCGTTGTCGCGGGCGTGGGCGCCGGCGGCGGTATCCGTGTCGGTCTCGCGACCTGCGCGGGAGCGATGCCGCGGTCGACCGTGACCGGCGCGATGTCGGGAGCGTAGGCGCCGCATCCAGGGCACACCAGGGCGCCGTTGAGATGCCGACGACACGTGGAGCAGTAGTCCATCTGCGGTCTTCCTACGCGGGGGTCCGATGGCCGGCAACGCTAACGAGTCGTTCGCGGGACTGTGTGCAGTCTGTGTGACGCTCCTGCACGGATCCCTTGAGGAGATGGAGCACACCCGGGCACACACAAGGTATCCGTCCATAGATGTGAACAACAAACAGGTACACGTCTCTTGACGCGGTCACGCCACGCCCCTAACTTCCGGGAGAAAGCGCTTTCTGGTCCGGCCGACCCGCACTCGTTCCGTTCCTGGAGATGACCCATGCGAACCATGCAGCTGAGATCCGTCACGGCCTGCGTCAGCCTGGTGGCCGGAGCGCTCGTCGCGCTCTCCGGCACCACGGCCCAGGCGGCCACCATCACCCGCTACGAGGCCGAGACCTCCCCGGCCGTCTGCACCGGCGCCATCGACTCCGACTGGACCGGCTACTCCGGCAGCGGATTCTGCAACGGCACCAACGCGACCAGCGGATACGCCCAGTTCACCGTGAACGCGGCCACGGCCGGCACGGCGACGCTGAACGTCCGCTTCGCCAACGGCACCAGCACGGCCCGCCCGGCCTCCCTGGTCGTCAACGGCGCCACCGTGCAGACGCCGTCCTTCGAGGCCACCGGCGCCTGGTCGACCTGGGTCACCAAGACGCTCACCGTGTCCCTCAACGCGGGCAGCAACACCGTCCGGCTCACCCCCACGACCGCGGACGGCCTGCCCAACGTCGACTACCTGGAGGCGACGACCGCCGACAGCACCACACCCCCGGCCGGCGGCGCGCTCTACGTCTCACCGAGCGGCACGGACGGCGCGGCCGGCACCCAGTCGGCCCCGACCACCCTCACCTCGGCGATCAGCCGCGTCACCGCGGGCGGCACGATCTACCTGCGCGGCGGGACGTACGCCCAGGGGTCGACGGTCACCGTGCCGGCGACCAGCAGCGGCACGGCGAGCGCGCTCACCACGCTGTCCGCCTACCCGGGTGAGACGCCGGTCCTCAACTTCTCCGCGCAGAGCGAGAGTTCGTCGAACCGGGGGCTCCAGCTCTTCGGCTCGTACTGGCATGTCTACGGCATCGTCGTCGAACACGCCGGTGACAACGGGATCTACGTCGGCGGCAGCCACAACGTCATCGAGCGCACCATCACCCGCTACAACCACGACACCGGGCTCCAGCTCGGCCGGATCGCCTCCACCACGCCCACCGCGCAGTGGCCGTCCGACAACCTGATCCTCTCCGCCGAGTCGCACGACAACGCCGACTCCGACGGCGAGGACGCCGACGGCTTCGCCGCGAAGCTCACCACCGGGACCGGCAACGTCTTCCGGTACGCCGTCTCGCACAACAACATCGACGACGGCTGGGACCTCTACACCAAGACGGACACCGGCGCCATCGGCCCGGTGACCATCGAGGACTCCCTCTCCTACAACAACGGCACGCTCTCCGACGGCACCGTGAACTCCAACGGCGACCGCAACGGCTACAAGCTCGGCGGCGACGACATCGCCGTCAACCACGTCGTACGGCGCAGCATCGCCTATCACAACGGCCATCACGGGTTCACGTACAACAGCAATCCGGGCTCCATGGCCGTGTCGAACAACCTGAGCATCGACAACGCCGAGCGCAACTACTCGTGGGACGCGGGGACCTCGGTGTTCCGTACCAACACGTCCTGCCGCTACAACGTGAGCGGCTCCAACGACAAGACCATCGGTGACGCCGACAGCACCAACCAGTTCTGGACCGGAGCCAACGGCTCCCGGTGCGCCTCCTCCTACGGCGGCGCGCTCGCCTGGTCCTTCGCCTCGAACGGCCAGCTGGTGGTGACGCTGGGCGGCACCAGGGTGACGCTGTAACGAGCGGCCGGCACGGGTGCGGGGGGCCTCCCCTCGCACCCGTCGCGGTGTCGCACCTGATGTACCGCACTCGCGTCACCGACCGATCGAGCCGTCGATCCGCTCGCGCAGGATGTCCGCGTGACCGGCGTGCCGGGCGGTCTCTTCGATCATGTGGACCAGCACCCAGCGCATCGACGGCGGCGAGGTCTCGCGCAGCGAGCGGGCGCCGGGGCGGTCCAGGTCGGTGCAGGCGAGGGCGACCTCGTTGGCCCGGGCGACCGCCTCGCGATAGGCGTCCGCCAGGTCCGACGCGGTGTCGTCGGCGGACACCGCACTCTCGTCGTCCCAGCGCTCGCGGTCGGCGCCGGCGTAGGCCCAGACGAACCAGTTGAGCTCGACGGCCGTCAGGTGCTTGAGCAGTTGGAGCAGGCTGGTCCCGGAAGGCACGCCGGCCGTGCGGACCGCCGGCTCCGGGACGCCGGCCGCCTTCGCGAGGACGGACTCGCGCAGGTAGTCCAGGAAGGCCAGCAGGGTGGTCTTCTCGTCGGCGTTCAGGCCGGGGGGCCGTAGATCGGGGCGGGGCTCCACAGTCGTCATGGCGGAACCGTAGATGATCGATTCACGCCGTCAGTGGTCGTATGCAGTCACCGAGCGCCTGACGGGCCGCCCGGTGTGCTCGTTGTGCCAGATAGCGGCGGTCTCCCCCGTCTCATGCGCGCAGCCAATCCTTGGATTCGACCATCTAGCCGTCGATGTCGAGCGCCGTACCGTACAGCCGGTCCACCTTCAGCCGGACGACCACCCGGCGTTTGGCGACCTGCTGCTCCAGGAACCCGTCCTCGTCCTCGGGCCGCGCGTCCGCCGGGATCATCCCGAGCAGCTCCCGTCCGACCGCGTCACCGGGGACGGTGGTGACCTCGGAGACCTCGGCCACCCCCTCGGCGACGGCGAACGACCACACGTCGTCGCCGGGCACGTGCAGGGCGGCGTGCGGGTCGCGGCGCAGGTGCTGGACCTTGATGCGGTCGGCCGTCGTCGAGAACCGCACGATCCGGTCGTCGGCGTCCCAGCTGTAGAGCATCGTGGTCAGATGCGGGTGACCGGTACGCCGGACGGTGGCGAGCGTGCCGAACCGCTGCCGGCCGAGCAACTCGGAGAGCGCTCCGTCGGACAACGTGCGAGGTGCGGGACCTTGAGTCATGCCATGACCAACTCCCCTGACCCCACGGGTATTTCATGCCAGTCGTGGGTGGGGGCCCGCAGGTTCGTCTCAGTTCGGCGGGGGGGCGGTCAGGGTGGTGAGTTCGGCGGTGAAGAGCTGGGTGGGGTCGAAGCCCATTCCGGTGAAGTGGCCCGCCAGTTCGAGGGACAGGACGCCGTGCAGGCGGGTCCAGCAGGTCAGGGCTCGTTGGAGGGCGGCCGGTGGGGCGGAGTGGCCGTTCGTCCACCGGTCGCCGAGGCCTTCGAGGTGCGCGGCGAGCGGGGTCGCCGGACCGTCGGCGGGCAGGTCGGCGCAGGCGTCGAGCAGGGCCGTCATGATCTCGGACGCGATCAAGGTGACGTCGTCGGGCGCGTGGTAGCCCGGGACGGGGGTGCCGTAGACCAGGAAGTACCGCTGCGGGTCGGCCAGGGCCCAGTCGCGCAGCGTGTGCGCCAGCCCGGACAGGCCGGCGCCGGCGGCCGAGGCGGTGCGGAAGGCGTCGGCGAGGCTCCGGTACGCGTCCCGGACCAGCTCGGTGATCAGCTCGTCACGGCCGGCGAAGTACCGGTACAGCGCGGGCCCGCTCATGCCCATCTGCTTGGCGATCGCGTTGAGGGACAGCGCTGACGCCCCCGCCGTGGCGATCTGCTCCCACGCGCGTTCCTTGACCTCCGCGCGCACCTGGGTGCGATAGCGCTCGCGCGGGGTCGTCGTGCCCGTCTCCGCCATGGTGTGCCGCCACCTCTCCGCTCGCACTCACTCGCTCACGTCTACATCCTCAAGATTTAGTTAGAGGCTATCACGAAGGTTATTGACACCTCCCTTCGATCTGCGTTACAACTTCTAACGAACGCAAGCACAAGTAACGCTCACTGGAGGTCGTCATGAACGCCGAAGGACTCGTCGAGGTCGTCCTGCCGGGCAAGGTCGAGCCGGAAGGACTGCGGATCCGGCACGGAGCCGTCCCCACGCCGGGCGCCGGGCAGGTGCTGATCCGGATGGAGGCGACCGGGGTCTCCTTCGCCGAGCAGCAGATGCGCCGCGGTCGCTACTACGACCAGCCGCCGTTCCCCTTCGTCCCGGGCTACGACATGGTCGGCACGGTGCTGACCACCGGCGAGGGCGTCGAGCCCGGCCTGGCCGGCACCCGGGTCGCCGCCCTGCTCAAGGTCGGCGGCTGGTCCAGCCATGTCCTCGCCGACGCCGCCGACGTGGTGCCGGTGCCCGCCGGGATCGACGCGGCTGAGGCGGAGACCCTGGTGCTCAACGGCATCACCGCCTGGCAGATGCTGCACCGCAAGGCACGGATCCGCGCGGGCGGCACCATCGTCGTGCACGGCGCCAACGGCGGCGTCGGCTCGGTCCTGGTCCAGCTGGCCCGCGCCGCCGGCGTCCGGGTGATCGGCACGGCGTCCACCCGCCACCACGACGCCCTGCGGGACCAAGGAGTCACCCCCGTCGACTACCGCGCCGACAACCTGGCCGCACGGATCCGCGAACTCGCCCCCGGCGGCGTGGACGCCGTCTTCGACCACGTCGGCGGACGGGGCATCGTCGACTCCTGGCGCCTCCTCGCCCCCGGCGGCACGCTCGTCTCGTACGGCACCGCCTCCACGCGGGACGACGAGGGATCCAAGCAGTGGCCCGTGCTGAAGCTGCTCGGCCGACTGTGGCTGTGGAACGCGCTGCCCAACCGCCGCCGCGCCTACTTCTTCAACGTCTGGGCCGGCCGCGCCCTGGCCAAGAACCGCTTCCGGGCCCGCCTGCGGACCGACCTCACCGAGCTCTTCGCGGCCCTCCAGCGCGGGGACGTGACGCCCCGGATCGCCGCCCGGCTCCCGCTCGCCGACGTCGCCGAAGCCCTTCGTCTGGCCGAGTCCGGCACGGTCGCCGGCAAGGTCGTCCTCCACCCGTAGGGCTCCGCCGCACGTGAGCGAGGGCGCTCGTACCCGCTGCCCGCGTCCCGTACCCCGTCCCGTATGCCTCGCATGCCCCAGCCACCGGCCCACCGGACCACCCGGCCGCCTCACCAAGGGAAACCTCATGCCCACCACCCGGACGCTGCCGTTCGCGCTCCCGCTCGCACTCCCTCTCGCGCTCGCCGTCGTCGGCGCCCTCGCCACCGCCGCCCCGGCCGCCCAGGCCGCGCCCGCTCCGACCGCCGCCCAGCAGAGCCGTGCGTCCCAGTGCCGGGGGCAGGGCGTGGACGCCTCCGCCCGCATCCGCTACCACTCCGACGTGGTGATCAAGGCGCCGCTGAGCACCGTCTGGAAGCTCCAGACCGACGTCGAACGGTGGCCGTCCTGGCAACCGCCCGTCCTCAGCGCCGAACGCCTCGACGCCGGCCCGCTCCTGAAGGGCTCGCGGTTCCGCTGGACCACGCCCGCGCCCGCCACGCCCACCACCCCCGCCACCACCCTCGAGATCACCTCCACCGTCCGGCAACTCCGGCGCGAGGCCTGCGTCCTGTGGAGCGGACCCGCGATCGGGCAGGGCCTGCGTGTCGACGAGGGCGTCCACCTGTGGACCTTCACCGAGGTCAAGGGCGGTGTCCGCGTCCACACCGAGGAGACCTGGACCGGCGACCAGGTCGAAGCCGACGTCCCCACCGCGACCGCGGCGCTCGGCGCGGGCCTCGAAGCCTGGCTCCACGACCTGAAGACCACCGCCGAACACCGCCGGGGGTGACGGCGGCCGCGTGCGAACCTCTACGCCGGGGCCGGCCCAGGACGGACGGCCCGGTACGAGTCGGCGGGGCGAGTGTGGCGCAGGTCACGGGAAGTCGGTGTCGAGTGCCGGACAGCTCATTGAGGTGAGCACTCATATGCGTACCCGGGTACGGGCCGGGGAGTCGAGCGCGTTCGCGGAGTTGTTCGACGACTACGCCCGCGCCGTCTACAACCATGCCTTCCGGCTGACCGCGGACTGGTCGACGGCCGAGGACGTGATGGCCGCGACCTTCATGGAGGCGTGGCGGCTGCGTGAGCGGGTCGATCCCGAGGGCGGCTCCCTGCGGCCCTGGCTGCTGGGCATCGCCACCAACACCGCCCGCAACCAGCACCGCAGCAACCGGCGGTACCGGGCGGCGGCCGGCGTCGCCGCGGCGGCCGAACTGTCCGTGCCCGACCATGCCGACGAGGTCGCCGACCGGATCGACGACCGGCGGCGGCTCGCGACGGCCCTCACCGCCCTGGCCACGCTGCGCAGACCGGAGCGCGAGGTGGTGGCGCTCTGTCTGGGGGAGGGGCTGGACTACGAGGCCGCGGCCGAGGCCCTGGGGATCCCGGTCGGCACCGTCGCCTCCCGCCTCTCCCGGGCCCGCAAGAAACTGTGGGCGCTCGCCGAGGACGAGCCGGCCCCCCGTCCGGCGGCCGACCGGACGCTCGACCGGATGTCCAAGCGGACCCCCGCCCCGATGTCCGACCCGATGTCCGAGCGGAACGCCGACCGGCCGCCTGAGAAAGTTCGCGGAAATCGGGAAGGCGGCCGCACCGGACGACAGGTAAGAGGCGATCACGCAAACGTGGTCCGGCCCGTGCAGGGAGGAAACCGATGAACGCGAACACGTCCCGGCAGAGTCCGGCCGAGGGGGAGGAGAGCGCACAGCTCTTCGCCCGGACGGCGCGTGACCTGCCGACGGGCCGTCACCAGTTCCACAAGGAGCGTCTGATGGCCCAGATCCACGAAGCGCGACAGGAAGAGCACACGCCGGCGGCTGCCCCGGGCGGCACCCGGCGGCTGCGGCTGCCGCACCCGGCGATCACCTGGCCCGTGCTGGCCGCCGCGCTGGCCGGGGTGGTCGTCGCCGGTGTGGCGACGACCGGGGGCGACGGGGTCAGGGACGGCGGTGTCGCCACCGGGCCGGCCCTGACGACGACCGTCGGCGTCGCCACCAGCAAGGGCGTGCCGCAGCTGCTCGACCAGATCTCGCTGGCGGCCGCCGAAGACGACCACCCGGTGGTCCGGCCGGGTCAGTACATCTACATCGAGTCCAAGTCGGCCGACACCTTCCTGAGGACCGTCGACGACAAGACCACCCTGGCCAGTCACCAGCTGCACACCCGTCAGCTGTGGGACTCCCCGGACGGCACCAAGGGCTGGCTGATCGACCCCGCCGTCAACGACAGCCCCGAGGGCGAGACCCTGAGCCTCCCCGACGAACTGGGCAACACCCCGAAGGCGCACCTGGGCGCTCCGTCGTACGACTACCTGTCCAAGCTGAGCACCGACCCCGACGTGCTGCTCGCCAAGATCTACAAGGAGACCGAGGGGCAGGGGAACACGCCGGACCAGCAGGCCTTCACCACCATCGGCGACCTGCTCACCGAGAGCTACCCGCCGGCGGAGCTGTACTCGGCGCTGTTCAAGACCGCCGCGAAGATCCCCGGTGTCGTGGTCGTGAACGACGCGGTGGACGCGGTCGGCAGGCACGGGGTGGCGGTGGCCCGGCTGGACGAGACCAGCGGCCAGCGCGAAGAGTGGATCTTCGACGCGAAGACCCATGTCTTCCTCGGTGAGCGCTCGGTCCAGGTGAAGCAGCTCAGCGGGACGGACGCCCTGATCAAGCCCGGCACGGTCACCTACACCAGCGCCATCCTGAACCGGGCGATCGTCGACGGCATCAAGCAGACGCCGTCCCAGGCCGGCTGACCCAGTTCCGACCGACCCGGGCAGTGGTCCGCGTACGCGGTCAGCCGGTGACGTCGAAGACGGCGGCACGGGACACGAACGCCGTGCCCCCGTCCTTGGCGGTCGCCAGCGCCGAGACGTGCCAGGTGCCCCCGGGCATCTCGGCCGCCTCCGCCGCGGTGACCTTCACCGTGTAGGTGCAGCGTGCCTTCTCGGTCGAGACGGTCCGGCACACGGCGCTGTCCACGTCCTTCCGCATGTCGTCCTCGGTCGGGTCGAGCTTCGAACTGACCGGCCACGCGAGGACCTTGAGGCCCCGGACGCCGGAGTCGTCGCTCACGTCCGCGGTGAAGGTGAGGCTGCCCGCACTCCCGTGGGACGGAGCGACAAAGCGGGCCGAGCCGTTCGCCACGGCCGGCTCCGTGGCGCCGTAGGCCAGGGCGAGACCTCCGGCGGCCACTCCGCCGAGGACGACGACACCGACGATGGACGGGACGAGAACGCGCTTGGACATGGGAGATCCCCCTGAATTCACTGATTGGCTGGATTGGATTGATTGACTGAACTCGCTGAACTCGCTGAATTCGGCGAACGCGGCGTGTTCGGTGTGCAGAAGCGGTGGTCGACCGCTTTCCCGATGTGATCGAGGCTAGGACCGGGGACAGGGGCCTGTCCTCGCGCTGCGGGACGATCGCGGTGTCGAACCGCAGGTAGAGGAAGTGCAACCCAGGTAAGAGAACGAAATCCGCCTCCAGCGGGAGGGGGCCCGCTCACCTGCGGCCTAGCCTGGACCGGCCATGAATCGAACCGACGACCGGCTGCTCCCGGTCCTGCTGATCTGCGGCCAGGCCGCCGTGTGGCCGGGCGCGGCGCTGGTGCGCGGGGCCGTTCCGCCCGCGTCCGCCCTGTTCGTGGCGGCTCTGGTGGCCGGTTCGGTGACGGCCGCGCTCGCCCTGCGCCGCACCCGCCCGGTGGCGGCCCTCGTCGTGGTCGCCGCGGCCTGCGCGCTGGGTGCGGGGCCGCTGCCCACCGGGGCGATGGCGGTGCTCGGGACCGCGGGGGTCGCGTCGGCCCTGTTCACCGTGGCGACCGAACGCGACACCTTCACCGTCGTGCTGTGCGGAACGGCGCTCGCCGTCTGGCAGTTGCTCCAGGGCATCAGCCTGCACGGGCTGAGCGACCGCGACGGACTCGACCTCGTCCTGACCGCGCTGCTGTACGCGACGGCGTGCGGCGCCGGTCTGCTGGTTCGGCGGACCCGACGCGCACGCCGAGCGGCCGAACGGACGCTGAAGCGGGCCGAGGCCGAACGCCATCGGCTCCCGGAGGCCGAACGACGTCGTATGGAAAGGGAGTTGCACGATGTCAGCGCCCACCATCTGACGGCCGTCGTGGTCACGGCGGGAGCGGCGCTCGGGCTGCGCGACCGCCGTCCCGAACTCGCCGACGAGGCGCTGGAGTTCGCGGCCGAGACCGGGCGCGAGGTCACCCGGGCGCTCGGCGCGGTGCGGGCGCCGACTCCTTCCCGGGAGGAACTGCCGTCGCCGGAGGAACGGCTGCGTGCTCTGGTGGAGGGGTTCCGCCGGCTGGACCAGCGGGTGGACCGCGAGATCGACGCCCTGCCGGACGGCGTGGTCGCGGACGCGGTGTACGGCATCGTGCGCGAGGCGCTGACCAACGTGGCACGGCACGCGCCCGGAGCGCACACGACCGTGCGGTGCCGGTACGACGACAGCCGCACGGAGGTCGCGGTCACGAGCGCGGCGCCACCGGCCGGTTCGGCGGCGCACGGGGCGGACCTGGGTGGCGGCCGAGGCCAGGGCTTCCTGCGGGCCCGGGCCCGGGAGGCGGGCGGCAGGCTGACCAGCGGCCCGACGGCGGACGGTGGCTGGGAGGTGCGTGCGGTGCTGCCCGGCCGGACCGCCGCCCCGGCGGAACGGCCCGTGCCGCGGAACTACCGAGCGGCGCAGCTGACGGCCGCCGCCGGCCTCGTCCTCCAGCCGCTGCTGCCCGCCCTGGTCATCCACGCGCGGCCCACGTCGAACAGCACGCAGGTGTCCGCCGGTGTGCTCTTCGCCCTGCTGGCGGCGGCACAGGCGGTCGCGCTGCTGTGGCTGCGCCGGGCGCCCCGCACCGCCCGGGTCGTCCTGCTCGGGCTGGCCCCGCTCTGGCCGGTGGCGATGGCCGCGGGCGACTACAGCGGCCCGGTCGCCCTGCCCCCGGCGCTGAGCATCCTGGCGACCTGCGCGGCGATCGCGGCGCAGGCGTCCCGCTCCGGTCCCGGTGTGTCCGGCGCTGCCGAAGAGCGTCGTCGGGTGGGCCCGGTCGGGTTGTTTCCGGGGGCGGCCGTGGTCGTGCACGCGACGGCCGTGGCGGTCGCCGTTCTGGGCCGGGGGACGTCGGTCCCCCTCTGGGCGGTGGTCGGGTGGGCGACGGCCGGGGCGGCCCTGGCGGTCGGCGCGGCCGGCCTGGTCGGGACCTTGCGGGGGCGGCGCGACCGGGCCGCCCGGGGCTCCCGGGACGAACGCCTCGCCGCCTGGACCGAGGAGGCCGTCCGGGACGCGTGGGCCGAACGCCGCCGGATCGCCGCCGGACTGGAGACCACCGTGCTGGCGCGTACCGCCGACATGGTCACGGAGGCGGAGGCGGGCCGGCTCGACGCGACCGCCGAACGCGCCCGCGAGGCCCTGGCCGCGATGCGCGCCCTGCTCGACACGGTCCGGCAGGGGGCGACGGGGCCCGAACTGCGGCCACAGCCCACCCTCCAGGCGCTCGATCTGCTCGCCCGCCAGTGCCGGGCCACCGGCCGCGACGTCGAGATACGGTTGACCGCCCGGGTGCCGGAGCGGCTGCCCACGGCGGTCGACCTGACCGCCTACCATGCCGCCGAGACGGTACTGGCGGCCGGCGGCGAGGAGCCCGCGGTGCTCGAACTCGACGCGGACGGCGCTATGTTGACGCTCACGGCCACCGGGGTGCCGCGTGCCGCCCGCCCCGCCGTACGGGAGCGGCTTGCGGCACGGGTCGCGGCGCTCGGCGGCACCCTGATCACCGGCCGACCGGACACGGTCGGTCTCCGGCTGCCACTCGCGCCGGTTCCGCGGCAGGGCGACGAGGAGAGGGAGCGATGAGCCTCAGCGTGCTGGTCGTCGACGACCAGGGCATCGTACGGGCGGGGTTCGCCGCCGTGATCGACGCCGAGGATGACCTGACGGTCGTCGGCGAGGCAGCCGACGGCGTCGCCGCGGTGCGTCTCGCCGAGGAGCTGGCGCCGGACGTGGTCGTCATGGACGTCCGGATGCCCGAACTGGACGGCATCGCCGCCACCCGGATCATCACCGGCCGGGAGAACGCGCCCCGGGTCCTGGTGCTGACCACCTTCGACCTCGACGCGTACGTCTTCGACGCGCTGCGCGCCGGCGCCTCCGGATTCCTGCTCAAGGACGTGCACCCCGCCGAGCTGCTGCACGGCATCCGGGTGGTGGCCGCCGGTGAGAGCGTGCTCGCCCCCTCCGCGACCAGCCGTCTCATCGGCCACTACGCGTCCGCGGCGGGCTCCGGGCAGCGGACGGGAGGCGGCTCCCGCGAGCTGGACAGCCTGACCGCCCGCGAACGGTACGTCCTCACGCTGATCGCGACGGGACTCAACAACGCGGAGGTCGCCGAGGAGCTCGGGATCACCGTGGGCACCGTCAAGTCCCATGTGAACGCGCTGCTGCGCAAGCTGGGTCTGCGCGACCGCGTACAGGCGACGATCCTCGCGTACGACCTCGGCCTCGCCCGCCCGAACCCGCCGGGCACCCACCTCTGACGGCCCTCCACCAGCAGCCCGAAGCCCCCGACCGCAGCACCGTCCACCGCAACCGAGGAGTCCGCCGTGACCGAGAAGCCCACCCCGTGACCGAGGAGTCCGCCCCGTGACCGGTACCGGCTCAGGCCGAGCCCTCCCACACCGTCTTCTTCACCGGCTGCGCCGGAGTCTGGGCCACGCCCTCGGTGACGTCTTCGCCCGTGGCTACCTGGCGCTCTGCGCGGTCCTGCTGGTGTGGGCGATCGTGGTGACCGCCGGCGACAGCTCGGGCGAGTCCATGGCGGGCGTCGTCCCGCTGCTCGCCACCGCCCCGGGCGGCTTCGTGCTGCTCGTGCTGCCGGACGGCGTCGCGATGTTCGTCGTCGCCGTCGTGTTCGGTGCGCTGGTCAACGCCACGGTCATCGGCTGGTGCGCCCGCGCCCTGCGCCGCGGCGAGCGCCCGGACCCGACGCCCTGAGCTCAGCCGGAACCGGAACCGGGGCCGTCGGAGCCTTCGTCCGCGGCGCGGCGGTACTCGGCGTTGATGCGCTGAGCCTCCTCGAGCTGGTCCTCGAGGATGACGATGCGGCAGGCGGCCTCGATGGGAGTGCCCTTGTCGACGAGCTCGCGGGCGCGGGCGGCGATCCGGAGCTGGTAGCGGGAGTACCGGCGGTGTCCGCCCTCCGAGCGGAGAGGCGTGATCAGCCGGGACTCGCCGAGGGCTCTGAGGAAGCCCGGAGTGGTGCCGAGCATCTCTGCTGCCCGACCCATCGTGTACGCGGGATAGTCGTCGTCGTCCAGACGACCGCCGAGCGGGGTATCTGCTGTCATCTCACCTCGTTGTGCAACGCGTCGAGGGGCCCTGGTGCCGTACGGCACCAGGGCCCCGAGGGAAATTCAACACCATCGGTCGGCTGTGCTGCTGCGCCGACCTTCTGTTTCGCTACCCGGGCCCGTCGTACGGGCGGGGGCGCGTGGATCGCGGTTGCGTGACCGGGGACCACCTTCCCATCCATGGCCTTGCGGTACCCGAACCCGGAGTCTTCCTCGGGTCGGGCGATCCTGATGGCGTATGCGTTTCCGTCCTTCCTCTGAACCGACCACTGCCTGGTCGTGCGTACGCAAGAAACGTTACCCAAGCCGCATGCCAATGTCTACTCTGACAAGAGTAGATTTCGGTTCCCCGAGGGTGCAGATACCGTTCAGGCCCGCACAACGCGGTGAGGGCCCTGCCGACAGGTGTCGGCAGGGCCCTCACGGTACTTCCGGGTCTTCGGCCCGTCAGGCCTCCCACACCCCGGGGGCGCCGAGCAGCGCCGAAGCGCTCTGCATCGGCGTCAGGTCCTGTACGGGCGTGGCGGGGTGCTCGTGGCAGGTGAAGCCGAGGCGGACCATGGCCCGCACGACCTCGCCACCGGTGAAGTCACGGCGGTCCTGGCGGGTGATGATCTCCCCCACCTGCTTGACGGGGTAGCGGCGACGGCCGATGGTCACGGACTCACCCGTGACGGGCTCGGGCGTGATGCCCTTCATCGAGTCCATGACGCCGTCCTTGGTGAGGTCGAACGGGTACCGGGCGATGACACAGCGCATGGATGCCTCACAGAGAGAAGGAGCAGGGCCTCGACGGCGGCCGGACCGGCGCGTCGAGCACGTCCCGCAGGCGGAGCCGGTCCGTGTACGTGGCAGCGGCGCGCAGAACGGCCAGCTGGGCACGGGTGACCGAGCCCGTGCACTGATCGTCCCCGTCGCAGAGGATCAGATGATCGACCCGGGCACCGGCCATGACGGACAGCGCCACTTCGACGGTCATGTCGTCACGGACCCGCGGCCCGGACTCGTCGTGGTGCCGCCGGGTCCGCACCGGGTGCGTCTGGACCGATGTCACTTGTGCCTCCTGCGGAATGGGTGAGCCTTTCTACGGCGCGATGCGGGCCGGACCTCAGGCCGCCGGGTTGACTGCGGGCCGGTCCCGGCCCGGCCGCCCGCGACGGCCCCGGGACGAGGAGGACCGGGACGAGGCGGACGGAGACGAAGCGGACGAGGACGACGACGCGCGGCGACGCGGGACGGCCGCGACCGGCGCGGTGATGACGACCGGGACACCGGAGGGCGTTCGGGCGCCGGTGACGCGGCTCAGCTCCGCCTCACCCGAGCGGACCTGGGTGATCTGCGGGGTGATGCCGGCCGAGACCATCAGCCGGCTCATGCCGCGCCGCTGGTCGGGGGTCACCAGCGTGACGACGCTGCCGGACTCGCCGGCCCGTGCCGTACGGCCGCCGCGGTGCAGGTAGTCCTTGGGGTCGCTCGGCGGGTCGACGTTGACGACCAGGTCGAGGTTGTCGACGTGGATGCCGCGGGCCGCGACGTTGGTCGCCACCAGCACCGTGACGTGGCCGTCCTTGAACTGGGCGAGCGTGCGGGTGCGCTGCGGCTGGGACCGGCCGCCGTGCAGGGCCGCGGCGCGGACGCCGTTGTGCAGCAGGTGCTTGGTCAGCTGGTCCACCGCGTGCTTGGTGTCCAGGAACATGATCACCCGGCCGTCGCGTGCCGCGATCTCGGTGGTCGCCCGCTGCTTGTCCGCGCCGTGCACGTGGAGTACGTGGTGTTCCATCGTGGTGACGGCGCCCGCGACCGGATCGACGGAGTGGACCACCGGGTCGACCAGGTAGCGCCGGACCAGCAGGTCCACGTTGCGGTCCAGGGTGGCGGAGAACAGCATCCGCTGGCCGTCGGACCGCACCTGGTCGAGCAGCGCGGTGACCTGGGGCATGAAGCCCATGTCGGCCATCTGGTCGGCCTCGTCGAGGACGGTGATGTCGACGGCGTCCAGGCGGCAGGCGCCCCGGTCGATCAGGTCCTTGAGCCGACCCGGCGTGGCGACGACGACCTCGGCGCCGTTGCGCAGCGCGCCGGCCTGCCTGCCGATCGACATTCCGCCGACCACGGTCGCCAGCCGCAGCCCCACGGAGCGGGCGTACGGCGAGAGCGCGTCGGTGACCTGCTGGGCGAGTTCCCGGGTGGGTACGAGGACGAGCGCGAGCGGCTGTCGCGGTTCGGCGCGGCGGCCCGCCGTACGGGCCAGCACCGCGAGGCCGAAGGCGAGGGTCTTGCCCGAGCCGGTGCGACCGCGGCCGAGCACGTCGCGGCCCGCGAGCGAGTTCGGCAGGGTCGCCGCCTGGATCGGGAACGGTATGGCCACGCCCTCGTGACCCAGCGCGGCCAGCAGTCGTTCCGGCATGCCCAGCTCGGCGAACGACTCGACGGCGGGCAGCGCCGGGGTGATCGTCTTCGGTAGTGCGAACTCGCCCTGGGGCGAGATCCGTCGGCGTCCGCCGCCGTCGTTGCCGCGGCGCGGGGCGCCGGAGCGGTCGGGCCGGGAGCGGTGCTCGGCGAAGCGGTCGTTCCTGCGGGTATGCGTGCGTGCGTGGTTCAAAGGAACCTTCCTTGATGCGTCGGCGCGTATCAAGGAATTCCCGCGGCAGGTATGCGGCGCTGAGAATCGCGAGAACGGGCCAAAGGCGATGGCGTCGAATCGGGTCGACGGCGAAAAATGCGCCGCGGGGTTTATCCGCGGGAAAGCAGCGAGCTGGGGCCCGCACCCCAAGGTGCGGGCCCCAGCTGCGAAATTATTGTGTCCGCGCTGCTTGGGTGTCAGGCGGGGACGATGTTCTCAGCGGTCGGGCCCTTCTGGCCCTGCGCGATGTCGAACGTCACCTTCTGACCTTCCTGGAGCTCGCGGAAGCCCTGGGCGGCGATGTTCGAGTAGTGGGCGAAGACGTCGGGGCCGCCGCCGTCCTGCTCGATGAAGCCGAAGCCCTTTTCAGCGTTGAACCACTTCACGGTGCCAGCAGCCATTTTGAATCTCCTTCGGGAACGGTGTCGGAATCCACCCTGTGCGGATCCCGGTCGCCGTGATGATCACCCCGTCGGAAAAACCTTCTGGAGACCACAACTGCAACTGGTAAAGACAGTAGCACGCCGCGATCGACGGTGCGTGACCGATAATTACGCTCCGTCTGTCGGCCAAGAAATACTCATCGCGTGTCCCGTCCATTTCTCACTTTGCGACAACAGATAATGCCCCGCCGGCACCGCCGGGCCCTGGTGTGGCGCGGCGACCGGGGGTCGCCGCGCCATCGTTGCGGTTGCGGTGTTGCGGGGATGCCGGATCAGGTCGCGCTGCAGGTGACCGTCGGCCAGGTCCAGGAGCCGTTGGTCTGGACGGTGACTCCCCAGTTGTTGCCGCTGCCGTTGGGCTTGGCGGTGAGTACCTGGGCGCTGGGATAGCCGGCGCTGATGTTCCAGGTGGCGATGATCTTCTCAGGGGAGGGGACGTTCATCGTGACGGTCCAGTTGCTCGAGCCGGTGACCGTGACGTTGATGTTGTACCGGTCGCTCCACTGCTGGCCCGCGGACAGGGTCGCGGTGCAGGCGCCGGTGCCGCCGCCACCACCGCTGTCGTCGGGAGCCACGGCCCGGCCGGTCTGTGCGGAGATCCTGCCGGCGCACAGGCCGCGTGCGGCCAGGCCCTGCGCGATGCGCGGGATCGCCGCGAGGGTGTTGGCGGGCCAGTCGTGCATGAGGATGACCTGGCCGTTGGTGAGCCGGCCGGCGGCCTGCACGATCGCGTCGGTACTCGCGCTGTTCCAGTCCTGCGAGTCGACGTCCCAGATGATCTCGGTCAGGCCGTACTTGGCCTCGACCGCCTTCACCGTCGCGTTGGTCTCGCCGTACGGCGGGCGGAACAGCACCGGGGTGCCGCCGCCCGCGCCGGCGACGGCCGCTTGGGTCCGGGAGATCTCCGAGTCGATCTGCGACTGGCCGAGCTGGGTCAGATGCGGGTGCGTGTAGCTGTGGTTGCCGACCCACATGCCGGCGTTCACCTGGGCCCGGACCAGGGACGGGTTGGCGGCGGCGTACTGGCCCTGGTTGAACATCGTGGCCCGCAGCCCGTTCTGGGTGAGGGCGTTGAGCAGGGCCGTCGTGGTGCCGCCCGGGCCGTCGTCGAAGGTGAGCCCGACGTACCCGTTGCACGTGGCGGCCTGTGCCGGGGCGGCGGCGGCCTGGACGGTGAGGGTGCACGCGGCGGCCGTCGCGACGACCACCAGCCTCGTGACCAGGGAGCGTAAGGAGAGATGTGGTCTGGTGCTCATACGGGGTGGTCCTCCAGCCTGGGGCGGGGTGTGGGGGTCAGCTCGCGGCGCAGGAGACCGTCGGCCAGGTCCAGTTGCCGTTGGGCTGGATGGTGACGCCGAAGTTGTTGCCGCTGCCGTTGGGTTTGGCGGTCAGCACCTGCGCGCTGGGGTAGGTGGCGCCGGTGTTCCAGGTGGAGAGGACTTTCGCCGGGGAGGGGATGTTCATGGTCACGGTCCAGTTGCTGGAGCCGGTGACCGCGACGTTGAGGTTGTACCGGTCGCTCCACTGCTGGCCCGCGGACAGGGTCGCCGTGCAGCCGCTGCTGCCGCCTCCGCCGGTGCCGCCGCCCGAACCGGCGCCGTCCACCGTGATGTTGGAGTTGCCGCTGCTCTGGTACCCCTCGGTGGCGAGGATCATGTAGTAGCTGAAGCTGCCCAGGGGCATTCCGGCGCGGGCCCAGGCGTCGAAGTGGTTGCCGGTGGTGATGGTGCCGCCGGTCCGCTTCGACTGCCGGACGCTCCAGTACTGGTCGAAGGTCTTGGTGCCCTCGACGGACGGGGCGTTGTACCGCGTCGTCTTGTAGATGTCGTAGGTGCCGCCGTCGCTGGTGACGGTCCCCTTGTACGTTCCCGTGGGCCGGTAGGTGCCCCAGTTGTCGACGATGTAGTACTCGACGAGCGGGTTCGACGTCCACCCGTAGAGGGCCAGGTAGGCGTTGCCGGACGGGTTGAAGGTGCCCGAGTAGGTGACACTGCGGCGCCCGCCGGTGCTCCAGCCCTTGCCGGCGACGAAGTTCCCGGTGTTGCTCCAGGAGGTGCCGTAGTTGCCGCCGGAGCCCAGGTTCATGGAGACCGTGCCCTGCGAGTCGGTCCAGAACGAGTAGTAGTAGCCGTTGTTGGTGCCGGTCTGGTTCGTGTTGACGACCGTGTCGGCGTGCGCGGTGCCGGGCAGGGTGAGCGCGGCCACGGCGACCAGCAGCATGGTGCAGACACCGCTGATGAGCAGCCTGAGTCGCTGTGCGGGTGCGATTTTCATGTGCGTGCTTCCTCCTCGTCCTCTTACGGCCGATGACGGCGCCAGTGTTGGCCGGGGCACGACAACTGTCAATACTTTCGGTTTCTACTTCGAAACATTCGGAATACCCGAAGGGCGTGCGTGGGGATATTTGTGCAGCTCAGAGGCTGCATGGCTCGAATGCGTCAATTCATCTGAGCAAGATCGGTAAAATCAAGATCAAGTGACCCCCATGCCATTCTCGAATGTTTCGAAACTCCACCGATCTTTCCAGGCTCCCGTGGCGCCGGAAACAAGGCCGGAAACAGTGCCGGAAACAGTGGTGGAGCGGACTCGGAAGCGGTGCCGTCGGAGGTCGGGCGGAGGCTAGGCTCGCCCCTGTGTTCGAGGCGACGGCGTCATCACTGTCATCACTGATGGACGGCGCGCGAGCCGTCGTGACGCGCTGGAGCGCGCGGGGCGTGTTGCTGCGGGACGGAGTTCTCACCGTCGCCCTGGCGCCGGTGATGTTCGCGCCGGTGACCGCCCCCGTCGGCGCGGAGTTCGGCGATCTGACGCAGCGTCCGTACGACGGGCCCGGCCTTCTGGTGGCGGCGGCCCTGTGGCTGCCGTTGGTGCTGCGACGGCGGTGGCCCGGGGTGTGCCTCGCGCTGGTGGCGGGAGCGTCCGCGATACATGAACTGGCGGGCTATCCACAGACGTTCGCGAGTGTGGGCCTGTATGTCGCCCTGTACAGCGCGGGCGCCCACGGGCGCAGCGCGGGCGGCGTACGTCTCGGTGTGCCGGTGGCCGTCGCGACCGGGCTGTTCGCGCTGTTCGCGATCGGACTGCACGGCAGGGGCTCACCGCAGGGGGTGTCCGACTTCGTCCTCATCCACCTCGTGCTGGTGGCGTGCTGGGCCGTGGGCAGGTCGGTGCGGGCCCAGCGGGCCGGGGAGGAGGAGCGGCGGCGCATCGGCGCGGAGATGGCGACGGCGCGGGAACGGGCCAGGATCGCCCGGGAGCTGCACGACGTGGTGACCCATCACGTCACCGCGATGGTGGTGCAGGCGGACGCGGCGCAGTTCCTGCTCGCCGACGCGCCGGACCGGGTGGCCGTCGGGCTCGGTGCGATCAGCGACTCCGGCCGGCACGCCCTGACCGATCTCCAGCACCTGCTGGGCGTACTGAAGGCGTCCGGCGGCAGGCCCGGCGACCCGGCACCCGGCGAGGCGTCTTACGAGAAGTCTCCCGAGGAGTCGTACGAGATGGAGCGCGGGTCGGCGTCGGGCGGTCTGGGCGGTCTGGGTGACCTGGGCGGCCTGGTCGAGCAGGTCCGGGCGGCGGGCCAGCCGGTGGAGCTGACGGAGCGGGGAGAGCGACGGCCGCTGCCCTCGGCCGTGGAGCTGGCCGTGTACCGCGTGGTGCAGGAGGCGCTGACCAACGCGCTCCGGCACGCGCCGGGCCACGGGACGCTCGTCCGGGTCCAGCACGGCCACGACGTGATCGAAGTCGAGGTGACGACCGAAGGAGCGCCCGCGGTGTCGACCGTTCCCGCGCCCGGGCCGCTCGGCGGCGGAGGCGGCCACGGACTGGACGGACTGCGCGAGCGGGTGAGCGTGTTCGGCGGCGAACTGCACGCCGGCGCCCGGCCGGACGGCGGCTTCGGCGTCCGCGCCCGCATCCCCGCCCGCGTCCCCGCCCCCACCGGGAGGCACGCATGACCGGCGGCAGCACCGAAACCGGCACCGGCGTCGGGGCGCCGATCCGCGTCCTGGTCTGCGAGGACCAGGAGCTGGTGCGCACCGGCTACGTCACCATCTTCACCGCGCACCCCGGCATCGAGGTCGTGGGAGAGACCGCCGACGGCCGCGCGGCGGTCGAGGCCGCGCGACGGCTGCGCCCGGACGTGGTGGTGATGGACATCCGGATGCCCCTCCTGGACGGGATCGAGGCGACCCGGCTGCTGGCCGGACCGGGCGTCGCCGACCCGGTCAGGATTTTGGTGGTCACCACCTTCAACCTCGACGAGTACGTGTACGAGGCGCTGCGGGCCGGCGCGAGCGGGTTCCTGCTCAAGGACTCACCGCCGCGCGAACTCGTAGAGGGGATCCGCACGATCGCCGCGGGGGAGTCCCTGCTGGCGCCGGCCGTCACCCGGCGACTCGTCGGCAGGTTCGCCGACCGGATCCGCCCGAACGCCCGCGGGTCCGCCGTCCCGGAGGCGCTGTCGGTGCTGGCGCCCCGCGAGACCGAGGTGCTGAGACTCATCGCCGAGGGGCTGTCGAACGCCGAGATCGCCGACCGGCTGGTCCTCAGCCGCGAGACGGTCAAGACGTACGTGTCCCGCATCCTCACCAAGCTCGACCTGCGCGACCGCGTGCAGGCGGTGGTCCTCGCGCACCGGGTGGGACTGGTCACCGTCCACGACTGAACGGGGCCGTTGTCCCCCGGGAGAGCTACACGCGACTGTCCACCACAGGGCGATGATCAACGGTGGCCCGCGCTCGTAGCGTTCCTGCCGACGCGGCGGTGACGGGACCGCCGCCCGGCACGGGAGGAACCTCATGGCGCTCAACAACGCGCGCCCGCTGAAGAGCACGCTCAAGGACCTGTTCTCGCAGGAGCCGTTCGTCGTCTCGCGGCGGGTGCGTCCGGCGGGGGTGCGGCTGGTGGCGATGGTGGTGCTGTTCGTGGCGGTGACGTCGCTCGCGGCCGGGGCGAGAGCCGTGGCGGGGGACAACCCGCTCCTGTCCCTGCTGTTCGGCGCGGCCGTGGTGGCGCTCGCGCTGACGAGCTACGCGGCGGTCGTACGGGCCCTGGAACAGCGCCCGGTGTCCGAACTGGACACCACGACGGCGACCTCCGGGCTGCGCACCGGCACCCTCGTCGGCCTCGGCCTCTTCACCGGGACGATCGCGATCGTCGCCCTGTTCGGCGGGTACGGCACGAAGGGCGGGGTGTCCGTCGGCGGGGCGGTGACCGTGTTCGGGACGATGGCGGGCGTCGCCGTCACCGAGGAACTCCTCTTCCGGGGTGTCGTCTTCCGGCTGCTGGAGGAACTCACCGGCACCCGGGGCGCGTTGACGATCTCGGCCCTGCTGTTCGGCGGGCTGCACCTCGTCAACCCCGACGCCACCGTGTGGGGGGCGCTGGCCATCGCCGTCGAGGGCGGTCTGATGCTCGGCGCCGCCTATGTCGCCACCCGCAGCCTCTGGCTCCCGATCGGTCTGCACCTCGGCTGGAACTTCGCCGAGAGCGGCATCTACGGCACCACCGTCTCCGGCAACGAGGACGCCCCGGCGGGGCTGCTCCAGGGCGTGCTGTCGGGACCCGACGCGCTCACCGGGGGCAGCTTCGGTCCGGAGGCCGGCGTGGCCGCCATCCTCGTCTGCGTCGTCCCCACGGTCGTGTTCCTGCGCGCGGCCGGCCGACGGGGCGGCTTCCGCACCCGACGCCGTTCCACCCCGACGCCCGCCGCGCCCCCGACCCCCTGAACGCCGGACGCGCTCACCGACACCGTCGCGGACGCGCTCACCGGCACCGTCCCGGAGGTCTCTCAGACCCGTCCGCGTGACTCCGCGGAGCGCCGCGTCAGCGAGTCGAAGACCACCGCGGTGAACAGCACCCCACCCGTGATCATGAGCTGGACCGGGGGCTGGACCCCCAGCAGCGCCATGCCCGAGCCGATCGACTGGATGATGAGCACCCCCAGCAGCGCGGACCAGGTCGAGCCGCGTCCGCCGAACAGGCTGGTGCCGCCGATGACGGCCGCGGCGATGGCGTTGATCAGCAGCACGCCGGAGCCGGAGATCTGGCTCGCCGAGGTGAGCCGCGACGCGATGAACAGGCCGCCGACCGCGGCCAGGGTCCCCGACACCATGAACACCGAGATCCGCACCCGCGCCACGTCGACGCCGGACCGCCGGGCCGCCTCCACCCCGCCGCCCAGCGCGAGGACCTGCCGGCCGTAGGGGGTGCGGCGCAGCAGGAGGTCCGAGGCGACGATGACCGCCAGGAAGATCAGCAGCGCCAGCGGCAGCCCCTCGAAGCGGCCCAGCACGTAGACGACGGAGAACGCGACCAGCGCGAGCAGGGCCGTGCGCGCCCAGATCTCGCCCATCGGCCGGCAGGGCATCCCGGCGGCGGCGCGGCGCCGGTGGTCGTGGAGGGCGACGAGGAGGTAGGCGGCCGTGCAGAGCGCCGCCAGGCCGTTGACGGCGACGGTGGAGTCGAAGTAGCGGCTGGTCAGCGTGGCGACCAGGCCGTCCTCGCTGAAGTTGATGGAGCTGTCGGGCCCCAGCAGGTAGAGCATCACGCCGTTCCAGACCAGCAGACCGGCGAGGGTCACGACGAAGGCGGGTACGCCGATCCTGGCGAAGGAGAACCCGTGGACGGCCCCGGCGGCCGTGCCGCACAGCACCGCGATGAGCACGGCGAGCCACTCCGGCATCCCGAGGTTCACGTTCAGCGCCGCGAACACGGCGCCCGCCAGGCCGGCGAGCGAACCCACCGCCAGGTCGATCTCGGCGATCAGCAGGACGAAGACGATGCCGACGGCGACCATGCCGGTCCCGACGATGTCCACGCTGAGGACGGACAGGTTGCGCGGCGAGAGGAAGTTGTCGTTGAGGGCCTGGAAGACGATCCAGGTCACGGCGAGGGCGAGCAGCACCGGGGCGGGGCCGAGCCCGCCTTCGCGCAGCCTGCGGCGCACCGCGTCGGTCGGGGCGAGCCGATCGGCCGATGCCCTGAGGCGTTCGCCGTACGCGCCGAGGCGTCCGGCGGGCCCCCGGTGACCGTCGTCCTCCCGGAGACCGTCGTCCTCCCGGTCGGCGGTGGGCGTGGCATCGGCGGTGGGCGTGGCATCGGTGGTGCGGTTCCGGTTCCTCCTCCCCCTCAGGGCCATGCTTCCTCCGGGCGGGTCGTGCGGTGCGCCACGGCGTTGTCCGACGCGCCGGTGATGGAGGAGATGATCTGTTCCTGGGAGGTGGTGTTCACGTCGAAGAAGCCGTTGTTGCGGCCGAGGCGCAGGACGGCGACCCGGTCGGCGACGGCCTTGATGTCCCCCATGTTGTGGCTGATGAGCAGCACCCCGAGGCCCTGGTCGCGCAGTTCCTCGATGAGGTCGAGGAGCTGGCTGGTCTGCTCGATGCCCAGGGAGGCGGTGGGCTCGTCGAGCAGCACGAGCCGGGGCTCGCCGAGGAACGAGCGGGTGATCGCGACGACCTGCCGCTGGCCGCCGGACAGCGTGGCGAGCGGCACGCGCACGTCGGGGATGCGGATGGACAGGGTCTTCAGCAGCTCACGGGTGCGGCGCTCCATCTCCACCTCGTCGAGGATGCCGAGCCGGTGGATCTCCCGGCCGAGGAAGAGGTTGGCGACGACGTCGAGATTGCCGCACATCGCGAGGTCCTGGTACACGGTCGCGATCCCCAGCCCCTGGGCGTCCTGTGGACGCCTGATCTGGACGGCGCCGCCCTGCCACTCGATGACGCCCCGGTCGGCGGGACCGACTCCCGAGATCACCTTGACCAGGGTGGACTTACCGGCGGCGTTGTCGCCCATCAGGGCGACCACCTCCCCGGCCCTGATCTCCAGCTCGACGTCCGCCAGTGCCTGGACGGCGGCGAACCGCTTGGAGACACCGCGCAACGCCAGCAGGGGCTGAGCCGCCACGGGGTCACCTCCTTCCGCTCCGGGGAAGACGCGTCAAGTGAGTCCGGCCTTGTCGCAGGCGGACCTGAGCTCGGGGGTGCAGATCTGGTCGATGGTGTACATACCGTCCTTGACCAGAGTGTCCTTGATGTTGCCGACGGTCACCGGGACCGACGGGAGCAGAACCGCCGGAATGTCCTCGGTGGTGGCGTTGTCGACGGTGCCCGTGGCGATGGAGTCCAGCGTCTCGTCGCGCCCCAGGGCGACGGCCATCTTCGCGGCGGCGTCGGCCGCGGGCTCGAAGGGCTTGTAGACGGTCATGTACTGGTCGCCCCGGACGATGCGCCGCACGCCCGCGAGGTCGGCGTCCTGGCCGGTGATCGGAGGCAGCGGCCTGACCTCGGCGGCGTTGAGGGCGGCGACCACGGCGCCGGCGAGGCTGTCGTTGGCGGCCAGGACGCCGTCGATCTCGCCCGCGCCCAGGGCGGCGATGGCGTTGGTCATGTTCACGAAGGCGTTCTCCGGGCGCCAGCCGACGGTGTCGTACGACTTGCCGATCTGGACCTTGCCGTCGATGACGGAGAGCGCCCCGCGCTTGAACCAGCCGGCGTTGGGATCGGTCGTGGCGCCGTTCATCATGACGATCCGTTCGCCGCGCGCCGCCGCGTTCATGGCCGTCAGGAGCGCCTCGCCCTGGAGCCTGCCGACCGTCGCGCCGTCGAAGGTGACGTAGCCGGAGATCGGGCCCTGGGCGAGCCGGTCGTAGGCGACGACCGGGATGCCGGCCCGGTGCGCGGCCTCGACCGACGGGCGCAGCAGCTGGGGGTCGACGGCGGCGAGGATCAGGACGTCCACCTGCCGGGTGATCATGGACTCGATCTGCTGTCGCTGGACAGCCGGGTCGGACGTGGCGGCGAAGGTCGGCGCCGGGCAGTCCGGGCACAGCGCCTTCAGCCGCTGCTCGATCAGGGGCTTGTCGAACTGCCCGAACCGCGAGGCCCCGCCCCCCGGGAGCAGCACCCCGACGGCGAGACTGCCGTCCCCGTCCCCGCTTCCGGCGCTTCCGCCGCAGGCGCCGGCCAGGATCAGACCGGCGGCGACCGCGACCGCCACCGACGCGCGGATGAGGGACCTACGCTTCACGGCCGGACGGCCGGCGCCGAGACCCATCTTCGGTTCCTTAGGACATTTGTCCGACATTGCCCCGCAATAGGCACTTAATGCCAAGCGTAGCCAAGCCGCTCTAGTCGGCGCGTTCTGCGGTCCAGGTGATGCGCGGGGGCTCGACGCGTGCGCAGAGGGGTCCGCCCTGCTCGTCGGTCAGGCCGAGGCGTCCGACCAGCAGTCCGTCCTGTGCGGCGGCGGCGAGCACGTCGGCGGGGACGGCGTCGATCATGAGCTTGGCGCGGCGGAACATCGTGAAGACGCCCGACCCGTCGACCGTGCCCCACGACAGGTAGACGAACCGCCGGCCCAGACGGTCCTGGACATAGGGCCCTCTGACCTCGATGCCGGTCGCCGAGACGCTCGTGGTGCACTCCAGGGTCCAGCTCGCGGACGGCGCGTCGCCGGGCTGCGGTTCGAGCAGTTCCGCCGGACGGTCGCGACGCTGCACGGCGACGTGCAGGTTGCCGTACGCGGGGACCCTGCCGTCGGCGGAGGCCGGTCGGGTGAGGCCGGGCAGGTCGACGGCGTCGATGCGGATGCGCATACCGGCCATCATCGCGCGCCGGCCCGCGTCCGCCCGCACCGGGGAGACCCGCACCGGGAGACCCGCACCCGCTCGGTTCCGCGGCGGAACCTCGGACGTCCGTTCGACATCAAGCAGTGGACAGGTCGAGGCGTACGGATCACATGGGGTGCACAGGATGGACAGGCGGATCAGAGGGGCGGCGCTTGCCTGCGTCCTTCTCGCGACGGGCGTCGTGACGGGCTGCGCGGCCGAGCCCCCGGCGGAGTCCGGCCGTCCCGCCGCATCGTCCCGCTCCGTACCGCCCACCCAGTCGCCCCGCGGCGAGGCGGGTGCGCGGGCGGGCGTCGAGGCGGCGTACGGCAAGTGGGGCCTCGAGCCGCTGGCCGCACCGCCCGCCCCGCCCGACGTCAAGCCGGTCGCGCCGTCGGCCGCCGGCGGCCGGGTGCCGGTGATCAGCGAGATACCCACCCGGGAGAAGATCGTCTTTCTCACCTTCGACGACGGGGCGGAGAAGGACCCGGAGTTCCTGACGATGATGCGGGAGCTGAAGATCCCCTTCACGATGTTCCTGACGGACTCCGCCATCAGCGCCGACTACGGCTACTTCGGCAAGCTCCAGGCCCTCGGCGACGGCGTCCAGAACCACACGCTGACCCACCCGAACCTCCGCACCCTGGGCGCGGCCGCGCAGAAGCAGGAGATCTGCGGCCAGCAGACCAAGCTGAAGGATCGATACGGCACCCTGCCGCGGCTGTTCCGTCCGCCCTACGGCAACTGGAACGAGGACACCCGGGCCGCCGCCGCGTCCTGCGGGGTCGAGGCGATCGTCCTGTGGCGCGAGTCCATGCAGATCAAGAACATGCAGTACCAGCGCGGCGACAAGAAGCTCCACCCGGGCGACATCGTCCTGGCCCACTTCCGCGGGCCGTCCGAGCTCAAGGGCACGACCATGACCGAGATGACGGCGAACCTGCTGCGACACATCCGGGAACAGGGATTCACGGTCGCCCGCCTCGAGGACTACCTCTAGCCCAGCCGCCCAGCCGCCCAGCCGCCCAGCCGCCCAGCCGCCCAGCCGCCCAGCCGCCCGGCCGCCCGGCACGCGGTCCCGCTCAGGCCGTCGCACGAGGGGGCGGGGGGACGTCGGTGGTGTGGTCGTCGTCGGCGCCCCCACGACCGTGCCCGCCGACGAAGAAGCTCACCGCGGCCGTGAGGGTGGAGGTGACGGCGAGCCGCACGACCCAGGGGGTGACCCCACCCTCCCCGACGGTGGAGGTGAAGAAGGACGTGCCGAGCAGGACCTTGCTCAGGGGCAAGGAGCCCGCGCCGGTCAGCAGACAGACCCACAGCGGGGGCTCGTTGGAGACGACGAGGACCGCGGCCGCGACGATCACGACCACGCTGAGTACGACGACGAGCGAGGTGATGTCCATGGCCTTCAGCATTCCGGCGGCCGGACCGCGAATCGTCGGCGCAGCGGAGGAACGGACCCTCTACCGCAGGATAGAGACCGGCCCGGTGAGGCGGTGGCCGACGGGGGGCGGTCCGGTGTGACAGTGGCCGGGCCGGTGCCCTGAGCGTGTCGCGGGCCCTACGCTCGTGCCCGACATGGAGACGACACGGAACTGGGCGCTTCCGGGCCTGCTCGCCGCCGCTCAGCTGGTGTGGCTGTGGCGTGGCGCCGACTGGACGGCCGTCCCGGCCCCGGGCCCGGCGGGCGTCGTCGGCGTACTCGTCGCCCTCGCGGTGGGGACCGTCGCGCTGAGCCGGCGGCGGCGCGCGCCCGCGCGGGCGCTGATGTGGACCCTGGGCGCGTCCGTACTGGGCCAGGCGGCGGCGTACGAGGCGTTCGCCGATCTCGGCCTGACGGTCGCCCTCTACTCCGTCGCGGTCCGCCGCCCCGCCGCGGTCACCTCGCGGGCCTTCGCCGCGACCGTCGCCTCGTCCTGGCTGTCGGCGGCCGTCCGGTTCGGCTTCCACCCCGCGCTCGCCACCGAACTGGCGCTCCAGACGGCCCTCTACGTCGGCTGCGCGGGCCTCGGACTGGCGCGCCGCCAGTGGCTGGCGAGGAGACTGGCGGCGGCCCGACTGCTGGCCGGCGCGGAGGAGGGCCGCCGACAGGCCGGCGAGGCCGAACGCGACCGACTCGCCCGCGAGTTGCACGACGTCAGCGCGCACCACCTGACCTCGGTCGTGGTCACCGTGGACGCGGCCCGCAGACTCGGCGACCGCAGACCCGAACTCGTCGCCGAGGCGCTGGAGTTCGCCGAGCGGACGGCCCGCGAGACCCTGACGTCGATTCAGCGGCTGGTCGCGGTGATGCGGGACGCCGGTCCCACCGACGCCCGGCCGATGACCGGACGCATCCGGGAACTGGTCTCCGGATTCGGCCGCCTGGGCCGCCCGATCGCCACCGAGATACCCGACGACCTCGCGGGCCCCGCCGCCGAGGCGGTGCACGGCATCGTGCGCGAGGCCCTCACCAACGCCCTGCGCTACGCGCCCGGAGCGGCCGTGCGGGTCGTCGTACGCCGTGCGGGCGGGGCGCTGGAACTGACCGTGGACAACGCCGCCGCGCGCGGCACGGCCGCCTATACGGGGATGGGATCGGGCCGGGGCGTCTCGGGCATGCGGGAACGCGCGGCGGCCGTCGGCGGGGAACTGACCGCGGGACCCGGGCCCGACGGGGGCTGGCGGGTGCGCGCCGAGCTGCCCGATGCCACCGGGCCCCGGGAGTCGGCCGTACGTCCCCGGCGGCGCGACTTCCTGCGGGAGCAGCGGCTGACCGACACCGCGCTCGCCTTCACCGCGACGGCGCTCCCCCTGATCGTCCTGCTGGTGGCCACCGAGGACGGGGAACAGCGCGGCCGGGCCGGCCCCGGGGGCATCGGCCTGGTGTCCGCGCTGCTCGCCCTGCACGCGCTGCCGCTGCTGTGGCGGCGGCGTGCGCCCTGGACGGTCCTCGCCGCGGTGCTGGCCACGGCGTGGCTGTGGCCGTCGATCGCCGTCTCGGGCGCGCTGCCAGGGCGGTTGGCGCAGTTCCTGGTGGGCGGTCTGGTGGTCGAGACGCTGGCCGCGTACACCCTGGGGGCCTACGGTCGCGGCGCCGGGCACACCTGGCCCGCGCCGTTCGTGGCGGCGGGCGCGAGCGCCGGGGTGCTGGTCGTGGCGGCGGCCTCCGACGGCACGCTGGCCGGCGCACCGCCCTCCGTGCTCACCGTGGTGTTGATCGTCGTGCCCGTGGGCCTGTCGCTGTGTCTGGTGTTCGCGCCGGCCTGCGGCGTGGGGCTGGTCGTCCGCAACCGTCGGCTGCGCGCCGTGGCGCGCGACGACCTCGCCCTCGGCCACTCCCGGTGGCAGGCGGAGACCGCGGCGGGCGCCGAGCGGCACCGGCTGGCCGCCCGGCTGCGCGACGCCGTGCTCCACCGCACCACGGCGCTCGTCGAACTCGCCCACCAGGGAAGGCTGGACGAGGTGGCCGCCGAGGCCCGCGCGGCGCTCGCCGCCATGCGGGAACTGCTCCACGGCATGAACGACGACCAGGACGACCAGGACGGCCGGCACGGCCGAGACGGCCGGGACGGGCCGGGCTCCGCGCGGCGGATCCCACCGCAGCCGACCGCGGCCGACCTCGACGCGCTGTGCCGGACGGGGGGCCCCGCCGGGCGGAAGGTGACCGTGCGCGGCATCCCCGAGGCGGCTGCGGGGCTGCCGGGACCGGTGCTTCTGACGGCGTACCGGATGGTGGAAGCGGCACTCGGCGCGGGAGACCGGGGCCCCGCCCGGGTGAGAGCGCGGCGGCGCAGGGGAGCGCTGCACCTCACGATCACCGGCGTGCGCCTGGCGGCGACGGGCCCGGTCGCGGAACGCCTGCGGGTCCAGGCGGCCGCCGGGGAAGGCACGGTCACCTTCGAACAGGCCGGTACGGTAAGGGCGTTGCTGCCGCTGCCGCTGCCGCTGCCGCTGCCGCTGCCGCAACTCCTCACCGCGCTGCGTGTCGTCGCGTCCGGCGACGGGATCCTCGCCCCGGCCGTCACCCGCCGCCTGATCGACACCTTCGCGCAGGGCGCGCCCCCGCCGCCCGCCGTCACCGGCGTCCTCGGCGGGCTCACCCCTCGCGAACGGGAAGTGCTGCTGCACATCGCCTCCGGCCTGGCCAACGCGGAGATCGCGGCCGCCCTCGGCGTCACCACCGGAACGGTCAAGACCCACGTCAACGCCCTGCTCACCAAGCTGGGGCTGCGCGACCGGGTGCAGGCGACGATCCTGGCCTACGAGAGCGGGCTGATCCGCCCGCGCGGCGCGCCCGCCGACTGACCTCCCGTGCCGACCGCCTCCAGATACCGCAGGACGGCCGCGACCCGACGGTCCACCTGGTCCGTCGGCGACAGGTCGAGCTTGGCGAAGATGCTGCGGATGTGCTTGTGGACGGCGCCGTCGGTGACGACGAGCCGTTCGGCTACGGCCGAGTTGCCCAGCCCCTCGGCCATCAGGGCGAGGACGTCCCGCTCCCGGGGGCTGAGCCGCTCCAGCCGGGTGTCCTGGCGCGAGCGGGTGAACAGCTGGGCGACGACCTCCGGGTCGATTGCGGTGCCGCCCGCCGCCACCCGCCGCAGCGCGTCCAGGAACTCCTCCACCCGGCCCACCCGCTCCTTGAGCAGATAGCCGAGCCCCTGCACACCGCCGCCGAGCAGCTCGGTGGCGAAGCTCTGCTCGACGTATGCGGACAGCACGAGCACGGCCAGGCCGGGCCGCCGGCGCCGGGCCTCGACCGCCGCGACGATCCCCTCGTCGGTGTGGGTCGGCGGCATCCGGACGTCGAGGATGGCGACGTCCGGCTCGTGCACGTCGATGGCGTCCAGCGCCTCGTCCGCGGTGCCGGCGGTGGCCACCACGTCGAGGGCCTCGGCGCGCAGCAGCAGGGCGAGCCCCTCGCGCAGCAACGCGTCGTCCTCGGCGATCACGATCCGCATCTCACGCTCCACAACTCATGACGCTCCATGGCTACAACGCTCCACAACTCGCAACGCTCCACAACTCACTACGATCCCGGGCTCATCACGCCTCCGTGGCTCTCAGGCCTCCGTGGCTCACGACGCCTCCACAGCTCGCGACGCTTCACAGTTCACGACCCACCGGCAGGTCCACTTTCAGGACGGTGGGGCCGCCGGGCGGGCTGGTCAGGGAGAGGCTGCCGTCGTGCGCCGCGACCCGGCGGCGGATGCCGGTGAGTCCGGTCCCGCCGTCCGCTCCCTCGGTGCCGAAAGCCTGGGAGGGGCCCCCGGCGCCGCCCCGGCCGTCGTCCTCGACGCGCAGCAGGAGCCTGCCGCCCCGGGCACGGGCCGTGACGGTGGCCTGTCCGGCGCCGCTGTGCTTGGCGATGTTGGTCAGGGCCTCGGCGAGGACGAAGTAGGCGGTCGCCTCGACGGAGGCGGCACAGCGCTCGGGCACGTCCACGTCGATCCGGCAGGGCACCGCGCAGTCCGCGGCGAGGCCGGAGAGCGCGCCCGCGAGTCCCCGGTCGGCCAGCACCGGCGGCAGGATGCCGCGCGCGACCGTACGCAGCTCGGCCAACGCCTGTTCGGCCGCGGACTGGGCGCGCTCCAGGAGCTCGTCGGCGCCGGCCGGGTCCCGGGCCACCATGCGGCGGGCCGCCCCGACCAGCACCGTGACGGAGACCAGCCGGTTCTGTGCGCCGTCGTGCAGGGAGCGCTCGATCCGGCGCAGTTCGGTGGCGTGGGCGTCGAGGGCGGCGGCGCGGGTGGCGGTGAGTTCGGCGACCCGGAGCGACAGATCGGCTTCCGGACCCGCCGCGAGGAGTCCGCGTCCGGGCCGCGCCTGGAGCCGGGCCATGCCGGGGGCCAGCCCCAGGATGATGGCGATCCAGCCCACGCCCAGCAGTGCGACGGCGACGGCGGCCGGCCAGGAGTGCGCGCTGCCGACCGCGACGGAGGTGGCGGTCGCGCCCTTGGGCAGGAACGTCCAGTACAGCGGGAAGGCGGTGTCGCGCACGGCGGCGATCGGCAGGTAGACGCCGAGCAGCCCGAGCAGGAGCCCCAGCGTGCCGTGCCGGACCAGCCAGCGCAGCTCGCGGCGGGTGGTGGCGTCGACGAGGGCGGGCCGCAGCCGGGTGGGCGGGGGCCGTGGGGCGACGACCTCGGGGCCGCGGCGGCCGAGCCGGTCGCGTTCGCGGCCCGCCAGGGCGTGCAGGGCGCGCAGCAGCGCGGGCGCCATGAGCAGCCCCACGCCGACCACGCTCGTCACGGCGGTGACGGCCAGCCACAGCAGGAGGAGCAGGGCGAGCAGAGCCGTGTTGAGCCCGGAGGCGAGCTGGGCGATCGCGGCGCCCGCGGCCCCGAGGGTCCGCACGACGATGTCCTTGAGACTCTCGTCCCCGAGGCCACCCGGCCGGTCACCGGCCGCCGAGCCGGCTGCCGGATCGACCGCCGAGCCGACCGCCGGGTCCTGCTGGACCGCCATCGCGCCCTTCCCTTCCTGCTCCCGCTTCCCGCCGCCCACGCCCACTGGTCGCGGCCTGAACGACCTTATGCCGCAAGCCGGTTCGCCGTCATGCGCGTCATGCGGGGGACGGGGTGGTACAGCCTGCTGTACCTCGAACCGGGCGGACTGCGGGATCGGCCGCGGGGGTGCCGATCCATAGCGTCGGTGACGACAGCAGGAACGGCACAGGACCCCGGGAGAAGGCCCCCCATGACGAAGACCACGACCACCGATCCGGAGCGGCTGACCCGTGCGGAGATCGCCCGCACACTGCTCTGGGCCGTGGTGGTGACCAGCGCGGTCACCAACATGGCGGCCTCCTTCGGCGGCGCCGACACCTGGGTGCACCTGCTCTGCGGCGCGGTCACCGTCCTGTGCGCGGGCACCCTCGTCGTGCGCAACGTGCGGGGCCGTCGATGAACGCCGCCATCGCCCTGACCGGCGTCAGCAAGGCGTACCCGGGCGGCGTACGGGCCCTCGACGACGTGTCGTTGACCGTGGAGCGCGGCACCTTCCTCGCCGTGATGGGGCCGTCGGGCTCCGGCAAGAGCACGCTGATGCACTGTGCCGCCGGGCTGGACTCCCCGACGTCGGGCAGCGTCCGCATCGACGGCCACGAGATCGCCGGGCTGAACGAGACCCGGCGCACCGAACTGCGCCGCGAACGCGTCGGCTTCGTGTTCCAGGCGTACAACCTGATCCCCTCGCTCAGTATCGAGGACAACATCACGCTGCCGCTGCGGCTGGCGGGCCGCACCCCGGACCGCGACTGGCTGCGGACCCTGGTGGAACGGGTCGGACTGACCGACCGGCTGACCCACCGGCCCGCCGAACTCTCCGGCGGCCAGCAGCAACGCGCGGCCGTGGTGCGGGCGTTGGTGGCCAGGCCGGCCGTCGTGTTCGCCGACGAGCCGACCGGCGCGCTCGACCTGCGCAGCGCCCACGAGGTCCTCGACCTGCTGCGCGACCTCGTCGCCGACCTGCGTCAGACGGTGGTCATGGTCACCCACGATCCGGCCGCCGCGGCCCGTGCACACCACGTCCTGGTGATGGCCGACGGGCGGGTGGTCGAGTCCCTCGAGGCGCCGACCGCGCCCCGACTGGCAAGCCGTCTCGTCGCGTTGGGAGAGGTCTGAGTCATGTTCCGTCTCGCGATACGCATGGTCGGACACCGGATCGCCGCGCTGATCGCCGTGGCCTGCGCGGTCCTCGGCGGCGCGGCACTGATCACCGCCACCGGTGTACTGGCCGAGTCCGGCCTCCGCTCCCATCTGCCCGCCGGTCGGCTCGACGGCGCGGACGTCGTGGTCGCGGCCGACCAGGAGTTCCATCCGGCCGGTGAGCTGCCGCTCGCGCTCCCGGAGCGGCGCAGGATCCCGTCCCGGCTGGTCGACGAGCTGGCCGGGCTGCCCGGTGTCACCGTGGCGGTCGGCGACCTCAGCTTCCCCGCCGCCCTCCTCGACGCCCGCGGACAGGTCGTACCGGCCCAGGACCCGCGGGTGGCGGGGCACGGCTGGTCCTCGACGAAGCTGGCGAAGCCGCGGGCCGGCGGGCACCTCGACGGCGTCGCGCCGACCGGTTCCGGCGAGGTCGCCGTGGACAGGGCCACCGCCGCCGCGGCGGGGATCGCGACGGGGGACGGGGTGCGGGTCGTCGTCGACGGCCGCCCCGCCGCCGGCTACCGCGTGTCGGCGGTCGTCGACGCGCCGGGTGCGGGCATCTTCTTCGCCGACCCGACGGCCGCCCGCCTGGCCGGTCGCGCGGGCCGCGTCGACCTGGTGGGCCTGCGCACCGAGCCCGGCGCCGAACGGCGCGTCGCCGCCGAGGTCCGGACGGCGCTGAAGGGCACCGGTCTGCTGACCGTCACCGGAGCCGACCGGGGCGACACGGCCGCACCCGGCGCCGGCGCGTCCCGCTCGCTGCTGGTCCTCCTCGCCGGTTCGCTCTCCGGGATCGTCCTGCTGATCACCGGATTCGTGATGGCGAGCGCGCTGGCCGTGTCGATCGCCGGACAGCGCCGCGACCTGGCGCTGATGCGGGCCGTCGGCGCGACCCCGAAGCAGATCCGCCGCCTGGCCGCCGCCCAGTCCACGGTCGTCGCGGCCGTGGCGCTGGCGCCCGGCGTGGGGCTCGGCTACCTGCTGGCCGGGCAGTTCCGGCGACTGCTCGCGGACCGCGGGGTCGTACCGTCCGAACTCCCGCTGACCTACAGCCCGTTGCCCGCCCTCGCGGCGATCCTGCTGATGGTCCTGGCCGTCCAGGTGTCGGCTCGCTGCTCGGCCTGGCGCACCTCGCGGATGCCGGCCACCGAAGCGGTCGCGGAGTCGCGCAGCGAGCCGCGCGAACCGTCGCGGGCCCGGACGCGCGTCGGCGTGCTCGTCATCGTCGGCGCGACCGCTCTGTCGGCGCTGCCGCTCTTCTCCCGCACGGTCATCGGTGCGACGGCCACGTCCATCGCGGGCATCCTCGGGGCGATCGGCCTGGCGCTGGCCGGCCCGGCGCTCGTCCGGGGCGTCGGCGGGGCCGCGGCCCGTGCGACGGGGTCGGGCGCCTCGGCCCCCACCTGGCTGGCGATGGCCAACCTCCGCGCCTACGCCCTGCGCAACGCGGGGATCGTCAGCACCCTGGCCATGGCGGTCGTGTTCGTGCTGACGTACGCCTTCACCCAGACCACCGTGCTGGCCGCCACCGCCGACGACACCCGCACCGGCACCCTCGCCCAGCAGCGCCTGACCGCTCCGGGCCTGGGGGGCCTGCCCACGGACACGCTCGCCGCCGTACGGAACACGGCCGGCGTACGGGCCGCGGCCCCGGTCGGCACGACCACCGTGGTCTGGCAGTACCCGCAGTTCGGCGACACGACGACCGAGTCGGAGCCCGCCACGATCCTCACCCCGGACGCCTCCGACGTCCTCGACCTCGACGTACGCGACGGCAGCCTGGACCGTCTGCGCGGCGCCACCGTCGCCGTCAGCGGCGACGCCGCCCGCACCCGCTCCGCGACCGTGGGCCACCGGGTGAGCCTGGTCCTCGGCGACGGCGCACGGGTCGACGCCGAGGTCGTCGCCGTGTACGGCCGTGGCCTCGGCTTCGGCACGGTGGTGCTCTCCCACGACCTGGCCGCCGGACACACCACGACCTCGCTGGACCAGTCCCTCCTGATCCGCACGGACGGCACGGCGACGGCCCGGCAGGGCCTCACGGCGCTCGCGGCGTCCCGCCCCGGCCTGGCGCTCCAGCCCGCGAACCTGCCCTCGGCCGGCGGCCTGAAGGACGCCCCGCCCGAGGTGTGGATCAACCTGGCCACCATCGTGGTCCTGCTCGTCTACCTGCTGCTCAGCATCGCCAACAAGCTCGTCGCGGCCACCGCCCAGCGCCGGGTCGAGCTGGGCGCCCTCCGGATGAACGGCACCACACCCCCTCAGATCCGGTCGATGATGCGGCGCGAGGCCGCGGTGACCGCCGCCACCGCGCTCGTCACCGCCCTGCTGCTCTCCGCGCTGCCGCTCGCCCTGCTGGGCCAGGGCTTCCTCGGCCGTCCCTGGCCCGCGGGACCCGTCTGGCTCCTGCCCGGCCTCGCGCTCACGGTCACCGTCACGGCCTTCCTCACCATCGAACTCCCGACCCGCCAGGCACTGCGCACCGCGCCGGCCGATGCCCTCCGCGCCCACTGAACGAGGCGGATCCGCCGACGGCAGGGTGACAGGGGAAGGGGCGGCCGTTACTCACTTTCGGGTGACGGGTCGTCGCCCGGCGGGGTGGCGTGACATGGCGTCCGGACGGCACAGGCCAACTCCCACAAGGGGTCATCGACTGTCGGAACGTCAACTTCGGTACTTATTCACTTAAATGGACGTTGCAGCCGAGAGTCACAGAGATATGGACAACAGGTAACACACGCCACGTTTCCTACCCATCTCCCGCACCCCGTGGACAGAGTGTGTCTGCGGCCAGCCGACCGCACCCGCACATCGCATCAACCCCCACGGCGTCCACGAAGGCCGCAGTGGGAGGGTGCCCGCACATCCCAGGGGAATTCTTTGTCCACTTCCGCTTCTGTCACCGCTCGTCGTCTGACCGCCGCCGCCCTCACGGCCGGCGCCCTGGTCGGCGCGATGGCACTGCCGGCGTCCGCGTCCGACCACGCTCGTCCCAACCGCCCGGAGGTGCGGATCAGCGCCGTCCAGTACGACGCCCCGGGACGTGACGACCGCTCCCGGAGCTCGCTGAACAAGGAGTGGGTGGAACTCACCAACACCACGCGCCACACGATCAACCTCGACGGCTGGACCCTCGAGAACGAGGACGGCCGCACCTACACCTTCCACCACTACCGCCTGGAGGGCCGCTCGACGGTCCGCGTCCACACCGGTGAGGGCCGCGACTCCCGCCGGGACCTCTTCCAGGACCGCAACAGGGAGGTGTGGGACAACCGCTCCGACACCGCCACCCTGCGCAACGACCACGGCCGCTTCGTCGACGACGAGTCCTGGGGCCGCAACCGTCACCACCACGGCGACCACGACGACAACCGCGGTGGCGGCCACCACGGCGACCACGGTGGCAGCCGCGGTGGCGACCACGACGGCAACCACGGCGACAACCACGGTGGTGGCCACCACCACTGACCCACCCGGACCCGGTGAGCCGATGAACACCTGACTCGGCACACCGGCGCGCGACAGGCGGCGCGCCCGGCCTTCCCAGGCCCGGGCGCGCCGCTCGCATGTGCGGCGGCGGGTGCGGTTACTCCGGAAGGTCGCGCTTCTCCAACGGGTGTACCGCCGGGCCTTGGAGGATCTTGCCGTCCGGGGCGAAGCGGGAGCCGTGGCAGGGGCACTCCCAGGCCTGCTCGCCGTTGTTGAAGGACACGATGCAGCCGAGGTGGGTGCAGCGCGCCGAGACCGCCTGGAGCGAGCCGCTCTCGTCCCGGTGGACGGCGTACTGCCGCCCGCCCAGGCGCAGCACGGCGCCGTGGCCCGGCGGGATGTCGTCCGGCGCGAGGGCCGTCACGGCCGGCAGCCGGTCGCCGACGAAGTGCCGGGCCACCTGCGCCTGGTGTTTCAGGAACGTGGCCCCCTCGCGGACCACGGACGCCAGGCGGCGCGGGTCGTACAGGCCGCTCCAGGCCGGCTCCCGGCCGTTGATCAGGTCGCCGAGCAGCCGGCCCGCCATGATGCCGCCGCTCATGCCCCAGCCGCCGAAACCGGTGGCCACATAGGCGTGCCGGCTGCCGAGGTGGAGCGGTCCGACCAGGGGCACGGAGTCGGTGGAGTCGTTGTCCTGGGTCGCCCAGCGGTGGGTGAAGGTGAGACCGTCGAAGCAGTCGTCGGCCCAGGCGGACAGCCGGGCGAACCTCTCCTCGACGTCGGCGGTGCCGGGGGTGAAGTGTTCCCCGGTGACGATCAGCAGGCGTTTGCCGTCGCGGTACGGGGCGGTGCGCACGGAGCGGGTGGCCCGTTCCGGTGTGATGTACATGTCGCGCGGGGCGCGGTCCTCGTCGATGGTCGCGGCGACGACGAGTTCACGGCGCGGACTGAGCCGGGTGGACAGCAGCGCCCGGTCGAAGACCGGGTAGTGCGTGGCGATCACGACCTCGCGCGCGCGGACCGACACACCGGTGTCGGTGCGCAGGAAGCAGGGCTCGCCCTCGGTGAGGCCGACGATCCGCGTCCCCTCGTACACCGTGCCGCCGCGCCGGCGCAGCTCCTCGGTGAGCGCCAGCAGGTACTTACGGGGATGGAACTGGGCCTGCCCGCTCACCCGGACCGCGCCGGCGACCGCGAAGGGCAGCCCCGTCTCGGTCACGAACTCGGCGGGGAGTCCGGCCTCACGTGCCGCTTCGGCCTCCGCCCGCAGCTTCGCGACGTGCCGCGGATCCTCGGCGTAGGTGAAGGCCGCCGCCTCTTCCCACGCGCAGTCGACGCCGAGTTCGTCGACGATCTCGGCGGCGTGCCGGATCGCCTCGGTCTGCGAGCGCGCGTACAGGGCGGCGCCCTCGGGGCCGCGGGTGCGCCGCAGATGGTCGTAGATCAGGGTGTGCTGGGCGGTCAGCTTGGCCGTCGTGTGGCCGGTGACCCCGGCGGCGACCCGGTCCGCCTCCAGCACCGCCACCTCGCGTCCCTGCCGGACCAGCTCCCAGGCCGTGCTGAGACCGGCGATGCCGGCGCCGACCACGGCGACGTCGACCGTGAGGTCACCGGACGGCGGGGGCGCCGGGGCGCCGGGCGGCGCGGTCTCCAGCCAGTAGGAGCCCTGGGTTCCTGTCTCGGCGTTCATGGCGGCCGAGTTCCCGCCGTGCGGCGGGATACGCCGTAATACACCCTCATGTGTCGGTCTTGATTCCTGTGCACTCGGGTACCCGGCGTCCTGCGCAACGGAAACGACCGTCAGCGAGGAGGAACGATGAGCAGGGTGAAGGAAGCGGTGGAGGTCGACGTCCCCGTCCACACGGCCTACAACCAGTGGACGCAGTTCGAGGAGTTCCCGAACTTCATGGAGGGGGTCGAGGAGGTGCGGCAGCTCGACGAGCGGCACAACCACTGGACCACCAAGATCGGCGGGGTGCGGCGCGAGTTCGACACCGAGATCGTCGACCAGCTGCCGGACGACCGGATCACCTGGCGGGTCGTCGACGGCGACTCCCGCCAGCGGGGATCCGTCCGGTTCGAGCGCCTGGACGACAGCCACACCCGGGTGGAGCTCACGATGGACGTCGAGCCCACCGGCATGGCCGAGAAGGGCGCGGACATGCTCGGCATGATCGACCGCCGGGTCAAGGGAGACCTCCACCGCTTCAAGGACTACATCGAGCAGCGCGGCGGCGAGACGGGCTCCTGGCGGGGACGCATCCGGCCCGGGGACCCCGGTTCGCCCCTCTGACCGGACCGCGCCCGGCGATCGGGTTCGACGATTCGATGAGCGAAGTCGCGGTCGGCGGGTGCGTATCGTCCCTGGTGTGGCACTCGCTGTGCCATGGAGTGGACGCGTAGGACGACATGGGCCGTTCGGCTCTGGGCCGGGTCCGCCGTGGCCGCGGTACGGCGGGCGGCGGCGGGCCCGGGCCGCGAGCGGGACCTGGCGGTCCAGGCGGGCAAGGCGGCGCTGGCCGCCTGGCTGGCGTGGGCGGTCGTGGGCTGGTGGCTCGAGGCCCCCATGGCGTTCGTGGCGCCGTGGGTCGCGGTCGTGCTGGTGGAGTCGACCGTGTACCGGTCCGTCGCGCACGGGCTCCAGCAGCTCGCGGCGATCGCCGTGGGCACGGTCATGGCCACGGCGGGGACACTGCTGCTGGGCAGCACGATGGCCGCCATGGCCCTGGTCCTTCCCGCGGTGCTGCTGCTGGGGCAGTGGCGGCGGCTGGGAAGTCAGGGCGTCTACGCCGCCACCGGTGCGCTCTTCGTGCTGACCGGTGGCCAGGTGAGCGTCGTCTCGTCGGCCGCCCGCGTCGGGGAGGCGGTGTTCGGCGCGGTGGTCGGTGTGGCGGTCAACGTGCTGATCCGGCCGCCGGTGTACCTGCGCGACGCCCGCTCCGCACTGGAGGACGCGGCCCGTGAGGCGCAGGAGATCCTGGACGCGGTGGCCGACGGCCTGGCCGACGGCGAGTGGGACGGACAGGCGGCCGGGAACCGGCACGAGCGGGCCCTGCGCCTGGGCCGGCTGGTCGACCAGGCCCGGTCGGCGATCGGCTGGAGCCGGGAGAGCATGCGCGGCAACCCGCGCGGCCGCCGCGCACAGCCCCGCTCCTCGCGCGGCAAGGCGTACGACGACGCGCTGGTCGTGCTCGACCACGTCGCCGTCCACACCGCGGGGGTGACCCGGACCGTGCGGGAGATCGCGGAGAGCGGGGAGACGTCCCGGCCGCCCGCGAGGATCACCCACGCCTATGCGGACTTCCTGCGCCACACGGCGCGCGCCGTCCGGCTGTACGGCCGGACCCGGTTCGCCCCGGGCGACCCCGACGACGCAGGGGCGGAGCAGCTGCGTGAGGCGGTCGGGGAACTCCACCGCACCCTCGACGAGTTCCGCCGCCGGCTGCCGGGAGCCGTGCCCGACGACCCGGACGCGCTGGTGACGTACGGAACGCTGCTGGCCCAGGCGCACCGGCTGGCCGATCAGCTCGTCCGGGACTGACGCCCCCGACCGTGCCGTCTCCGAAGGCCGCCGCGGCTCGCGTGCAGGGTGGGGGTGACGACCGGGAGAGGCGGAGGACGCGATGGACTGAGCGGTTCGCTCAGCAGCTGGCGTCGACGCCCGCGACCTTCTGAAGCAGGATTCGGTGGGGGCCACGCTGAGCCGGATCGCCACCTCGGCCACCGAGCTGGTGGAGGGCTGCGACGAGGCCGGCATCCTCACCCTGCGCGGGACGAAGGTGGACACGGTGGCCGCCACGGACCGACTCGTCGTCGACAGCGACCGGCTGCAGGAACAGCTGGGCGAGGGGCCGTGCTTCGACGCCGCCCGCACCGCGCAGAGGGAACGGGTGTTCCGCATCGCCGACTTCACCCTGGAGCAGCCGCGCCGGCCCGCCTACGCGCCACGGGCCCACGCCCTGGGCGTGGGCAGCATGATGGGCTTCCTGCTGTTCACCGAGGACGAGGACCTCGGCGCGCTCAACCTCTATTCGCGCAGACCCGGCGCCTTCACCGAGGCCGGCGAGACGGCCGGCTGGCTGCTGGCCTCGCACGCCGCGGTCGCCTTCTCCAGCGCCCGCGCGCACGCCCAGATGCAGCAGGCGGTCGCCACCCGGCATGTGATCGGCGAGGCCATGGGCATCCTCATGGGCGGTCACCGGCTCACCGAGGACGAGGCGTTCGACGTCCTGCGCCGCTACTCGCAGGAGCACAACGTCAAGCTCCGCGAGGTCGCCCGCCGGGTCTGCGAACGGGGCGGCCTCACCTGACGGACGGGCTCCACGACCGGGGCGCCGCTCACGTCGCTCACGTCGCTCACGTCGCTCACATCGCTCATGCCGCTCACGTCGCTCACATGTCGTCCTGCGCGGCGGCGGGCGGGGGCGTGGCGGCGTCGGGGCCCGACGTCCATTCCGCTCCGGTGCGCAGGCGGAAGGCGGCGACGGCGGCCTCCACGGTGGGGAAGAAGTGCCGGGGGTCGATGGTGCGGGTGAGCCCGTACCGTTCAATCTTGCGTCGCACGGGGTCCTTGAGCTCGGCGAAGACCAGGTGCACATGGTGCGCGTTGAGCGTCTCGTCGAGCTCCGCCAGAACGTCGGCGGCGGTGGTGTCCACGTCCGTCATCGGCTCCGCCGCGATCACGATCCAGCTCGGCCGCGGGTCCGCCCCGGCCAGCCGCCCGACCTCGTCGCGGAAGGCCTTGGCGTTGGCGAAGATGAGCGGGGCGTCGAACCGGTAGATCACCAGGCCCGGCAGCCGGCCGGCCGCCGGGTAGGAACGGACGTCGTGGTAGCCCTCCAGGCCCCGCACCCGCCCCAGCACGGTGTTGTACGGCCACCAGGCGCGCCGGAAGACGTTGAGGACGGACAGCGCCACGGCGACGCCGATCCCGGGCAGCACGCCGAGCAGGGCCACGCCGACGAAGGCCGCCAGGCACAACGCGAACTCCGTCCGGCGCTGCCGCCACAGCCGTACCGCCCCCGGGATGTCGGCCAGGGACAGGGACGCGGTGATGACCACGGCGGCGAGGGCCGGCTGGGGGAGGTTGCGGAACAGGCCCGGGACCAGCACCAGCATGAGGACGATGAGCGCCGCGCCGACGACCCCGGTGAGCTGGCTCCTGGCCCCCGCGCGCTCCGCCACCGCCGTACGGGAGCCGCTCGCGCTGACCGGGAAGCCCTGGAAGAGACCGGCCGCCAGGTTCGCGACGCCGACCCCGGCCATCTCCTGGTTGCCGCGGACCTCCTGTCCCGAGCGGGCCGCGAAGGCCGACGCGTTGGAGATGGTGTCGGCCAGGGACACCAGGGCGATCCCCAGCGCACCGCCGAGCAGCGGGGGGAAGTCGGCGAGCCGGACGTCGGGGACCGTGAACGGCGGGAAGCCCGCGGGCAGTTCCCCGACCAGGACCACACCGTGCTCGCCGAGATCGAGGACGGTGGTCGCGGCGATCGCCAGGACCACCATCACGAGCACCGCGGGGACCTTCGGCACGAAGCGCTGGAGGACCAGGACCAGGACGATCCCGCAGCCGCCGACCGCCGCGGCGGCCGGCACCGCCGCCCCGTCGGCGAGCTTCCGCACGAAGCCGGCGCACTCGCCGATCAGGTTGTCCGCCTCGACCTTGAAGCCGAGCAGCTTGGGCAGCTGACCGATCAGAATGGTCAGGGCCAGGCCGTTCATGTAGCCGATCATCGTCGGCTTGGAGATCAGATCCGCGATGAAACCGAGCTTCGCCACCGAGGCGAGGATCATGACGGCCGCCACCATCAGCGCGAGCACCGACGCCAGCGCGACCGCCCGGTCGGGGTCACCGTCCGCCGCCACCAGGGGCAGCACGGTGGCGGCGATCATCGGCCCCAGCGAGGAGTCCGGGCCCAGCACCAGGACCCGGGACGGCCCGCACACCGCGTAGCCGAGCAGACAGAGGATCGTCGTGTAGAGGCCGGTGATGGCCGGCAGACCCGCCAACTCGGCGTACGCCATGCCCTGCGGCACCAGCAGCGTGGTCAGGACGACGCCCGCGACCAGATCCTTGACCAGCCACTCGCGCCGGTAGGACGCCACCGCGCGGACCCCGGGAACAGCCCCCCACCGGGAGCGAAGGGTACGGCTCAGGTGCTGGTCCGTCACAGATCGTCCTTCCGTTCCGCCCCACCGCTCCCGGTGCGCGGGGCGTGAGGCGTGGGGCGCGAGGCGCGAGGCGCGGGCCATGATGCGCGGGGCGTGGATCACCTTGCCCCAGACCGTGCGCCTCGTACGCACGGATCCCGTTTCACCCGGCCCGTGTCGGGTCGACGCCCGGCCGTGCGCGGAAGGTCCGGCGGTAGGTGTCCGGAGGCACGCCGACCGTGCGGTTGAAGTGCCGGCGCAGCGTCGTGGCGGTGCCCATGCCGGTGGCCGTCGCGATGACGTCGACGACGTCGTCGGTGGTCTCCAGCAACTCCTGGGCGCGCCGGATCCGCTGGGTCAGCAGCCACTGCAACGGAGTGGTGCCGGTCACCGTCCTGAAGTGGCGGCCGAGGGTGCGCGAACTCATCCGTGCCCGGCGGGCCAGGTCCTCCACGGTGAGCGGCCGGTCGAGGCGCTCGATCGCCCAGGGGAACAGCGAGGCGAGCGGGTGGTCGTCCCGGGCGGGCACCGGGGCGGCGACGTACTGGGCCTGGCCGCCCGCCCGGTGCGGCGGCACGACCAGGCGGCGGGCGACGGCGTTGGCGACGGACGAACCGTGGTCGAGACGGACGAGATGCAGGCACAGGTCCATCGCGGCGGCCTTGCCGGCGGAGGTGAGCACACTGCCGTTGTCCACGTAGAGCACGTCCGGATCGACCTCCAGCCGCGGATGGCGGGCGGCCAGGACGTCGGTGTGCGCCCAGTGCGTGGTCGCGCGCCTGCCGTCCAGCAGTCCGGCGGCGGCCAGCACGAACGCGCCCGTGCACAGCGAGGCCACGCGCGCACCCGCCTCGTGGGCCGCGCGCACCGCGTCGACGAGTTCGGCGGGTGGCTCCTCGTCGACGTCCGCCCAGCCGGGCACGATCACGGTGTCGGCCTGCCGGAGGCGGCCCAGGCGGTCGAGCCCGTGGTCGGGCTCCAGCCGGAACCGCCCGACCCGCACGGCGTCCGACCCGCAGACCTCGACGTCGTACCAGGGGACGGTCACGCCGACCGGAGCGGCGCCGAACACCTCGTACGCCATGGACAGTTCGAAGTGCAGCATCCCCTCGGTGACGGCCAGCGCGACGGTACCCATGTCCGAAAGTGTACGGGGCATGTCGTTCCGGACACTCACGCGCGGACACCCACCCTCGCCAGGATGTTCTCAACGGATCACGCGGATCACGCGGATCATTCGAGGGCGGGGGGAACCCATGGGAACGGCATCAGGGTCGGGGTCGGGCACGGGGCGGACGGTGGTGGTGTACGGCGCGTACGGCCACACCGGACGGTTCGTGGTGGCACGGCTGCGGGACCGCGGCTTCGTCCCGGTCCTCGCCGGCCGCGACGCCGAGAAGCTGCGGGCGGCGGCATCCACGTGGACGTCCGCACCCGCACCTGGACTCACACCCGCACCCGGACTCGAGGTCCGGCCCGCGTCGGTCGACGACCCCGCCTCGCTCGACCGTGCCCTGGCCGGCGCGGACGCCGTGATCAACACCGCCGGTCCCTTCGCCACGACCGCCGCTCCGGTGATCGAGGCGGCCCTGCGCGCCGGGATCCCGTACGTCGACGTGGCGGCGGAGATCGAGGCCAACCTCGACACGTTCGCGCACTTCGCCGACCGTGCCCGCGCGGCGGGAGCGGTGATCGTCCCCGCGATGGCCTTCTACGGCGGTCTCGGCGACCTGCTCGCCACCGCCGCGATGGGCGACTGGACGGCGGCCGACGAGGCGGACGTCGCCTACGGACTGAGCGGCTGGCACCCGACCCCCGGGACACGCACCGCCGGCACGGTCTCCCGGGAGCGGCGCGGCGGCCGGCGCGTGCGCTTCACGGGCGGGCGGCTGGAGTACCACGACGACCGGCCGACGCTCCTGAAGTGGGCCTTTCCCGAGCCGCTGGGCGCCAGGGAGGTCGTCGGGGAGTTCACGATGGCCGACGTGGTCACCATCCCCAGCCACCTCGCCATCCCCGCCGTACGCACCCACATGACGACCGAGGCGGCCACGGACCTCGCGGCCTCGGACACCCCGGCGCCGACCGCCGCCGACGGGAACGGGCGGTCCGACCAGACCTTCGTCGTCGACGTCGTCGTACGCTCCGGCGGCGCCGAACGGCGCGCCGTGGCGAGCGGCCGGGACATCTACGCCGTCAGCGCGCCGCTCGCGGTGGAGGCGGTCGAGCGCATCCTGACCGGCCGGACCCGCACGGTCGGTGTCGCCTCCGCGGGCGAGATCTTCGACGCGCCCGACTTCCTCCGCGCCCTGTCCCCGCACATCTCCCTCGAGCCGGTCCAGGAGCGGACGGTGTCCTGAACCCGGGGTTCCGGCCGCCTCCGCCCGGGGTTCCGGCCGCCTGCGCCCGGGGTGCCGGCCGCCTCCGCCCGGGGTGCCGGCCGCCTGCGCCGGGTCAGGACCCGAGGCGGCGGCGGTCCTCCTCGTCCCAGGTGCGGGTGTCGCGCGGCTGGACGTACGGCTCGTCGTCGGCCGGGTGGCCGCCGGCGACGGCGCGCTGGCGGACCAACTCGGCGTCGAACTCCAGGCCGAGCAGGATGGCCAGGTTGGTGATCCACAACCACACCAGGAAGATGATCACGCCGGCCAGAGTGCCGTAGGTCTTGTTGTACGAGCCGAAGTTGGCCACGTAGAGCGCGAACCCGGCGGACGCGACCATCCAGATCAGCAACGCCAGGAAGCTGCCCGGCGTGACCCAGCGGAAGCCGCGCACGCGCGCGTTCGGGGTGGCCCAGTACAGGACCGCGATCATCACCGTGACCAGGACCACCAGCACCGGCCACTTCGCGATCGACCACACGGTCAGCGCCGTGTCACCGACCCCGAGGGTGGTGCCGACCTGCCGGGCCAGACTGCCGGTGAACACCACGATCAGCGCGCTGATCACCGCCACGACCATCAGCACCACGGTCACGCCGACCCGCACGGGCAGCACCTTCCACACCGGACGGCCCTCGGGGATGTCGTAGACCGCGTTGGCGCTGCGGATGAACGCGGCGACATAGCCGGACGCCGACCACACCGCGAGCACCAGGCCCACGATCGCCATGACCGAGCCGATCCCGCCCTTGCCCTGCATCTGCTGCACCGCGTTGCGCAGGACGTCCTGAGCCGCGCCCGGCGCGAGTTTCTGGATGTTGTCCAGGACGGTCTGGGTGGCCGACTGCCCGACGATCCCCAGCAGTGACACCAGCGCGAGCAGCGCGGGGAACAGCGCCAGGATCGAGTAGTAGGTCAGGGCCGCGGCCCGGTCGGCCAGCTCGTCCTTCTTGAACTCCTTCAAGGTTCCTTTCAGTACCGCTCCCCAGGAGCGTTTTGGCAGGTCAGTGGGCTTGTCGGGGGCCTGCCGCTCCACCTGCTCGTCCGGACCGACGGCGGCCGGATCCTGCCCGGTCCCGCCGTCGCGGTCGGCCGTGCGCTCGTCGTGCCGCTTGTGCGGCTTCAGTGTCCGTACCATTCCGCACGGGTATCCGGCCTGACGCCACACATGCCTACATATCGAACATATCGGACTCATATTTCCGTGTCCGCGACGTTCTCGGCCTTCCGCCGTGGGATCAAGAAGACGGTGAGAACTCCGCCCCACGTGCCCGCCACCTACAACCTTCCGTCCCGGCGGACCGTCCAACTCGCGCTCGGTGCAGACCACTTGCCGGGTGTATTCGGTCCGATCCGGGAGATTTCATGAATTCTGTGACCGTCGGGCGCGCACTGCGCCGCGGGGCATGTGCCACAGCCGTGGGGGCGTTGATCGTCGCCGGTCTCGGAAGCGGGGTCGCCCTCGCCGACGACGAGCCGCAGACCGACCAGCTGTGGATCCAGGCGCCGTACGAGCAGGCGGTCACCGTCGCTCCGGACGGCGGGGCGGCGCAGTACCGGTCGCTGGCGCTCGGCCTGTACCACGACAACGGCAACTTCACCGTGACCGAGGGGCGGCTGACCGTCGACGTATCCGGGCTCGCCGGGGTCGCCGAGGTGGTCTGGCCCGACAACTGCACACCCGACGACGCCGGCGCCGTCGCCGTGTGCGACACCGGGGACGTACCGACCCGCTACAGCGCGCAGGTGCAGCTGAAGGTGCGGGCCGCCGCCGGGGCCGCCGTGGGAGCGCAGGGTTCGATCGCGTACGCCGCCGAGGCCACCGGCGGACCCGACGGCACGCTGGTCGTCCCGGAGGACTCCGCGGCGACCTCCGTCACCGTCGGCTCCGGCCCGGACCTCGGCGTCAGCGCCCCGCAGGACGTCACCGACGTCGCGACCGGCACCGCCCTCACCGTGCCGTTCTCCGTCACCAACACCGGCAACGAGACCGCCCACGGCTTCAGCGTGCGGATGTGGGCGACGTACGGCCTCGACGTCGTCACCCGCTACCCGCAGTGCACCTACAGGGGGCCGGACGACGGCGGCGAGTACACGCCCATGACATACGTGACCTGCTCCTTCGACACCGACGTCGCGCCCGGCGCCACCGTCCCGCTGCCGGAGCCGCTGCGGCTCGCCGTCACCGGCCACGCGCTGTACGAGCGGTTCGACTACGAGGTCCAGCCCGGCGGCGAGGTCACCGACCTCGACAGCTCGGACAACGGTCGTGCCTGGCACATCGACGCCGACAACACCGCCGACTTCGCGGTGCGCGGCAGCAAGGTGAGCGGCGCGGCCGGTGACACGGTCACCGCCGCCTTCCGCTTCGTCAACCGCGGCCCGGCCTGGGTGGGCAACGTCAGCTCCGGCGACCCGGTCGCCGTGATCGACTTCTACCTCCCAGAGGGCACCACCGCCACGTCCGTCCCCGACACCTGCCGCACCGCCTCGACCTCCGGCGACGACCCGGCCGTCGGCCACTACGCCTGCACCCTGCCGATGTGGGCCAAGCCGGACCTCAAGGTCAAGTTCCCGTTCCGGCTGCACATCGACCGGCTCGTGCCCGACGCGACGGGCCGCGTCGTCGCCCGCCCCGACTACGGCACGTCCTTCCCCTTCGACCCGAAGAGCAGGAACAACACGGCCGCGGTGGTGCTGAACCCGTCCGCCTGACGGCGGCCGGCCGCGCACACTCCCGCGGCCCCGGCGCAGGCCCCGGCCCCGGCCTGCGCCGACACGGCGGCGCCGGGCCGGGGTCGTCCCCCTCGGCCCGGCGCCCGCCGCGCGTCCAGGGCGGTCAGCCGCCCACGTACCAGCTGAATCCGCCGTTGCTGGCGGCGACGACCAGGAGCACGAGCCACAACACCACGTCGACGATGCCGAGGATGATGCCGGCCTTCGCCATCCCGGCGCCGTTCTCGACCGCCGCCCGGCGTCGGGCGACGGCGCCGAAGATGATGGCCAGCGGCCCCAGGACGATGTTCAGGATGAACAGTCCGACGATGCCGCAGCACAGACTCGCGATGGCCAGACCGTTGGTGCGTGATCCGGAGGACGCGGTGGAAGAGCTGCCATAACTCGTCATCGAATACTCCCGATTGTCGATTGCGCGGACCGAACGGGCCACGCACTCCTCACTTTCGGCTCGCATTCTCCGAATGCCCCTCCGAGGCACTCCCATGTCGACGACCCGTCAGATACGTCCCGTAGCACGTGACATCCGGGCGGAGTTCACCGCTGAGCGTCGCATCGGCGCCCCGCCGGAGCCGCCCTCCCGGACGGCCCCCGCTCGGGGCGTCGCCGAGCCCTCGACGACAAGCCTGGCGGCGCACCGCCAAGCCCCCTCGCCACCCCGAGTGACGCTGTCGGGACCGGCCGACCCGGCGATGAACGCCGAGCAGTGTTCCCGTGCTGCCGAGTAGTGTTCCCGTGCTTGCGTCAGGCTCTCCGACCCGTTGGGACCGCCCAGGACCTCGTCCGCGTCGACATCGTCCTGCCCGTCGTCCTCCCACCCGCCGTAGAGGGTGCGAGCCAGGTCCCGGACCCGCGTCGCGCACCTCTTCGCCCGCCTGCTCGACCTCACCCTCGGCGGAATTTGCCCAGCACAGTGCACCGCAAAATTGCTCAAGATCCGTTGGGGGACGGTACTTGATCTGACCGTTTTTATTGGATTCGGTTCTTCGATGAACAACCGGAGTCATGGCTTCGATATCCCGTACCGTTTCTGCTCTGTTAACCGGTTCGCCCGCTACCGAAGCCGGGTATGAGGCCCCTGTCACATGCCGGCCTGACGCACCCGACAGAAAGCGATCATGTAAGGCCTCTGAGCCGCCGTCCTGGAGCAGTGGCCTGAATCTGCGACGGCTCGCCGACAGTGCGACCATGGAAACAGAACTTTGACCGCGGGGTGACGAATACGTGGATGAGCGACAGCGGCTACAGAGGCTATGGATGGCGCCGGAAGGCCCGGTAGACCTCGAACGCGATACGTTGTTCCAACACCAAGAAGATTTCTACGGTCGTCTTAAATTCCTCGCCGAACATGTAGCCGCAGCGGTGTTCTCCCCCGAGCCGAGTCAATCCGCCGTGTATGGCGTGTCCGCGCCGTGGGGATCTGGAAAGTCCAGCGCACTGCACGTCCTGCTCGACCTGGTCTACGCCCTCTTGAAAGAGACGGAAACGTCGATCAGGCGGGACGCAAACGGGTTTCTCATCGGCGATGCCTACGTGGTCACGACGTCGACTTTCTTCGCTCCCCCGCACGCTGCGTCCTCTCAGCCGGCCCGGCTCGGCTTGGCCTATGAAATTCTTCAGGGGCTCCCCGCTTACTACAGGGATCAACTCCTCGAAGACCTCAACTACTCGGACGGCGATCTGGGAGCCGTGCGGCCGATCAAGGCGGAACTGTACCTCCGAAAGAAGCTCGACAGTTTTTCCTCCGGGCCCTTCTTGGAGAGGTGGATTCATGAGTCTTTCCTCGAATATCGAGAGAGCCAGAGGGAAGTATCAAAGCGCCTGTCGCACGTTCATATACAGCTCATAGACGACCTCGACCGCTGTCCCGCAACCTATACGGCTGAGATTCTGACAGCCCTGAACTTCTGGGTGACGGCACCCAATCTCTTCTTCGCCGTGGCCGCCGACGAGGAACATCTGAAGAAATCTGCCCAAGCGGCCACGGATCTACAGGAGCGATATCACGGGGAAGCTCTGGAAAAGTTCGTTCACTTTCAGTTGAGGCTTCCCGAGCTCCTGTCGGGGTTCGCCGACACGGCTCGATACTGCGAGAAGCTGGTGCCGGACAACCCGGTTCCTCGCGGTGTCGCACACCTCCGGAACCTGCTCCAGAGCGCCCCCACGGACGGGCCCCTGGGAGTACTTGCGCCGGCGCTCTCCGCGCACACCCCCAGGCAGGCGAAGCGGCTGTTCAACGAGTTGCTGCAAGAGTTTTCCATATTGCGCGACGTCGAGGGCGACTCCGTCAAGCGCATCATCTCGCGGCTGGTCTGGCCCGAGGCTTTCATGGAGTTCGTCGCTCCTGCGATCACGGCAGTCGAGCTTCGAGGAAGCAGTTCGCGACGCTCCGCGCGTCTGCATTGGTTGAGGCAGCTGCTCCAAGTCGCAGAAGAGGTGGTGGAGGATGGCACCGAAGACCTGGCAGGCGCAGAAGCCAGACTGAAGCAGCTCGCCAAGGAGCGAGGCATCTACCTCCAGGAATGTCCCCCCGATCTGCTCCTCTACCTGGCCGCACCGCCGGCGATACGACTCCCCGAGGAGCACGCCGGCACCGCCCGCGCACAAGAATTCCTTCGGAAGATCGGCGAACGAGAGAGCGCCGGGCCGGAATCGAACGGCGATACCGAGGAATCCATCTCGCAGATCGCCACCAGGTTCTATATCTCCCACCGGCTCGGCAGGAAAGATGAATTTCTGGACGATGCGAGGAAGGTGGTGTCGATCGGCCATCGTCGTGAACTGCCGCAAGCAGACGCACCCGCGATCGGCAACATGGCGATCCGGCTTGATGCCTGGGCGCCGGAGTTGGCCTGGCAACTGCATGAATTGGCGCATGCGACGGACCCGTCGCATGAAAACATCGAACTGAACCTGGCGGAGTTCCTGCTTGAATACGGAAGCATTGGGGCGCTTCCAGCCGTGGCTGAACATCTGGCCTCGGTGGCTGAGCGCGCGCCCGACTTCAAGCCCAACCGGCAGGCCCTTCTTGCGGCAACTTTGAACCTGGCGCAGGGATACCCGCCGCAAGAGGGAGAGCTCGAGGCTCTCGTGCAGGTAGCGGCCGAGGATAATTCCAACGACGGATTCCGTACCCAGGTTTTCCAGCTACTGGAAAAGGCCAAGAACTATGTACTGCTGGAGAAACTGATTCAGGAATGGGTAGAAACTGAGTGCAGCAAACCGGACCAGGGTCAGGCCTCGACGGTTCTCCGGTTCCTTGCGGACTCCTTTTCCGCTTCTCGCAACGATGAAGTAGGGGCCCGTGGAATCGACCTCATGCGGTATCTGTTGTGGACGGGGAGCTCTGCTGACGACGAAACATTCAGCTCAGCGGCCAGTAATCTTGCCGTGCTGCTTTCAGGGCATGGTTACGACGACATCTCTGGGATGCTTTGGCGTCTCGCCTATGAAATCTCGTCGGACAACTCTCAATTGAAGGCGGCCTATTCCTCACACCTCATCAGCATCGATGACGCGCAAAATGCGCAGGCAGTGCAGCTGGGTCAGATGGTGGACATTCCAGGACCCACCGAAGCCGAGATGGAAGCTGCCTGTTCCAGGCTTCCCGCATATTTCTCGACGGGCCCATGGTGGTGGGAGGAAGCATGCCTGCCGACAGTACCTCGCAAACCATTGACTGCCCTGCGGCCGCGCGGAGGGAAAAATGGAGGAGAATGAGGGTCGTCTGTTGCAGTCGGTCGGTTCTCTCGGGAACGCCGCGGCCTGGGCTGTCGTCAACGAGCGTTGCAATCTTACGGCGGCCGAGTTCAAGAAGGTGGTGCGCTCCGCGGTCGGCCACGGTTTCATTGTGCTACATGGCTCACAAACGAAGCCCTCCCTGGAATTGACAGTCGAGGGGAGGCGGGAGTTGGCGCGGTTTCGTGGCGTCGAGCAGGGAGGAGTCGCCGGGATCGGATCACTCCTCATTTTTGTGGCGCTACAGTTCGAGCTCGATGAACTGTGCAGGCGGTGGGGTCTCACCCAAGAATATCCACAGATTACCTGGACGGGGACTTGCGAAGGCTTTCCAGTACACGTCCTGCCCGCCCACAGCGCCGGCCGAGTCGAGGCGGCGATCGAAATGCTCGAATACTTGAACGCACCTGATACGGAAACGCCGGGCCTGGTCGTCGTGCTCGGGATATGCGGCGGGTTCGAGGAGGATGGAGTATCCCGGGGTGACGTGATCAATGCGCAAGTAATTGCAGACCTGGGCAGTCGCAAAATGCGGACCGGTCCGGATGGCGATCATCCGGAATTCCGTATCAAGGCATTCAATGTGGATAATCGCCTGACTCGAATATTTCAGTCGGGTTCCTTCGACAGGAACGCCTGGATGGGGCAAGCAGTAAGCGAGTTCGACTTTCCCGAAGGTCGCCGCCCCACGCTACGCAATGGCGGGGGTGCAACTCTTGTCTCCGTTGACGAAGTGGTAAGCACTGATCAATGGCGGACTGACTTGCGCGCCGCATGGCCAAAAGCCTTGGGCGTCGAAATGGAGGCAGGCGGTGTATTGGCAGCATGCACCCGCAAGCAGGTGCCCGTCGCCGTCTTGCGGGGTGTATCGGATCTCGCCAACCCTCTGAAGGCAGATGACGAATGGCGCCAGCGGTCGATGCGGACCGCCGTGCTCGCGTTCGAGTGGGCTCTGAAGGTTCTCCGGAAGGCAGAGGCCGACTGACCGGCCTGCCGGTCTCGCCGACAGCGGCTTCACCGCCCATGCGCCGCCCCCGCCACCCTTGGCATCGTTCGGCGCATCGGTTCGGCGCATCGGTTCGGCTCATCAGTTCGGCGCGTCGCTCGCCGCGGCACCCTCCGCGGCACCTTTCGACCCGTCCTTCGTGGCGGCGTCCCAGATCCTCGCCGCCACACTCTGTGCGAACTCTGGCGGCGACGGCTCGTTCGGCAGCTGCGCGGGGACCGTCGTGCCCTTCCCGCTGCCTGCCCGGTCGGCGAACAGCGCGACCGTCAGGGCGAGTCGGTCGTCGTACCCGGTGGTCCACACGGTCCGCCGGGTGATCCCGCCGCCCGCCCCGGCGACGGCGAAATTCTTCGCCTCCGCCGAGCCCGCGTCGACGGCTTCGTCGACGGCGACGGCCCCCGGTCCGGCCCCCGATCGCACGCCCGCCACCAGCGCCACCTTCTCGTCCAGAACCTGCCGCACGTCGGGACGCGCCCGGTAGACGGTGCGGCCCTCCCGTGTGATGCGTGCGACGGTGTACGGGCTGGCGTACCTGCCGTCCGCCGCCACCGTCGCGTACGCCGACGCCAGGTTCAGCGGGGTCGGCGCCGTCGTCTTCAGCAACTTGCTCAACGGCTCGCCCGCATGCCTCACCTCGCTGAACGGATCCAGGGCCGTCCCCGCCTCCACCGCCCCGCTCACCGCGTCGTTGAACGACTGCCGCGCATAGTCCGAGCCCCCGTACAGCAGCCGTACCGCTCCGTCGCCGGGCACCAGGCCCACGACGGCGGTGTGCACCCGCACACCCTTGCCCCCGGGATGCCCCTGGACGAGTTGTGTGGCGCTGTCCTGCAACGCCAGGTCGAAGGTGGTCGTCACGCTGTAGCCGCCGCTCGCGAGCCGGTCCTCGGTGATGCCGAGCCGGTCGGCGGCCTCCTTCGCGGCGACGTCGATCAGATACTGCCGCTGCCCCTCGGTCTCGCCCGGCGGATAGAACCGGAAAGCCGGGAATCGCGCCGCGGCCCGCTGCTTCGCCGTGATGCTCCCGCTCGCGGCCATCGCGTCGAGCACCCACTCCCAGCGGTTCTCCAGCTTCGCGGTCACCTTCGGATCGGAGCCCGCCTTCTCGTAGTACGAGGGGATGTTGAGGATGCTCGCCAGCGCGGCGCCCTGCGCGACCGTCAGGCTCTGCGCGTCCACGCCGAAGTAGTTGCGCGCGGCGGACTGGATCCCGGCGGCGCCCCGCCCGAAGTACACGGTGTCGAGATAGCCCTCGAGGATCTCGTCCTTGGTGCGGGTGCGGTCCAGCTTGATCGCGATGAGCGCCTCACGCGCCTTGCGGGCCAACGAGTGTTCCGGGCTCAGCAGCGCGTTCTTCACGTACTGCTGGGTGATGGTGGAGCCGCCCTGCGGGTCGCCGCCCGTCAGCGTCGCCAGCGTGGCCCGCGCGATGGCCCGCGGCGAGATCCCGCTGTCCGTACGGAAGGAGCGGTTCTCCGCGGCGATCACCGCGTCCTGCACATGCCGGGGGACCGCGGACAACGGGATGTCCTGCCGGTCGACCGGTCCGCGCCGGCCCAGATAGGCGCCGCCCGAGTCGAGGAACACGGTGCTCTGGGTGACGGTCTCGGGGTGCGGCTTCGGAATGGCCGTCAGGTGGTACGCCAGTACGGCCGCCGCACACAGCGCAGCGAGCAGCGTGAGGAAGGCGTACAACAGCCGGCGGAGCCGCCGACCCCGGTTGCGCCGGAACCGGATCCGCAGCGGCACGCGCTCACGGTGCCGACGTTTCGACAGCATCCCCTTCCGCGGCCGCCGCGCGGTGCGCACCGGTCGCGGCAGCAGCCTGTCCGCCCCGCCCCCGGCCTCCTTCCCGGACCCCGCCCCGGCCTCCTTCCCGGACCCCTTCCCGGCCTCCGTTCCGGTCCCGTCCGGGTTCCCGTCCCCTTCCCTGTTCTCGAACAAGCTCATATCCGCCACCACTCGCGGTCCGACCGTGCGGCGACCCTGCCCGAGGCGTCGTACACCGTGACGATCCGATCGTCCCCGCCCAGGGAGAGGAGCGTCTGTACGTTCTTGCTGGGCAGTGGCGTGCTCGCGTACCAGATGCCCCACCCCGGACTGCCCGCCAGGACGAGGACCTTCGCGGTGGTCCTGCCGCCGGCGCCGGTGTTCACCTCGACGCGGGCCGGGTCGCCGCTCAGGCCGTGGAAGAGGCCCGACAGGAAGAACCCGCCGTTCACGCTGTCCACCCGGAGGGAGACGCCCGGTTCGTCGAGCGGGCGGTCGCTGTCGTTCCCCGGGAGGGGCACCGACCAGTGCCCCCCGTCGGCCGTCAGCCACATCCGTACGCCCATCCCGGCGGTCACCCGCTCGCCCGGCCCCACGACCCGGATCGGGCTCGTGGCCTGACGACGGCCGTCCCCCGGCGGGGCTCCGGACGCCCCGTCCTGCGTTCCGCCACCCCCGAGCCGGTCGGCGGCGAAAAGGGCGCCGGGTGCGAGCAGCGCCGCGCAGACGGCCGAGGCCAGGGCAAGGCGGCGGCGTCGGCGGATGCGGCCCCCTGCCCGGAGGTCGGCCAGCGGCACCTCGGACGGGGCGATGTCCCGGGCGGCACGGGTGAACGCCTCGCGCAGCTGCCGGGGGTCGGCGCCGGCCTCCTTCAGACCTTTTCTGGCATGCGCACGCACCGCCCCCACCGAGCAGCTCAGCAACTGGGCGATCTCCGCGTCCGCCAGTCCCTCCCAGACCCGCAGCACCACGACGGCCCGTCGGCGCGCGGCCCGCCGTCCGCGCAGCCGGCGCAGGTGATCGCGCACCAGACAGCGCCGCACATGGAAATCCACGTCGTTGCGCGGAACCCGTCGCCACCGCGCGCACATCCGCACCAGCGTTCTGCGCGCCAGGTCCTCCGCGGCACCGGGGTCGTCGGTGAGCAGCCGAGCGGTCACGACCAGCCGGGGCCAGTGCTTGCGGGCGTACGCGGCGAAGTCGTGGCCGACGGGCGGCACGGGGAGCGCGGGCAGTACGGGGAGCACGGGGAGTGCGTCGGGGGTGGGTGGCACGTGGGCGGTCCTTCGGCTCGGGAACTCGGTCGTGGTCGGACGCATGGGGCCGTCCGGCCTGGTCGGGCAACCGTTCGGTCGTGCAAGTAGGTTGAGCAGGCAGTGAGCCAACGCCGTCAGGGAAGAGGGAGCCTGGAATCCGTGTACGCCGTCTTCCCGGTGGGGGTTGCGCTTCGCTGGATGCGACCTACGCGAGTACGCGACCTACGCGACCTGTACGCACGGCGGAGGTGGCCAGGTTGCAAGGAAAGGGCAGAGATTCCGGTGGGGGCATGACCGAGGACGAGTTCGACGCCTTCTACGCGACCGCGTTCCCCCGACTGACCGGACAGCTCTACGCCTTCACCGGAGACCACGGCGAGGCCCAGGACGTCGTTCAGGAAGCGTTCGTGAGGGCCTGGGACCGGCGACAGCAGTTCCTGTCGGACAACGCTCCCGAGGCGTGGATCCGCACGGTGGCCATGCGGCTGGCGGTGAGCCGCTGGCGGCGCGCGAGACGCTGGCTGGAAATCGTACGGCGCACTCCGCCGCCCGACTCCACCCCGGGGCCGGGCCCTGAGCACACCGCGCTCGTGGCCGCCCTGCGCGAACTGCCCCCGGCTCAGCGGATGGCGATCGTGCTGCACCATTTGTGCGACCTGAGTGTGGAGCAGGTAGCCTCCGAGACCGGCGCGCCCGTGGGGACGGTCAAGGCGAGGCTGTACAGGGGGCGGGCGGAGCTGGCGAAGCGTCTTGCGGGAGACGAGGCCGATGGGCGCGTCGGCGGGGCCGACGGGCAGGGCAGGAAGGAGAGCCGCCGTGTCCGATGAACTTTCCGCCGCGCTGAGCGAGTTGGCCGCCGCCCGAGCGACCGCTCCGATCGTCGGCGGCCCCGCGACCCGTGCCCGGGCGATGCGCCGCAGGCGCCGCCGCCGTGCCGCCGCGACCCTGGGTGCGGGGACCGCGGCCCTCGCGCTGCTGGGCTTCGCCCTGACCCTGCACCTCGGCGACGACCCGGACCACCCGGCCGGACGCCGCGCCTCCGCCGTGACACCTCCGGGTGCCGTCCCGCCGTCGGCGGCCACCCCGGCACCCGTCTCCGGCACGCTCGACCTGTCGGGGCGCGACCTCACGTTCGGCGGTCGCGTGATGCCGATCCGCTCGACCTTCGACCTCCAGCCCGCGTCCACGAGCACGACCTCGATGACGGTGGTCGCGAAGCCGGTACGGATAGCACTGGCCGCCGACGTGCCCTTCAAAGGCTCCACCGTGGTGAACGTCGCGTATGCGGTCGAGCTGCGCCGCGGGGAGGACGGCCCGCTCTACGTCGGCACCTTCCCCTCGGCCATCAAGGCTTCCGGGGGCTACGACGTGAGAGGCGGCGTGATCGGCCTCGGCGTCGAGGACGCGCAGTGGTTCTACGCCCGGATCCGCCTCAACGACAGCATCACGGTGACGACCGGCACAGCGCCGACAGCCACCCCCTCGACCACCACCCCCTCGGCCGGCGCCCCCTCGACCACCACCCCCTCGGCCGGCGCCACGGCGTCCCCGTCCGACGAGGGACGCGCCGCCCCCTCCGTCCGCTTCTCTGCGCCCCTCGGGGAAGGAGCGGGCTAGAGCCCGTGCGGCGGGTCCAGCCGACGATCACCGTTCCGGCGCACATCCGGCACGCGACGAGTGATCGCAGAGCACAGCGGAAAGGCCCAGGTCGATGACCTGGGCCTTCTTCATGGAGCGGGTGACGAGAACCGAACTCGTGCTCTCGGCTCGGGAAGCGGTGATCAGGTGATCAGGTGATCAGTGGTCGTCGGTGATGGTGGTCGCGATGCCGTTGCTGATCTTGACCTCGGCGGAGAAGCCCTTCTTGGCAGCCGTCTCCAGTTGGGCCTCGGTGCACTCGACGCCGCCCTCGCCGCCCGGCCCGGTGTTCACGGCATCGCAGATGTCGTCATAGCCCATGATCTTGGTGTCATCGGCGACGAGGAACTGCTGCTCGGTGCCCTTCATGTCGGAGACGGTGTACTTCCCCGGCGCCAGGTAGGAGACGTTGCCGAACCAGGTTCCGTTGACGCCCTTGCCCTCGTCGACGCCCTCGACCACGGTCTCTCGAGAGTCGGAACCACCGTCGGAGTCGGAGTCGGAGGCCGAGTCGGACGTGGAGTCCTGCTGTGCGGCGCGGCGCTCGGTCACCAGGGTCGCGACGCCGTCCTTCATCTCCACGTCGGCGTTCACGGCACCCTTCTTGAGGGCCGACTCCAGCTGGTCGAGCGTGCACGGCGCGTCCACCTTGGAGCCCGCATCGCCGCATATCGTGCCGACGCCGTAGACCTCGGTGTCGTCGGCGACCCAGAACTGCTGGTCGTCCTTGCCCGACACGGACACGATGTACTTGCCCGGGGCGAGGTAGGTGACCTTGCCCTTCTTGAACGAGCCGCTGACGCCCTTGGTGCTCTTGGCGCCCGACGCCTTCCCCGCGGCCGCCACCGGGCTCGCCGTGTCCGCCGCGCTCTTGCCGGACGAGCTGTCGGCGGTGCCGTTCTGGCATGCCGTCATCAGCAGTCCGGCGGTGATCGCGGCGGTGGTGAGGACGGCCTTGCGCAGGTGGCGGTTCTTCACGGGAGGTTCCTTCCGGGGGCGGAGGCAGCAGGCAGCCGGCGGCTTTTCACCGCTTCCCGCTCTGTGATCACTATGAGGTCTCCCAGAGCCTTCAGGTCACGCCCGTCTTCCCTTCCGGACACCGCCGTGGCACAGCCGTGACACAGCAACACATCTGCCGTGAAGGCCAGTTGGTGGGCACCTCTCTGACGTCACACAGCAGTGCGCCCGCCTTCACGCGGCCGGCCGACCCCCATGTGGATCACCGATCACCGATCACCGATCACGCCCGCGCCAGCGCCCGCGCCCGCGCCCGACCTGTACGTACCGCCTGCGCTCTCGGCGCGTCTGGTCCTTCGTGCTCAGACAGGCCCGTTGTCAGTGCCTGCGTCTATGGTCTCAAGCGCGCGGTCGGCTTCCGGGGGTTCCAGCTCCACAGGGATGGCTGCATCCCCGGCCTGTCTGGGGGCGGCTCGGAGATTTCGTCCGGGACCTAACCGACGGCCGGGCTTCGTCGATGGCCACGAGGTGACCTGCCAGCGCCGGCCGCGCACCCCCTCTCACAGCGGCGGACGCACGCCTCCCCCCCGTGGTGGCGGTCCCTGGCACTTCGAACGGGGCCGGCTGGTGCGCGTCCCGCCCCGGTAGACGGTCGTTTGGTTCCCCGCTGTTCCCCGTGGTTCCCCGCACGATCTGGCACGCGCTTGGCACGAGTCATTCGTCATCGCACGGCTCCAAGGCCAGCCCTACGGAGCCTTCTTCGAGCCCGTTGTTCTCCTCCAAGTGGAGATGAGCACCGTCCGGTGTGCCGTCCTGCGCGAGGGTGGGAGGTGGCCGGCCAGGGTCTTCAACCCGGCGGCGTTGGCCTCAATGACGATCTCGCCGCCCAGGTTGCGGACCTCGATGCGCGCGCCTTCCTCCCACGTGAAAACTCTGGTGGTCCGTCGATCACCGCACTTAGGTGAGTGGTCATCGATGGAGCAGCGCTTGGTCCAGGGGCCATACCCCAAGCATCGTGTACCCCGGGCCGGCCGCGACGGCGAGAACGGTACGGCGAGACATGCATGATGACCTCTTCGTCCCGAAGTCTCGGCACGCCCTCCCTGACGCCGTGTGATGCGGCGCGACCGCCATCACCGTCATCCCCGCTCCACGGCAATTGCCAAGGTAAGAGTCCGTTTCGGCTGCCGGTCCTCACGGCGGCATTGCGTGTGATCGACAACCCCCGTGCCATGGCAACCTGCGTGCTGACACAGCCATTTGGACCCGGAGGTACACCGCGCGTGGCGGCGAAGACCAACCCCACTGTCAGGAGACGCCGTCTCGGGGCCGAGTTTCGCCGGCTCCGCATCGCCAGTGGGCTGAAGAGCACCGAAGTGGCTGAGCTGCTCATGGTCTCTCAGCCCAAGATCAGCCATTTGGAGAACGGTAACCGCGCCATCAGCCCCCGTGACGTGCGCGACCTCTGCGCGATCTACGGAGTGACGGACCAGCAGGTCATCGATTCTCTGACGGAGATGGCCAGGGAATCCGGCCAGCAGGGCTGGTGGCACGCCTACGGTGATCTCTCCGACAGCGTCTACATCGGCCTGGAGACAGACGCTGCGTCCTTGCACACTTACGCGCCCCTGGTGGTGCCCGATCTGCTGCAGAGCCCCGCCTACGCCCAGGCCGTTATCGGAGAAACGATCCCTCGGCTCACTGCCGAACGGGCAGCCGCGCGCCTCAAGGTGCGGCTGCGCCGTCAGCACCGGATCTACGACCCGGCCTGCCCGTTGCGCCTGTGGACCGTCCTCGACGAATCGGCTCTGCGCCGCGTCGTCGGCAGCCCGGATGTCATGCGTGAACAACTGGAGCACCTGCACGCGCTCAGCGCCGAACCGCACATCACGGTGCAGGTCCTTCCGTACACGGCGGGCGCTCACCCGGGCCTGTCAGGACAGTTCTCCATCCTGCGGTTCGCCGACGGTCCCGAGGCGGGGTTGGTGTACCTGGAACGGTTCACCAGCGACCTCTACCTGGAGAAGCCGTCCGACGTGCGGCACTACGGCGTCATGTACGACCATCTTCAGGCCCGGGCCCTCACCCCGGACAGCAGCCGGGATTTCATCAAGGACACCGCCGAGACGTACACCGACGCGGCAATACATTCCTGAGCGGCGGCCGCGGGAGCCGAACCGGTGCATCGGCGGTGGGCTCAATCGAGGGTGGCGAGGTGATCGGCGTCGCCGCCTCGCCACTCGACGAGGAAGATGGTCGCGTCGTCGGTCGTGGTGCCGCCGCGTGCCTGCTTCAGGGTGTGGGAGAGCGCTCGTACCACCGCCCGAATCTGAGGGCGCTCGCGGAGGATGCGGTTGGTCCACTCGATGAGTTGCTCCTCCCCGAACTGTGCCCCGCCGGCCTGGTGTTCCTCGATCAGGCCGTCGGTGAAACACAGCAGCCGGTCCCCGGGTAGCAGCGTCCGCTCGCTGATCACCGGCTCCTCGCCGCCGAAGCCGACCGGCAACGTGGTCGGGCTCTCCAGGCGGTCCACCACAGCGCGGTCGCGGATCAGGAACGGAGCCGGGTGGCCGGCGTTGACCCACTGAAGCCGGCCTGAGGTGATGTCCAGGATCATTATCTGAGCGGTGACGAAGTGGTCATGACCGAACTGCTCGTTGATGGCCCTGTCCATGAACGCGTACACCTGGGACAGGTCCGTATGGGCCCGTCGCGTGTGGCGATAGGCGCCGACGGCCACTGTCGCCATGGTCGCCGCGTCCAGCCCGTGCCCCATCGCGTCGAGCATGGCCATATGCAGGATGTCGCCGTTGAGGGCGTAGTCGAAGCTGTCGCCGGCCACGTCGTAGGCGGGTTCCAGGATCCCGGCCACCTCGACCTGCGGAACGGTCATCGTCAGCGGGGGCAGCAACGACCACTGGATCTCCGCGGCCACACTCATCGGGGAACTGCGGCGAGCCTGGAAGAACTGGTCGGTGTAGGCGTCCTTGGTGACGATCATGTCCGCGACCAGACCGGCAAGTCTGCGCAGCAACCGCCGGTCATCGTCGTCGACGCTGTCCAGAGTGACGGCCATCGCCCCGATCTGGTCGCTGCCGTCCAGCAGCGGCAGGTACATCCGCACGCTGTCGCCCTCCGGAACCTCCACCGTTCTGCGGCTCAGGAACGCCTCGCCGGCGGGGGAGTCCTCGACCGGCTCGGGGCCTCCGACCCTCAGTCTCCGGCCTGGCAGCGGAACCAGCAGCACCTGTTCGTAGTCCTGCAGGAGGATGGAGACCTCCCGCCCTCCGACCCTGGCCACCTCTTCCGCGACGAGGGGGGCGATCAACTCCGGCGGCATCTCGTGGGCCCGGTCGAGGAGCACCCCCAGCAGTCGCTCCCCAAACCCCTCCGACCGGTCCACCCCGATCCGGTCCGGCTTGCGTCCACCGTCCGTCATCGCTGCCTGCTTCAAGGTCGGGTCACCAGGAGGCTCGGGTCATTGGGGCACGGGCCCACCGACCGACGAGCGGGCCAGGTTCGGGGCGCCGTTCCCGCGTCCCGACGGGGCCCTGGCGTCGTGAGTCGCGGCGCTCCGGACGGACCAGCCCTGTTCTTGGTGGCCGCGTCCGCCGTGTTCCAACGACCCCGGCGTATACACACCGGGGTCGCCCTTCCGGGCCGGTCGCACGTGAGAGTGTGCCGACCCAGTCTCATGCTATGCCTGGTGAACATTTCGAGCATCTGGCACTACTTCGCGGAGTCTCGTCTCTCAGACCTCGTCTGGTTCGGTCGGCCGTCGGACCAGCTGCTTCTCCAGCCGTCGGACCCCGTGGCGTGGGGATTTCGGTCTCCCGGGGCGCGGCCCACTTGAGAACCTGACGATAGTAGGAATTTCGAATCTCATTATTTACACAGCGCTGTGCGCTGTTTGAATGAGCGGCGAATTCCTCCTGCCCTGTTTATTTCGGCGCAGGGATATTGCTGCGTAATATGCGGCGACAGCGACAAGGCTTCCCGGGCGATCGGTAGGGCCCGGCATGCCACGGCCCCCACAGAAAATGGCCTTTTGATGAAGCTGAAGATCCCTCAGGCGGATAACCGCCGCAGTTTGTCCGGCGTGCTGGCTTCCGCCCTCGCCGCGACCATTGCCGCCGTGCTGGTCGCCTTGACGCCGACTCAGGCATTGGCCATCGCCACGCCGGTGCCGCTGGCCACGGCCGCGAGTTTCTCCGTTCTGGCAGGTCAGGGAGTCACCAACACCGGCCCCTCGCTGATCAGCCACGACCTTGGCACCCACCCGAATCCGTCCATTACGGGATTCCCGCCCGGCCAGGTACTCGGTGCCGTGCACGCCGCGGACGCTGTCGCGCTTCAGGCCAAGTCCGACCTGGTGACGGCGTACGACAACGCGGCCGGCCAGGCCACGGACTTCGCACTTGCGTCGGCGATCGGCAACGGACAGACGCTGCTTCCGGGCGTCCACACCGCTGTCTCCGGGGTCGGACTCACCGGTGACCTGATCCTGGACGCCGCGGGGAACCCGAACTCCGTCTGGGTGTTCCAGATTCCCGAAGCTCTGACGACGGCGTCCTCCAGCCGCGTGCTCCTCACGAACGGGGCTTCGGCGTGCAACGTGTTCTGGCAGGTCGGGAGTTCCGCCACCCTCGGCACCACTTCCACCTTCGTGGGCACCATCATGGCTCTGACCTCGATCAGCGTCACGACGGGGACGAACATCGAGGGGCGGGCGCTGGCCCGTAACGGCTCCGTGACGCTCGACAACAACCGGATCTTCCTCGGCGGGTGCGCGACCTCCACCACTGGTGGAACGACGACGGGGACGACCACCGGAACCACTGCGGGAACGACCACCGGCACCACGGCGGGGACGACCACCGGCACCACGACCGGAACCACCGCAGGAACGACCACCAGCGGGGGGCTGCTCGGCGGCGGCCTCGTCAGCGGCGGTCTCGTCAGTGGCGGCCTCCTGGGCGGACCGATCGTCGGGACCGGCGGCACCTCGGGCAACGTCGCCGGCAACACGTCCGGGAACACCGCCGGAAACTCGTCCGGGAACACCGCGGGCAACACCGCCGGGAACAACGGCAACACGGCTGGCAACACCGCCGGGAACACCACTGGTGGTCACGGTGCCGGTGGGCACGACCATGCGCCGGGCGGACCGAACCACGAGGGCAAGCCCGGTAAGCCGCACCACGGCGGCAAGCTGGACCTCGAGGACTACATGCATCCCGGCAAGCCCGACCACGGCCAGGACGAACACGGCCAGGACGAACACGGCAAGCCCGACCACGGCCGGGAAGGCCACGGCGGCAAGCCCGACCACGGCCGGGAAGACCACGGCCAGGACGACCACGGCAAGCAGCCCGACGAAAACTACGGCTACGACGGGGCGCCCCAGGGCTACGAGGGCGACGACCACTCCAAGGCCCACGAGGGCTAGGCAGCGCACTGCGCTCAGTCCGTCCACCGGATGGCGGCGCGCGGCTGGATTCTCATCGAGTCCGCCGCGCGCCGTCGGCGACAGTCAGCAAGAAGGCCAGGCTCCAGCAGTTGACAGAGAAAGACAGGTAGCCGGTGTCGAGCGGAATCGACTCAGCGGACGTGAGGGAAATCCAGCAGTCCGACTCCGGTCCGGCCACACGGGAATGTCCTGACGCCGTGCTCGCGCCCGCCGGGCTGCCGAGAGGTACTCGTGCACTGAAAGCAGGGCTGTACACCGCCGTCGCTATTTGTCTGGCGGCGAGTTTCGTCCACGTGATTCTCGTGTTCCTCCACGTGGCACCGGCCAACACGGTCTCCAAGCGATACAGCCCGCTGATCAGTTCCTGGGTGTACCCCTTCTTCGAACAGAATTGGCGGCTCTTCGCCCCGGACCCCGAATCCGTCAACCGGCAGATTCTGGCGAGAACCGCGCACACCCGCTCCGACGGATCGGTTCAGGTGAGCCCCTGGTTCGACCTGACCGCCGTCGACCGTTCAGCAGTCGAGCATCATCCGTTCCCGAGCCACACCGCACAGAACATGTTGCGCCGCGCCTGGGCCGGCTACGTCGACTCGCACGGAGGAGACGACAAGGCGCACACTGACCGTGCCCTGATGATGCAGAAGTACCTGAGGAACATCGCCGCGGAGCGTGCTGCCACACGCAAGGGCGGCACCTTCGACTTCATTCAGCTCCGCGTCGTCACGCTGCCCATCCCCGTGCCCGGCCCCGCCGCAGGCAATCGCCCGCCGACGCCGGTCGAGAACCGGCTCCTGCCCTGGTGGAAGGTGACCCGCCATGGAAAATGAGGCGCAGAGGACCGCGTGCGCCGGCGTCGGCCGGCGGCTCGCCGACCGGATCACCGCCGCGTGGGATCTCCTGACCGGCCGCCCGCTGTCCCTGTACGCGGCGTCTGTGCTGCGCATGGGCTACGGACTGCTCTATCTGATCTTTCTGCTGCGCGAGTTTCCGCACCGTGACGAGATCTGGGGTCCCGGATCTCCGTGGACGCGCGCCCTGGCAGACCAACTCTTCGAGCAGACGGGCTGGTTCAGCGTTCTGGTCCTGTCCGACAGCCGTGTCTACTTCGAGCTCTGCTATGTGCTGGCGCTGGTTACTGCCGCACTGTTCCTGCTGGGCTGGCGTACCCGTGTCCTGTCGGTACTCTTCGCCGTCATGGTGACCTCGTTCCACAGCCGGGCGATCTTCATGACGGACGGGGGCGACAACCTGATCTTGCTGATGTCCCTCTACCTCGTCCTCACGGCATGCGGTCGGCGCTGGTCCCTGGACGCACGCAGAGACCGGTTGAAGACGGTTCGTGCGAGCAACGCGCCGACCTCGACGAGGAGCTTCCTCGCATGGCAACTCCGCGATGCCCGAACCACGTTGATCACGGTGGTGCACAACTGCGGCATGTTCTTGATCGCGGCACAGGTCTGTTTTCTCTACGGTTCAGCCGGCCTGTACAAGGTCCAGGGCGCTTTGTGGGGCGGCGGAACCGCGCTGCACTACGTCCTGAACCTCGAACTCTTCCGGCCCTGGCCCGTCCTCTCCCACTTCGTGGACGAGCACACGCTCGTGGTCGCCGTCGCCGGCTATCTGACTGTGCTCTTGCAGGTGGCCTTCCCGTTCGTGCTCTTCGGCAGGCTCAAATATCCCGTCCTCGCCATGCTGCTGGGCATGCACATCGGCATCGCCGTGCTGATGGGGCTGCCTCTCTTCTCCGGCGCGATGATCGTCGCGGACGCCGTGTTCCTTCCCGACCGCTTCTACACCTTCCTGCCTCACCTCCGCCGAGGCGCGGTGCGGCGGACGGACAGCGGACGCCCGGTGCCCGGACGAGCGGCAAGCCCCGGAGCCGTGCCCGCGCAAGGCGGACCGGGCGGCACACCCCGCTCGAAGCGCCGAGTTGTGCTCCCGGCAGGGCGGAAAAACACTACGCCCGTCTCCGAACCCGCGTCCCACCAGGTCCTCCCCGATAACAGCTGACACAAGGAGGCGGATCGGCCTGTTGGTGTCAGGCGGTGGTGTCAGCCGCTATGGGTGGGCTTGACTAGTTCGCCTCTCATGCTCTTAAGCAGTGGGCGCGGGTCGTCACTCCGGATCCGATGTGGGGCCTGTCTGCGCCTCAACCAACGACAGCCAGCCACGACGGTGGGTGCGTCGGCCGATTGGGCGCGCGTGTGCCTCGCCGTACCACCACCGGTCTCAGCCACCCTGCCGGTGTTGTTACCCGCGCTTACGCGGCCCGCGAGGGGCAGCGGCTGCCGGTTCGGTCGGTTGGTGTCAGGCCTCTGCCGTCATCACCTTGAAGATGACGACGCCAGCCACGATCACGACCACTGCTCCAGCGATGAGCAGGGCGTGGGCTGCGATGAATGCCGCGATAGCTGTCACTGACGTCACGAGCGCAGTGCCCAGAGCAGCGGCGGCGGTGATGAGGTTCCGGATCACCTCAGGGTGGTTCTTGAGCCACCCTTTGGCGAACTTTTGGGCCGCGTCGAAGCTGATAGAGCCAGCCCGCGTGGCAACACCCCCGACAAAGCATTTGCAGGCAGTGGTAGCGAGGGAGTAGATCACTTCATCCTCCTGGTTGTGTACTCCCAGGTTCTTCCCGTGGTGCCAGTGTTGAGGCAGGCGCGCGGAAGCATCCAAGGAGCGTGAGGAGCACGACTCGGAGTACAGGAGAACCGAAGGAGCCCCGTCGACTTCGAGGCTCGCGACAAGGTGGCTGGCTAAATGCCGTGGAGCCGACCGCCCCAACCACGACGTGTCCTGACCTCATGCCCTGTGCGCCCGCCCGGAGGAGCGAAGCGACGAGGGGGGCTTGAACCAGTAGCGCTGATCGATCAGCACTCCGACGACGACCGACGGCAGGAAGTTGCAGCCGGCCTCGACGCCACGGTCCGTAAGGCACGCCAGGAAGTGCAGGAAGCTGCGGCCGTGCCAGAACCGAGGACGGGCGCTCCGGACGATCAACGTTCTGGCACGAATCTGGCACGCGGCGAGTGATCAGAGCGCACAGCAAAAAGGCCCGGGTCGATGACCTGGGCCTTCTTCGTGGAGCGGGTGACGAGAATCGAACTCGCGCTCTCAGCTTGGGAAGCTGATGTTCTACCATTAAACTACACCCGCGTAAGACGCCGGTCTGGACCGGGGTCGGAACGCTCCGTAACTCTACCCCATGCCGGGCCCCGGGCGATGAAGCCGTGGGTCCTGTGTGCGTTTCTGGGGAGGGATCCGGCTGCGAGCGGCCGGAGTTGGGGCGTACGGTGGGGCGGTGGAAGTGGGGTCGGGCGGGGTCGGAGTGCCGCCTGGAGGGTCGTCCCGTTCGTCCCGTAATGTGGCTTTGGTGGTCCGGCGGTCAGCAGCCGGACAGGGCTCTTGGGGAAGGGACTTCAGGACTTGATGGAGCGCACCGTCGTCCGTTGTGCCGATGGGCACGTGTTCAGTACCGCTTCGTTCCCGATGCAGCAGGCCGAGCGGCTCGGTCCCGGGCGACTCGTCCGGTGTCCTCGGTGTACCCGGTTGCGGAGTGCCGTACCGGTGACTCTCGAGAAGCGGTAGCGGCAAGAGGGAGCCGGAGGCGCTGGAGGCGCCGTCGGCCTGGCGCGCGGAGTCGTCCGATGGTGGTCGCTCCGCGCGCTTTGCGTATCCTCGGGACGTGCTTCTCTCAGACAAGGACATCCGGGCCGAGATCGACGCCGGGCGAGTGCGGATCGATCCCTACGACGAATCCATGGTGCAGCCGTCGAGCATCGACGTGCGGCTCGACCGGATGTTCCGGGTGTTCGAGAACCACCGGTACCCGCATATCGACCCCTCCGTCGAGCAGGCCGACCTGACGCGGCTCGTGGAGCCCGAGGGCGACGAGCCGTTCATCCTCCACCCGGGGGAGTTCGTGCTCGCGAGTACCTACGAGGTCATCTCGCTTCCCGACGATCTCGCCTCGCGGCTGGAGGGCAAGAGCTCCCTCGGACGGCTGGGGCTGGTCACCCACTCCACCGCCGGGTTCATCGACCCCGGCTTCTCCGGACATGTGACGCTCGAACTGTCCAACCTCGCCACCCTGCCGATCAAGCTCTGGCCCGGTATGAAGATCGGCCAGCTGTGCATGTTCCGGCTCAGCTCGCCGGCCGAGTCCCCGTACGGCAGCGAGCGGTACGGGTCCAGGTACCAGGGCCAGCGCGGGCCGACGGCCTCCCGGTCGTTCCTCAACTTCCACCGGTCCCAGGTGTGAGCGGCGACGGCGTGAGCGGCGATGGCGTGAGCGGCGCGGACGTGGCGCGGGAGAACCTGACCTACGAGCAGTTCGGCACCGCCGTCCGTGAGCTCGCGCAGACCATCGCCGACGACGGCTATGTACCCGACGTCGTGCTGAGCATCGCCCGCGGCGGTGTGTTCGTCGCCGGCGGGCTCGCCTACGCCCTCGACTGCAAGAACATCCACCTGGTGAACGTCGAGTTCTACACCGGGGTGGGGACCACGCTCGAGATGCCCGTCATGCTCGCGCCCGTCCCCAACGTCATTGATTTCTCGGACAAGAAGGTCCTGATCACCGACGACGTCGCCGACACGGGCAAGACGCTCAAGCTCGTCCGCGACTTCTGCCTGGACGCCGTCGCCGAGGTGCGCAGCGCCGTCGTCTACGAGAAGTCGCAGTCGCTCGTGAAGTGCGAGTACGTGTGGAAGCGGACCGACGACTGGATCAACTTCCCGTGGAGCGTTCTGCCGGTCGTGCGTAAGGCGGGGGAGGCCGTCACGCCTTCCAGGGAAGCCCTTTAGCCGTCCAAGCCCTTAGCCCTCCAGCCCTCTGGCCTCAGTGGGCCCCTGTGGCATGAGGCGAGGCGGGCCGGCCGTTTCTGTCGTCGGCCGGCCCGATCCGGCTCATGTTTCTGTACGTTTCCCCGAGCTTCCCCGAGCTTCCCCGAGCTTCCCCGAGCTACTTCGCGTTGGTTGCGTTACTTCGCTCGAAGTACTTTGACGCCGTCCCGTTCGAAGTCGTAGACGTAGTCGTTGAGGCGGAGGCCGTCGACCGCGCCGATCCACATGAAGTCGCGGCCCTTGCCCACGGCGACCGTGTAGACCGTCGGCCTGGCGTTGACGGAGGTGAACGAGGCTTTCAGCTGGGCGAAGGTGCACTGGGCGGCCTGGGTGCAGGTGGTCTCGCCGCCCGTGAGGTACCAGTAGCCCGTCCTCGTGGCGTCGAGGAAGGGGCTCCAGCCGTTCGTGACCGGGGACGCGGCCGGCACCCACACCAGCGTGGAGTAGTCGTCGGTGCCCGTCACGTTCGGGTCGATCTCGATCCTGATGTTCGGCAGGTTCGTCACGCCGCCGTAGCTGACGTTCTCGCCCGTCTGGAACACGTGGAAACCGACTCGGCGCAGCCCCAGCACCTGCTTCCCGAAGAAGTCCACCTCGTTGCCGAAGTCGACCTTCTCGCTGGGAGGGGCCAGCGTGGTGGAGTTGTTCGCCACCTCGATGCCGAGGCTGCCCCGCCCGTACGGCGGCCTGGCGGCGGTGCCCGTCGTGCCGAACGGGCCGAAGGGGCCGTTGCGGAGTTCGGCGACCGGAGAGCCGATCGTGTTGCGGGCGATCACGCCCCAGTGGTCCGAGTGGGCCCGGTTGTCGTCCGTCTGGGCGGCTGCCGATCCCGGAAGGATCAGGGCGACGACGGCGACCAGCAGGGCGGCCACGAGCGCCGTTCCCCGCCTCACGCCAAAGCGAGCTTTCACGCGCACTCCTTGTTGGAGGGTGTAGGGAACAGTCACAATATATTACGCTCTGTAGTTGTCATGGTGCGACATGCGGTGTTTCGTATGGTTCATACCGGACTGGCAGGCGTGAGCTCTTGCTTTCCGTGACGACATGCCAAGGGCCCCCGGCGATCCGCCGAGGGCCCTACCGGTGTCTGTTCCCCAGGTGCTAGAACGTGCCCAGCTTCACGATCGACAGCAGTGCGATCAGCTGGATCGACGACGCGCCCAGCGCCTTCGGCCACGGCAGGTCGTGCGAACGGCTGACCATCAGGGTCAGCAGGGCGCCGGCCGCCACCCACGTCGCCCAGCCCAGCAGCTGTACGAACGACGCGTCGCCGCCGAAGAACATCGCGACGACCAGACGCGGGGCGTCCGTGAGGGACATGATCAGCATGGAGAGGCCGACCGTGGGCTGCCACGCGCCGTCGCCGCCCAGCTGGCGGGCCAGGGAGTGGGTGACCACGCCCAGGATGAAGGAGCTCAGCACCATCGCGACGGCCGTCGTCAGGACGATCGGGATCGCGTTGGACAGCGTCGCGTTGATCGCGTCCGCACGCGTGTCGTCGAAGCCGAAGACCGCGAGCAGGCCGTAGAGGAACGTGACGACGAGGGCGGGGCCCCACATCGTGTAGTCCCGCATCTGGAGGAAGGTCTGCTTGGGGGCGAGGACGATGCCCTTCAGCAGCTCCTTCCAGTGCAGTCGCGGACCGACCGGACCAGCCGGGGCCGAGCCCGCGTGGTACGTACCACCCTGGTTGTACTGGTCGTACTGGTGGTGGTCGTCGATCGAGAAGGCCTGGGTGTGCCCCGGATTGTTCGCGGCGTACGGGTCGTGCGGGACACCCCCCGGGCCGCCGGGACCGCCGGGGCCGCCCGGAGCACCGTACGGGGCGTCGCCGCCGAAGTACTCCGGCTCGTCGCCGTTCTGGCCGCCGTACCCTGCGCCGTTCGCCTGCGGCCACTGGCCGCCGCCCGCGCCCGTGCCGCCGTACTGCGGACGCTGCTGCGGGTACGGCTGCTGGCCCGACGGGTAGCCGTACGACGGCCCCGAGGGTCCCGACGGTCCCGAGGACCGCGACGGTCCCTGGGGCGCCTGCTGCCCGTACGGAGGTTGTTGCGGTCGCGCTTGCGGGGCACGGTTGTCCCGGCCGCCGCGTCCGATCCTGAATCCAGCCACGTCATCGAACGTACCTGGTCCCGGAGAGTGACGTGCCTGACCCTGCCGTCCGGGTACGGCTTTGCTGCCGACCTGTGACATCCCCTAAGGGGAGTAACGGGGCTGGAAACGGTGGTTCATCAGGGAAGTGTCGTAGGGGGCGCGGGGACGGCCGGGGAGTGCAGGTGTGAAACGGCGACGCCCCCGTGTCCACGGTGGGACACGGGGGCGGCGGTGCGGCTGCGGCGGTACAGCCGGTCGGGCTGCTGCCGGTGGGGTTGCTGCCGAGCGGGCTGCTGCCGGTCGGGTTACTTCACCGGTTGTGGTTCCGGCTCACTCTCGGTCTGCGTGCCGCCTGCCGGGGGCTCGTCGTCGACCGGGGTCTTGACCGACTCCAGGAGCAGCTGGGAGACGTCCACGACCTGGATGGACTCCTTGGCTGTGCCGTCGTTCTTCTTGCCGTTGACCGAGTCGGTCAGCATGACGAGGCAGAAGGGGCAGGCGGTGGAGATGATGTCGGGGTTGAGGGAGAGGGCTTCGTCGACGCGCTCGTTGTTGATGCGCTTGCCGATCCGCTCCTCCATCCACATCCGTGCGCCGCCGGCGCCACAGCAGAAGCCGCGCTCCTTGTGCCGGTGCATCTCCTCGTTCCGCAGACCCGGGACGTTGGCGATGATCTCGCGCGGAGGCGTGTAGATCTTGTTGTGGCGGCCGAGGTAGCAGGGGTCGTGGTACGTGATGAGGCCCTCGACCGGGGTCACCGGGATCAGCCTGCCCTCGTCGATGAGGTGCTGGAGCAGCTGGGTGTGGTGGATGACCTCGTAGTCGCCGCCGAGCTGCGGGTACTCGTTGCCGAGGGTGTTCAGGCAGTGCGGACAGGTCGCGACGATCTTCTTCGCCGACTTCGGCTTGCGTGAGTCCGGGGTGGTGTTGCCGTCGTCGTCCAGCTCCTCGCCGAAGGCGCTGTTCAGCGCCATGACGTTCTCCATGCCGAGCTCCTGGAACAGGGGCTCGTTGCCGAGGCGGCGCGCGGAGTCACCGGTGCACTTCTCGTCGCCGCCCATGATCGCGAACTTCACGCCCGCGATGTGGAGGAGCTCGGCGAACGCCTTCGTGGTCTTCTTCGCGCGGTCTTCGAGGGCGCCGGCGCAGCCGACCCAGTACAGGTACTCGACCTCGGTGAGGTCCTCGATGTCCCGGCCGACGACCGGCACCTCGAAGTCGACCTCCTTGAGCCACTCCAGGCGCTGCTTCTTCGCCAGCCCCCAGGGGTTGCCCTTCTTCTCCAGGTTCTTGAGCATCGTGCCCGCCTCGGACGGGAACGCGGACTCGATCATCACCTGGTAGCGGCGCATGTCGACGATGTGGTCGACGTGCTCGATGTCGACGGGGCACTGCTCGACGCAGGCGCCGCAGGTGGTGCACGACCACAGCACGTCGGGGTCGATGACGCCGCCTTCTTCGGCGGTGCCGATCAGCGGGCGCTCGGCCTCGGCGAGCGCGGCGGCGGGCACGCCCGCGAGCTGCTCGGCCGACGCCTTCTCCTCGCCCTCCATCGACTTGCCGCCACCCGCGAGGAGGTAGGGCGCCTTGGCGTGGGCGTGGTCGCGCAGCGACATGATCAGGAGCTTGGGGGAGAGCGGCTTGCCGGTGTTCCAGGCGGGGCACTGGGACTGGCAGCGGCCGCACTCGGTGCAGGTGGAGAAGTCCAGCAGGCCCTTCCAGGAGAACTGCTCGACCTGGGAGACGCCGAAGACGTCGTCGTCGCCGGGGTCGGTGAAGTCGATCGGCTTCCCGCCCGACGTCATCGGCTGCAACCCGCCCAGGGCGGTGGCGCCGTCGGCGTTGCGCTTGAACCAGATGTTCGGGAACGCCAGGAAGCGGTGCCAGGCCACACCCATGTTGGTGTTGAGCGAGACCACGATCATCCAGATGAACGACGTCCCGATCTTGATCATCGCGACGAGGTAGACCAGGTTCTGGAGCGTGGTGACGCCCAGCCCCTTGAAGGCCAGGACGAGCGGGTACGAGGCGAAGTAGCCGGCCTCGTAGTGCTCCACGTGGTGCAGCGCACCCTCCAGGCCGCGCAGCACGTAGATGGCGAGGCCGATGGTGAGGATGACGTACTCGACGAAGTAGGCCTGACCGGACTTGGAGCCGGCGAAGCGCGACTTGCGGCCTGCGCGTGAGGGCAGGTTCAGCAGGCGGATCGCCATGAGGACGACGATGCCCAGGATCGTCATCACGCCGATGAACTCGATGTAGAGCTCGAACGGCAGGAAGTCGCCGATGACCGGCAGCACCCAGTCGGCCTGGAAGAGCTGGCCGAAGGCCTGGGCGAGGGTCGGCGGCAGCGTCAGGAAGCCGATCGCCACGAACCAGTGGGCGAAGCCCACGATGCCCCAGCGGTTCATCCGCGTGTGGCCGAGAAACTCCCGTGCCAGCGTCACGCTGCGCGCGTAGGGATTGTCTGTCCGAGTTCCGGCGGGGAGCGGCTGGCCCAGCTTGAAGTACCGGACGAACTGGCCGATGGCACGTGCGATCAGGGCGACGCCGACCACGGTCAGAAGCAGCGACACGATGATCGCGGCGAGTTGCATTTGGGGGCTCCTCGGGCCTGCGAGGGAAATTACTAAGCGGTAACTTATGCAGTCCGTTTGAGACTACCCCGTATTCTCCGTCGCACTGTAGCGGGATGCGGAGTGATCTCAGTCGCTGAGGGTTGCCTCAGGATCCGGTCGGGTTCCGGTCGGGTTCGGGTCGGGTTCGGGTCGGGCTGGAGTGGAGGGAAGGTCGGGTTCCGGTTGGGATCCGGTCGAGAATCGGCCGTGTTATTCGTACCAAATTGGTACATATGTGACTAATTTATATCCGTGCTCTACGGGATCGTCGCCGCCATCACCGCCCTGTTCCTCGCCGCCGTCCTCGCCGCGCTGCTGCGCGTGCCCGCCCTGCGCCTGGGGTTGCTCGACCGGCGGCAGCGGCAGCGGCGGGTGCCTCTGTTCGGGGGTGCCGCCGTGGTGCTCGCCACCTGCCTCGTCGCGGTCGCCGGGGACTGGACGGGCATTGCCCCGCTCGGCGACGGCATCGAGGTGCTGCTCGTCGCGGGGGGCGCCGTCGCCGCGCTCGGGCTCGTCGCGGACGTGTGGCGGCTCAACGCGCGGTTCCTGGTGGTCGGTACGGCGGTCGCGGCCGCCTTCGTGGTGCCGTACGGCGACACCGGGGCGGTGGCCGGAGCGGCGGGCGTCGGCTGGATCACGTTCGTCGCCCTCGCCTTCCGGTCGCTCGACCACGCCGACGGAGTGGCCGGAACCGTCGGGGTCGTCACCGCCTTCGGAGTGGCCGCCTGCGCCGCGGTCGAGGTCATGGACGGGCTGGCGGTGCTGCTGAGTGTCTTCGCCGCCGCGCTGACCGGGTTCCTGATGCACAACTGGCCTCCCGCGCGTGTCGCCCTCGGAGCGTGCGGGTCGCTCTTCGCGGGCTTCCTCCTCGCCTCGGCCGCCGTGATCTCCCGCGCGGGGCACGATCCGGTCGCCGGCGCGGGGGTGCTGTTCGCGCTCACCGCGGTCGCCGTGGCCGACGTCGCCCTGGTCGTGCTGTCGCGGCGACTGGCCCGACGGCCGTTGCTGCGTGGCGCGTCCGACCATCTCGCCCACCGGCTGCGGCGGCTGGGGCTCACCGCGCAGGGGGTGACCGTGCTGCTCGGGGTGGCGGCCTTCGCCGCGGTGCTCGTCGGGGTGCTGGTGCACGCCGGGTGGGTCGACGCGCGGGCGGTGTGGTGGGTGGCCGGCGGGGCGCTGGTCGTCGTACTCGGGATGCTGCGGGTCGCGGTGTACGGGCCGCCACGCGCGCGTGGCCGTCGTGCCCGGCGCGCCGGTCGTGCGGGCCGCTCCGCGCCGCGCCAGGCGGCCCGCCCGGTGTCCCGCCCGGCACCGCGTCCCGGGTCGGGTTCGGCGTCGGTGTACGCGCCCCGGCGTCAATCCGAGGACCCGGCGCTTCACCCGGAACCTGGGATGCGGCGGACCGGGCGCTCCGTATCGCCGCAGGTCAACGCCTCCTTGCGTGTAAGGAACGGATAAGAGTTGAGTGGGTGCGACTCAGGTCTGTTGACCCAGAGGTGAGCCTCGTGCACACTTGAGTCCGTTCCACTCAAGTCAGCTGGAGGAAGATCACCATGGCACGTGCGGTCGGCATCGACCTGGGCACAACAAACTCCGTCGTCAGCGTTCTGGAGGGCGGCGAGCCCACCGTCATCACCAACGCCGAGGGTGCCAGGACCACGCCGTCCGTCGTCGCCTTCGCCAAGAACGGTGAAGTGCTCGTCGGCGAGGTGGCCAAGCGCCAGGCAGTCACGAACGTGGACCGGACCATCCGCTCCGTGAAGCGTCACATGGGCACGGACTGGACGATCGAGCTCGACGGGAAGAACTTCAACCCGCAGCAGATGAGCGCGTTCATCCTGCAGAAGCTCAAGCGCGACGCCGAGGCCTACCTGGGCGAGAAGGTGGCCGACGCGGTCATCACCGTCCCGGCGTACTTCAACGACTCCGAGCGCCAGGCGACGAAGGAAGCCGGTGAGATCGCCGGTCTCAACGTCCTTCGCATCGTCAACGAGCCCACCGCGGCCGCGCTCGCGTACGGCCTCGACAAGGACGACCAGACGATCCTCGTCTTCGACCTCGGTGGCGGCACGTTCGACGTGTCCCTCCTGGAGATCGGTGACGGCGTCGTCGAGGTGAAGGCCACCAACGGCGACAACCACCTCGGTGGTGACGACTGGGACCAGCGTGTCGTCGACTACCTGGTGCAGCAGTTCAAGGCCGGCCACGGTGTGGACCTCGCCAAGGACAAGATGGCGCTCCAGCGTCTGCGCGAGGCCGCCGAGAAGGCGAAGATCGAGCTGTCCTCGTCCACCGAGACCTCGATCAACCTGCCCTACATCACGGCGTCCGCCGAGGGCCCGCTGCACCTGGACGAGAAGCTCACGCGCGCCCAGTTCCAGCAGCTGACGGCCGACCTGCTGGAGCGCTGCAAGACGCCGTTCCACAACGTCATCAAGGACGCCGGCATCAACCTCTCCGAGATCGACCACGTCGTTCTCGTCGGTGGTTCGACCCGGATGCCCGCCGTCGCCGAGCTCGTTCGGGAGCTGACCGGCGGTCAGGACGCCAACAAGGGCGTCAACCCGGACGAGGTCGTCGCCATCGGCGCCGCGCTCCAGGCCGGTGTCCTCAAGGGTGAGGTCAAGGACGTCCTGCTCCTCGACGTGACCCCGCTGTCCCTCGGTATCGAGACCAAGGGCGGCATCATGACCAAGCTGATCGAGCGCAACACGACGATCCCGACGAAGCGTTCGGAGATCTTCACGACGGCCGAGGACAACCAGCCGTCGGTGCAGATCCAGGTCTACCAGGGCGAGCGCGAGATCGCGGCCTACAACAAGAAGCTCGGCATGTTCGAGCTGACCGGTCTGCCGCCGGCGCCGCGTGGCGTCCCGCAGATCGAGGTCGCCTTCGACATCGACGCCAACGGCATCATGCACGTCACGGCCAAGGACCTCGGCACGGGCAAGGAGCAGAAGATGACCGTCACCGGCGGCTCCTCGCTGCCGAAGGACGAGGTCGACCGCATGCGCCAGGAGGCCGAGCAGTACGCGGACGAGGACCACCGTCGTCGCGAGGCCGCCGAGTCCCGTAACCAGGGCGAGCAGCTCGTCTACCAGACGGAGAAGTTCCTCAAGGACAACGAGGACAAGGTTCCGGCCGAGGTCAAGACCGAGGTCGAGGCCGCCGTCGAGGAGCTCAAGGCCGCGCTCAAGGGTGAGGACACCGCCGAGATCCGCACGGCCACCGAGAAGGTCGCCGCGGTCTCGCAGAAGGTCGGCCAGGCCATGTACGCCGACGCCCAGGCCGGTCAGGGCGCCGACGCTCCCAAGGCCGACGCCCCGAAGGCGGACGACGACGTCGTGGACGCCGAGATCGTGGACGACGAGCGCAAGGACGGTGCCGCGTGACGGAGGAGACTCCGGGCTTCGAGGAGAAGCCCGACGTCCCCTCCGGCGCCACCCCTGAAGACGCCGAGCCGAAGGCCGCTTCCCCCTCCGCTTCGGCGGCGGGGGAGGCCCCGGCCGGGGACACGAACCAGACAGCCGGTCTGGTGGCCCAGCTGGACCAGGTGCGCACCGCTCTGGGCGAGCGCACCGCGGACCTCCAGCGCCTCCAGGCCGAGTACCAGAACTACCGCCGCCGGGTCGAGCGCGACCGGATCGCGGTCAAGGAGATCGCCATCGCGAACCTCCTGACCGAACTCCTGCCCGTGCTCGACGACATCGGCCGCGCGCGGGAACACGGCGAGTTCGTCGGCGGCTTCAAGTCGGTGGGCGAATCGCTGGAGACCGTCGCGGCCAAGATGGGCCTCCAGCAGTTCGGCAAGGAGGGCGAGCCCTTCGACCCGACGATCCACGAAGCCCTGATGCACAGCTACGCGCCCGACGTCACCGAGACGACGTGCGTGGCGATCCTGCAGCCCGGGTATCGGATCGGCGAGCGCACCATCCGCCCCGCGCGGGTGGCCGTCGCCGAACCGCAGCCCGGTGCACAGGCGGCCAAGGGCGACGAGGCCGAGGCGGCCGACGACAAGGAGAGCGGTGGCCCGGACGAGGGCTGAGCTCGAACGGATGAGCGGGTGGGAGGAGGGACGTCGAGGATGAGCACCAAGGACTTCGTCGAGAAGGACTTCTACAAGGTCCTCGGCGTCCCCAAGGACGCCACCGAGGCCGAGATCAAGAAGGCGTACCGGAAGCTCGCCCGCGAGTTCCACCCCGACGCCAACAAGGGCAACGCCAAGGCGGAGGAGCGCTTCAAGGAGATCTCCGAGGCGAACGACGTCCTCGGTGACCCCAAGAAGCGCAAGGAGTACGACGAGGCGCGCGCCCTCTTCGGCAACGGCGGCTTCCGCCCCGGCCCGGGGGCGGGCGGCTCCTTCAACTTCGACCTGGGCGACCTCTTCGGAGGCGGCGCCCAGGGCGGCGGCGCGCAGGGCGGCTTCGGCGGCGGCATCGGGGACGTGTTCGGCGGCCTGTTCAACCGTGGCGGCCCCGGCACGACCCGTACCCAGCCCCGGCGCGGCCAGGACATCGACACCGAGGTCACCCTGACCTTCACGGAGGCGATCGAGGGCGCGACGGTCCCGCTGCGCATGTCCTCGCAGGCCCCCTGCAAGGCGTGTTCGGGGACGGGCGACAAGAACGGCACCCCCCGCGTGTGCCCGACCTGCGTGGGCACGGGCCAGGTGGCGAGGGGCTCGGGCGGCGGCTTCTCCCTGACCGACCCCTGCCCGGACTGCAAGGGCCGGGGCCTGATCGCCGAGCATCCCTGCCTGGACTGCAAGGGCAGCGGCCGCGCGAAGTCGTCGAGGACCATGCAGGTCCGCATTCCCGCGGGAGTGACGGACGGTCAGCGCATCCGGCTGCGCGGCAAGGGCGCCCCGGGCGAGCGTGGCGGTCCGGCGGGCGACCTGTACGTCGTCGTCCACGTCGGCGCGCACTCGGTGTTCGGCCGCAAGGAGGACAACCTGACGGTGACCGTCCCGGTGACGTTCACCGAGGCGGCACTCGGCGGCGAGATCAGGGTGCCGACGCTCGGTGGACCGTCCCTGACCTTGAAGCTTCCGCCCGGCACGCCCAACGGCCGCACGATGAGGGCGCGGGGCAAGGGCGCGGTCCGCAAGGACGGCACCCGCGGCGACCTGTTGGTCACCGTCGAGGTGAGTGTTCCGAAGGACTTGTCGGGGAAGGCTCGTGAGGCGCTGGAGGCGTATCGCGAGGCGACCGCGGGCGAGGACCCGCGGGCGGAGCTGTTCGAGGCCGCGAAGGGAGCATGAGAGTGATGGACGGCCGTCGGCGTAACCCGTATGAACTGACCCAGGAGACCCCGGTCTACGTCATCTCGGTGGCGGCCCAGCTCTCGGGCCTGCATCCGCAGACGCTACGCCAGTACGACCGCCTGGGTCTCGTCTCCCCCGACCGCACCGCCGGCCGGGGGCGCCGTTACTCGGCCCGCGACATCGAGCTGCTGCGCACGGTGCAGGCCCTGTCCCAGGACGAGGGCATCAACCTGGCCGGCATCAAGCGGATCATCGAGCTGGAGAACCAGGTGGCCGCGCTCCAGGCCAGGGCCGCGGAGCTGGAGGCCGCGCTGGACGGTGCGGCCGCGGCCATGCAGCAGCGGGAGGCGGCGGTGCACGCCTCCTACCGGCGGGACCTGGTGCCGTACCAGGAGGTGCAGCAGACCAGCGCGTTGGTGGTCTGGCGGCCGAAGCGGCAGCAGCCGACGGACTGACGCCTGACGGCACGTATACAGCGGCACGTATCCAGGGGTACGTATCCAGCGGCATGTATACAGCGGTACGTATACGAAAGAGGGGCCCGGAGATTCGTCTCCGGGCCCCTCTTCTCTTGTGTTGCCACGGCCGCCCCGTCCTCGTACGACTGTCAGTCGTCCATGTCGACGCCCGGCTCGGGTCGTTCGTGGCCCGGCGGCCTTTGCTGCGGCGGCTGCTGGGCGGGGGCGGACGGCCGGTCGGCACCGCGCCGACGCACGCCCATCTGCCAGAGATGCGAACCGGAGACGCCGGGGGCGGGAGAGGGGGTTGGAGCTGGGGCCGGGGTCGGGGCCGGGGTCGGGGTTGGGACTGAGGGCTGGGCTGGGGTGGGGGGCTGGGCTGGAGTCGGGGTCGTGGTCGGGGTGGGAGTCGGGGTCGCGGTCGGGGTGGGGGACTGGGCCGGTGCCGGGGACGGTGCCGGTGCTGGGGCCAGTGCCGGTGCTGGGGCCGGAGCTGGGGCCGGGGCTGGTTCGAGGTTGGTGACGGGCTCCGGGTCCCGTTCCGCCTCCGGGGCCCGTTCCGCCTTCGGACCCCGTTTCACCTGCGGGTCCCGTTGTGCCGTCGGCTTGGGCTTTTCCTGGGGCAGGGCGGGGGTCTGGGGGTCGGTGGTCGGAGGCTCTGCCCCCTGGCCCAGGTCCGGGCGTCGCCAGCGTTCCGGGATGGTCGACATCCGTCGTACCGCCTCGGGGTCGCCCGCCGCTGCCGCCGCGACGGCGCGTGCGCGCAGGGCGCTCTGGCGGGCGATCGGGGAGAAGCCGGGGGCCGCGTTGCCGGTCTCGGACGGCAGGCCGCGGAGGCCCATCCGGTTCAGCTCGGCCTGAAGTCCCGTCTCCGGGGCGAAGATCTCGCGCGGCAGTTGCCAGGAGGCCGCGCCGTCCACGTCGACGCGGTGTTCCCTGCCGTCCACGGCGAAGGTGAGCCCGTAGCCGATGTACTGGTCGTCCTTGTCGAACAGCAGGTCCCCGGAGATCTCGCCGCCCCGGTCGCGCACCTCGTCGGCGAGGACCTGGAGGGCGGGCGGGAGGGGGTTGGTGCGGCCGAGGCTGGTGACGTAGCCGTCGCTGCGGGCCACCTGCCGCTCGTCGGTCCCCTTCTCGGTGTAGGGGACCTGGAAGCGGGTCTCGCCCTTCTCGTCCTGGTAGGTCTCGATGGCCCCGACGCGTGCCTCGACGAAGGTCAGCCGCTTCTCGCCGCCCTCGCCATGGCCGTACCGCTGTTGCATCGCCGGGAACTGGACCTGGTGCTGCAGTGCCGGCGGCGGCCGCGAGCCGATGATCGTGACGTGGGCGTCGGGATTCTGGATCAGGATGATCTCCGCGTTGGCGACGGCGGTTCCGCCGGAACCCACGACGATCCACTCCTTGGCGGCGTGCGGATCGAAACGGCTCTCGGCGACCTCGTCGCCCAGCAGCACGCGCCCTGCCGCGGCTCTACGCGCCGCCTCCCACTTCTGCGTCGAGTCGAGGGCGGTGAAGCAGTTGCCCATGCGGGTCTCGTCCGCGGTGCCCAGGCCGGCCGTGAGGGCGTCCTTCAGTGCCGGGGAGGAACTCAGGGCGCCGAGCACGGTGCCGGTGTCCGTGCCGCTGCGCTCGGCCTGTGTCAGCCAGGCGCGCAGATCGCCCGCGCCGGCGATCCCCTGCCCCTCCAGCTCTCGCAGCCGATCGCCGATCAGCCGTACCGCTTCGCCGCGGCTCTCCACGGGGAAGTCTCCGCGCGGCATTCCCGGTACGAGCTCCGGTGTGAGGCCGGTGGCGATGCCGGGCGTGCCGGCGCAGGCCACCCAGAGGGGAGTCGCGCTCTCCTTGCCTTCTTCGCCCAACGTGCTTACTTCTGCCAGGAGTTCGCCGTCCCGTCCCAGGCGCAGCCGGGCGCGGCCGTTCACCACGTCGCCCTGCGTGGCGAGTTGGTCCTCCCAGACCCGGACGGCGTGGATGGAGATGCGGTGCCGGGGATCCTCGACCGCCGAGTACGGGTCGACGCCCATCCACTGCGCGAGGTCGCGGTCCTGGTCGGCGGACTGCACGATCCCGTCCCCGGGGTCCAGGTGCCAACGGCCCGCCCCGTCCACCAACAGCGCCTCCGGATCGCGTCCGGTGAGGCTCGCGCCGCCGCCGATCACGACCTTGCGCAGCGGGAGTCGCCCTTCGGCGAGCTGCCCCTCCAGCGTCTGCACGGTGCGCTCGCTGACCTGCGCGCGGTACTCCGCCCATCGCTCGGCGGCGGGTTCCAGCTCGTCGCGGGGGAGCGGCAGCCCGTCCTGGTCGTAGCCCGGCATGGGCATGGTGACGTCACGCCGTCCGATGAACGCCTCGACCTGACGTTCCGCGCGCAGGGCGGCGTCGCGGGACGCCTGGAGGGCGGTGGCGTCGGCGGGGGAGAGGTTCTCGATGGGGTGGGCGAGATCCTCGAGGAGACTCACCGAATCTCTTGAGAGAGAGGCGTACGACACCAGGTATCGGACGCGTGCCGCTTTTTCCTGGGTGTGGAACGCCGCCTCGTCGCTCAGAGCGACAGTGGGTCGGATGCCGTACGGGTCGAGCAGTGCGGAGAACTGCGCGCGCGCCTCCATCTGCTCCTGTGAGGAGAGCCCGGTGTCCTTGCTCTGTCCGGCGAGCCAGTTGAGCTCCCCGATGCGCCCCCTGTCCGAGGCTGACAGCTGACGGTCCGCGGGGAGCTCCGCTCCTTCCCGCAACAGGTCTTCCCGGACGGGGACCAAACCGTCGGCCGCGCGCTCGCGCACGGCGGCGAGCTCACCGAGTTCGTGGGCGAGGACTCGTCCCAGCATCGCGGTCGGAAGGCGGTCGGACACCCGGATGACGTAGTTCTGCGAGGCGGTGTTCGTCGCCGTGTCGGCGATCGCTCCCGTCGTCAGCGGAATGGCGTCCACCCAGATCTGGGCGGACTCCCCCCGACTGTCCTGCAACACGAAATACTGGCGCCCGTCCTCGGTCTCAGCAGGAGTGAGGGAGGCCAGTCCGTCCCCCAGGACGACGGACGCCACCGCACCCATGTCCCGCCTCGCCGCCCACACGAGATCTTGCTGCTGCACGGGTCCGCCCGGCCGGAGTGTTCCCATGACGAACTGCGGATCGGCCGATGTGTCCACGTGATGCCCTCCCCCAGGCTCTGTACATATGCACGCCGCACAACAGACTTTAGGATCATCCCATGTTGAGAGCCCGTTCCTCGCTGGAAGCACACCTGTACATGGACCTGCACCCATGCGAGTGCGGGAGCTCCGACTTCGTCCGCCGACACCGCTTGGAGCAGCGTGGTGACGGCATCGTCGCCGTGTACGAGGGTCCGTGCAGCCAGTGCGGCCGCAACCGGAACTTCGCCTTCCTGATGGCCGACGAGATCCCCCCGCCTCCGCCGGCCTTCGGCGGGCCCGAGCCGTCCGAGATCATCGACCCCGGTGAGTTCGCCGAGGTCGCCTCCGACGTCTCGCGCCGCGCCGGGCTGGAGATCCTCAACACGCCCGAATCCGAGCACCACAAGCATCGCGGCGCGATGGCCTATGCGGTTGCCGCCGTCGAAGAGGTCCTGAAGTTCATTCCTCCGGGCCAGGACGCCGTCCCCGCTTCGGCCTTCACCTCCGAAGTGGGCAAGGCTCGCTACGAGAGGGACCGGGGAAAGTTCGATCGCGACATCCTGGAGATCGAACTCCGCCTCACGCGCCAGATCCTCGCCGACATCGACGAGGTCAGCCCTCCGCCCGGCCGGAGCGGCCCTCAGGCCTGAGTGCGGGCTCGGCGGCGGCGGCTCAGCCCAGCTGTTCCGTCGTGCCGTCCGGGTGGATCAGGAGGCGGATCGCGCCGCCGTAGCGGTTGTCGGTGATGGTGGCCGGGGTGGGGGCGCCGAGTTGCTGGGCGCGTTGCTGGAGGATCGCCAGGACGACGTCCTGGATGTCGCCGTAGGGCGGGGCGGTGACCGGGACGCCGTCGATCAGGCCGGCGTTGGGGGAGAAGACGTGCACCTGGGCGTCCGCCGTGGCGGGGGGCGGGGGTGGCGGCGTCGGTTCGGTCATCGGGTGTCTTGGTTCCTTCCGGCTCGCTTCCGGAGCAACTCCGGCTCAGGCGCTCTTCGCCTCGTCCTGCTCAGGGACGTCCACGGTGACGTCGAGGGCGACGTCCATGGTGATGTCGACGGTGCGAGCGTACGTGCCTCGGGCGAGGCGTTGTAGGCGGCCCGACTTGACGAGGGCGGACAGTACGTTGCTGATCGTCTTCGAGGGGTCGCCGTAGACGCCGGGCGGGAGGGCGCGCAGCACGTCGCGGGCCGAGAAGGGGCCGGGGAAGGTCGATACGGCCGTCTCCACGGCCGCCCGGATGCTGGGGGCGCCGGAGGGGGCGAGGGCGGCGGCCTGGCCGGTGCCGGTGGACGTCCTGCCGGTCGGGGCCGGGTGCGGGAGGCACGCGCGGATGCCCTGCAGTGCGGTGCGGATCGGCTCCAGGTGGATCTCGTCGCCGTCCGGGGCCCCGGTCGCGGCCAGCATGGTCGCCACCTTCTCTATGTTGGCGAGGGAGGAGGCCAGCTCGCGCAGCAGCGGTTCCAGGAAGTCGCGGCGCAGGGCCGCCACCGGGTCGGTGGTGGCGAGTTCGACGGAGACCGAGCCGGTCAGGGCGCGGAGCGGACCGGCGGCGTCCGGGGCGGTCTCGGCGGAGCCGCAGGAGCTCCCGCCCCCTTGCGGAGCCAGTGCCTCCACGGCCTTCCGCGCGGCGCGGATGGTGTCCGGCAGCTCCGGCGCGATCTCGCCGCCGGGCACGCTCGCCAGCATCGTGACCAGCTGCTCCAGGCCGGTGAGCGTGGGCAGGGCGGAGCGGATCAGGGGGGCCAGCAGAGCCTGTCGTACGGCCTGGGCGGGATCCTCGTACGAGAAGGCGATCCGCTGCCCGGACTCGGCCGCTGCCATGTCCTCGCTCCTGCTTTCCGGGTGGATGGGTCTGGAACCGTGGCCGTCGTCGTGCGTCCGCCGAGTGGTGGTGTGCTCGTGCAACTGCCTCGGGATGGCGGGCAACTCGCTGCGCTGCCTGGCCAGTTGGTCCTGGCGTGCGTCGAACGCGTCGAGGATTCGCTCCAGCACGGGCTGACCGCGCTCGGCGTCGTGCCGGGCGGCCGTGTCGGCGCTGAGGGAACGCAGGCGCAGCAGGCGGCGGGACGTTTCGCCGGAGCTGTAGCCGGGGCCCGCGCCGGGGCCGTCCACCGTGTGGGTGGGCAGATCGCCGTTCGCGTCGCCGACGCCGAGGGCGCGGCGGATCCAGCGGCGGTCGTCGAGCGTGGTCGCGGCCGCGTAGCCGTAGGGCTCGGCGTGGGCGACGGCGTCCTGGAGGCATTCCGCCCACAACGGGCAGGAAGCGCACAGGTCGCGGGCGGTGCGGAGCAGTACGAGGTGCTGGTGGCGCTGTTCGGGCGAGGTGTGCGGAATGTCCGTGGGTGCCTCCAGCAGCGGGTGCTGGAAGACGTCCGGTCGGCGCTGGCAGGGCAGAGCGGCGTCGGGAGTGTGGGCCCCCGTCCCCGCCCCCGCTCCCCGTACCGGCCCGCGCGCGGGACGCGTGGGCAGCGCCGTATGGCTGGCCATAGGCATGTGTGGTGTCCCCCGTGGTGATACGTGATCGGGGGGGAGCCTAAAGCGTTCCGTCAATCCCGTGCAACGCATCTGCAAAGCATGTGCCGACTTGGCACAGTGACGAGACGAAACGTTCACACGGGCCTCAACTGTCCGTCGGGTCACTGGCTTTGGGCGTCCGCAGGCGGCCAAGTGCCTGGCGGGCCCGGCCCGAAACCGCTTTCGCGCTGCTTCCGCGCATCGCCAGTACGCCGAGCACACCGAGGAAACCGAGCGGCACACCGGCTTCCGGCAGGAACATCCCGACGACGGACGCGATGACGAGGATCACATCCGCGAGCACGACGGTGACGCCCCGTCGGCCCGGGTGCTCCTTCACCATCCAGGCGCCGAGGAGCGCCATTCCGGCGAGCGCCCAGTAGCCGAAGGCGGCTGTGCCGGTGACGGTGGCGCTGCTGGACAGGCGGACCGCGTCGCTCACGGCGGAGAAGTAGCCGGTGAACGCTGCGGAGAGGATGGTCGAACCGAGGCCCAGGAGGAGCTGGGTGCGGCGGCGGAGCAGCCAGACCAGTCCGCCGAGGACGATCAGGGTGCAAACGGTGACGAAACTGGAGCCGCTCTCGGAGGCGATGGCGAAGAGGGTGTAGGCGGCGGCGAGACCGAAGACGAGGCGGGGGAGGAGCTTGACCGCCCAGGGATCGTTCTTGTCCTGGTGGAGGAGGCGGCGGAGGAGCTGAGCCGGGGTCTTGCGCGGGGGCGGGGGTGTGTCGCGTCGTGCGGCCTTGTCTCTCACGCTCATCCCATCCCCGTGCCGGTGGCTTGCTTGCCGAGATCGGGAGCGGGCGGAGCCGTCGACTTGACGGTGGAGGTGGCGGTGGCGGCTTCGGGCTTGACGGGAGTCGGTTTGAAGCCCATCTGCCACACGGGGATGGAGGCTGTCGGCTTCTCCGTCTGTTTCGGCACAGCCGCTGCGGGCGTCTCGGCTTCGGGGCCCCTGGACTCCGTTGCGCTGGAGGCGGAGCCGGCCTTCTCCACAGTCCGTTCTGCGCGTTCTGCTGTCACCGACGCGCATTCGGCGGCCACAGCGGCTTGGCGGGCTACGGGGTCCTGTGTCGCGTAAGCGACGGGATCGACGTAGTGAGGGAGGGACGGGTCGTCGACCTGCACCTGAGCGCGCACGCCGTTGGTGCCGACCTCGGTCCTCGTCTCCTTCGGCCACGCCTGGGGGGCGGGATATGCGAAGTTGATGTTGTCCAAGCCGACGTGCTGGTTGGCGTGCAGAGTGGGGAGTTCGCTGTTGTAGAGGATCGACCGGGTGTGGGCGGTCTCGGCGAAGACGACGACGGGACCTTCGGCCGCCTCGGCGTAGGTTTGGGAGATGTTGCCCCAGCACTCACGGGCCCAGGCGTAGGTGTAGCCCTCTTCGTCGCCACCGAGCGCCTTGCGGACGGCGTCTTCGAAGAGGTACATCTCGTTCAGACGGCGGCCTCCCGCCGTCGTTTCGAGAGTCTGGGCCGAACCGGGATTTCGTTTGTTCTGGCTTCTGGCCCAGGCCTCGGCAATGTAGCGGTTGTCCAGGAAACGTTCGCTGTTCCAGTTCAGCGGTGCCCTTGTATTCGGTATTCCGTGTGACCAGAAGGCACTGGTCGGGGTGGTGCCCTCGGGAGGTTCCACGCCCTTGGGATCCGTGGTCAGGCTTTGGATGTAGTCCTTGACGGAGGTGAAACCCGCAGTCTCGGATTCGGTCTCCAGGCGACGGGCGAGGGCCAGGGAACCCTCCCTGGTGCTCGCCTCCTGTGCGTTTTTGGCTTCCTCGTTGGCGATGTTGAGGGCGAGCTCTTCGATGTACTTGGGTATCAGCTGAGGGCTCACAGTCCCCCGATCTCGACCGGACGCGGGTGGAAGGTCACCGACAAGTTGGCGGTGCCACGACGGGGTGCCGGTCCGGCGGTATCTGCCTTGAGCGAGACCTCCATGATCACCAACGGGCCGGTTGTCTGCTGGGGCATCCAGTAAGCAAGCCGGTGCGGGTTCTGCTGCTCGAGCCGGTAAGCGCGCGATCCGACGTCGTGATTGCCGAGGTTCTCGGGGAAGTCCTCGGCGTCCCACGCGCCTTCCCAGGTCGGTTCCCCCAGCACGGAGCAGGTGGCTGTCAGGTACACCGGCCAGGCGCGGGCAGCTTCGGCCAGTAGGGCGGGGTTGTCCTCGACGGCTTCCGCGCTTACTCCCCAGACCCAGTGGCTGACGTGGGTCACCGGGGCCCAACTGCCGGCGAGGTTGTTGAGGGTGAATGTGCCGCCGGTGTCGGTGCGCACCTGGAGCACTCGCTCGAAACTGGTCGGTACCCAGTCGAATTGCGCGCACCACATGTCCAGGCCCTTGCCCGGATAGGGCGGGCCCGACCAGATGGTCGGCCAGTCCACGTCGGTCAGTCCCCGCAGCTCGGTGACCAGTTCCTGCGGGGTGCGGTCCTGGAGTCCTGAAGTGAGGCCCATGATCAGTCTCTCGTCTCGGTTGTCGTCACAGCAGCCAGCCGGGGCCGTCGTCCTCGGGGTCGGCAGGGCCGTGGCAGGCGAGAGAGATCGTCGCACTGCCCGGCCCCCAACCGGCCGCCGTACCCGCCGCGAGGTTCGCCTTGAGCACGAACAGCGGTGCCCCCGGCGTACGGAAGGACCACACCGCCAGCCGGTACGGGTCCCGGTGTTCCGCACGCCACTCGGCGTTCTGCCAGTACGCGCGGCCGGGCGGGTCCGGGAAACCGGCCGTGTCCCAGTCGCCGGACCAGGTGGGCACGCTCAGCACCGCTTGGACGGCGGCGACGTACGCGGGCCACTTCCGGGCGGCGAGGGACATCAGTGCCTCGTTCTCCGCCGCCGCACCCGCGCGTACCGACCACAGGACGTGCTCGAGGCGGGTCACCGGGCGGGCGGGGGCGACCGAGGCGAGGTGGAGGCGGCTGCCCTGTGCCGTACGGACCCACTGGCCCGACTCGAACCACAGGGGACGCCAGCCGAACCCCGCGCACCAGCGCGTCCGCTTCTCCTCGTCCTCCGGTACCCCGGCCCACACCGTGGGCCAGTCCACCTCGACGAGCCGCGCCAGTTCCCCGACCAGCTGGTCGGGGGTGCGGTCGGCGGTCAGGACGGGCATGGAGTGGCTCCTCGAAGCTGCTTACGGGCTGGGGGGCGGGGTCAGACGCGACCGCTGGGACCGCGTGGGTCCCGGGGCGGCGGGGGGACGACCGGAGCCGCCGGCGGCGTCGGCTGCCGGGGCGGGGCCGGCGGGTCGGCCGGGGCGGGGCGGGGGCGTGGCGCGGACGGCTGCGGCTGCGGTGCGGGAGCCGGGCGGGGCTCGGTCGACGGCACGGACTGCTGTGGCGCCTGCTTGCCGCCCGAGTCGCTGACGCGGCGGCCGCGCTTGGGCGCGGGCGGAGCCTGGGCCTCCTGCTCCTCCGGCTGGCGGTTCCGATCCTCCTGGGCGGCGCGCGCTGCCTCAGCCGACCGGTACGCCGTCTGTTGCTGCTCGCGCTTGGACTGGCCGAGCCAGCCTCGCTTCTGCAGTGCGGCCCGGCCCCGGCCCTTGTTGGCGAACTTGTCCAGGGCCCAGGCGCCGCCGCGTGCCGCGCTGCCGGTCACGCGGGCCGTGCCCTTGGCGGTGGTGCCCGCGACGCGGCCGGTGGCACGGGCGGATCCGATGGCGAGGCCCGGGGCCATGGCGGCCGCCTTGTCGAAGGTGGCGTTGGCTCCGTCCCGGATACCGAGGGCGTCTTCGCCGCCCGCGACCTGCGGGGTGAAGTTCCCGGCGAGGAGCTTCTTCAGCATCATGACGACGGCGACGGTGACCAGCAGCAGCATGAGCAGCTGGGTGCCGAGGGCGATCTGCGCGGGCAGGATCATCTGGTAGAGCACGAGCAGCACGGTCAGGATGACGCCGAAGCCTGCACGCAGCACGAAACTGTGGATGAACGTCTCCAGCCAGCTCTTCAGCAGTTTCTGCTGGGAGGGATGGATGCCGAGCGTGGCGACCAGCGGCAGCAGCATGACCAGGATCAGTGTGACCGCGTGCCACAGGAGGGTGAGCGCGCTGAGCGCGAGGACCATCACGCCGACGATGAAGGCGGCCACGAGGGAGTAGAACGCGATGCCCACCCGGTCGGTGGCGTTCTTGCCGGCCCAGTCGTTGAAGGCCACGGGGTAGATACTCTTGTCCGCGGCATCCTCGCCGACGGCGATGTCGATGCGGATCTTCTGCCAGTCCTTGAACTTACTGTCGTTGCTGACGCCCTTGATCTGGCTGTCGACGTTGGTCCATGACTGGGCCACGGCCTGCTTCACGCGCAGGTCGGCACAGCGGACGCCCTCTCCCCAGGAGCACTCCGGAGCCTTCTCCGACAGGGCGCAGACGCCGTCCGTGCCGACCGTCCCGGTGTCGTTCTTGAAGATGCACGTGGAACCCGGCTCCCCGAACTGCCCCATGGCCCACGGCCGGAAGGCGAGGGTGTCGTACATGGCGCAGCTCGACAGCCGAAGGCCCACTTGGCCGGGCTCGTCCTTGCCGTTGTTCGGCAGGTCGCACGGGCTCTGCATCTTGCCCGAGACACCCGCGAGCACGGTCGAGCTGAGCGCGGAGTTGGCCTCGGCGATCCATTTGTCGGAGCTCTCGACGACCTTGTCGTAGTTGTGGCCGGTGAGGAACGCCATGACGGCGATGACGGTCAGGGCGGTCCAGGAGACTCCCGCCCACACCTCGCGCATGTCGCCCTTGCGCCATTTGGTGAAGACCCACAGGCCGACCAGCAGGATCATGACCGCGACGGCGGGCTTCAGGACGTTGTCGCGCAGCGTCGTCACGACGTTGTCGCGGCCCGTGTACAGGCCCGAGAAGGGGCTCGGGTTGGACGCCATCTCCTTGACGGAGATGGAGAACCGGGTGAGCACCTTGGTGCCGTAGAAGACGGCATCGGCGATGCCGTTGTTGACATAGGCCATGACCTGGCAGGAGTCGGCCCCACTGCCCCACGAGCCGTTCTCCTCAGAGGCGTCGCCCTTGCCCTTGAAGGTCATGGACCAGTTCAGGCCTCGCATGCCGTTCAGCTCGTACAGGGTGTAGTGCTTGGCCTGGCCCTGGTCGACCTTGAAGGCGCCCTTGACCGTGCCCGTCTCGTCACCGAGGTTCTTGGAGCCGTCGCTGTCCTTCCACTGCACGACGGCGGGCATGATGCCCTCGCCGTTACTGCCCGGCGAGTCCATGTGGTAGCTCTCGTCGCCGGTGAAACTGCAGGAGAAGTCCGCGTACGCCGAACTCGGCGCGGCCAGGGTGAGGGCGATCAGCGCCAGCACCACGAAGAGGCCGGCGCGGACGGCCACACCGGTTTTCCGTATGCGACGGCTCAGCACGCTGGGCGGGTGCATCTGAAAATCCTTACGGAGACGGGGAAAGGGCTGCTGCGGAGACGGCCGTCAGCCGGCGGAGAGGTAGTTGGTCAGTACGCAGCCGTCTGCCGACGCGTCCTGGGTGCGGTAGCCGTCGGGTGCCTTGAAGTCGGGGTCGCAGTTCTCGATCATCAGGCCGGTCTGGAGCAGGCTGTCGCTCGCCTCGTAGTTCGTGGGATCGACGATGAAGTCCGCGCCGATGAGGAACTTGCCGCGGCTCAGCCGGCCGGCCCATCCCTCTTCCTTCGCCGACTCCCTGGCCGTGTCCCGGTAGTTCTCCTGGAACGCCTTCATGTCCTTGGGCAGGTAGACGACCCAGCCCCCGAGATCGGACCTGGTGTCACCGCAGAAGCCGGCTTCCTTGATCGACCAGGCCGCGGCCTCGCGCTGCTCCTTGGCCGTGTCGTCCTCGTCGGTGTGACCGAGGAAGCCCTCCACGGGGGTTCCCTGCGCGCCTTCGTCCGTGGTGATGTCCGTGCACGGCAGGCCCGCTCCGGCGATGAAGTCCTGCGCCTCCTCCAGCGACTTCGCGCTGGGCAGGCTGCCGCCCTCGGGGGCGGCAGCGGAGGCAGAGGCGGGGTGGGGCCCGGAGTCCGAGTCCGACCCGCACCCGCTCATTGTCGCGAGGAGGGCCAGGGACACGGCCCCCGTGGCGAGCGGCTTGGACAGGCACATGGGGATGCGGTCTCCTCGGTGGGTTCGGGTGGTGGGCGTCATACCGTGGCCGTTGCCGGGGCTTCCGACCGTGCCGGGTCCTCCTCCACCTCCTGGAGGAACGTCCAGTCCCAGACGCTCAGCGGTGGGTTGACGCCCTGGCGGGCCGGGCGGGTGGTGCCGTTGGTGTCCGTGGCGGCGAGGATCTCCTTGAAGACCAGGTCGACGGCGACCGTGCCGACGCGCTTGTCGACGTCGCGCTGGAGGCAGACACCCGTGCGGAGGTCCTGGAGGGCCGCGATGACCTTCGGGTCGTTCTCCGGGCGGCCCAGCAGAGGGGCCACCAGGGACGCCTCCTGCGCCGACTTCTGCTTGAAGGCGAAGACCGTGTGGATCTGGTTGGCGCCGCCGCTGCGGGCCTCGGAGTCCTCGATCTGGACCAGGTCGATGGCCTGCTGGGTGATCAGGACGGTGACCGCCAGGTAGGAGCGGCCCTGCTTCAGCGCGCGGCGCATCAGGTCGCGGCCGGACTCGGTCGCCGTGACGACGTACGCCTCGTCGACGAACAGTGCCTTCGGGCGGAGGCCGATCTCGCCGGTCACCGGGTTCTTCTCGTAGCCGACGTCGAGCATCTGGCTGCCCAGTTCCACGACCGCCATGAGGGCCGTCGCCGCGAGGCGTTCCGCCGGGTTCCAGCTGCGCGGGTCGGAGGCCGCGGGCGACTGGAAGCCGCGCAGGGTGATGACCGTGCGGCGCTTGCGCATGCTGGACAGGGGCTGCGGGCGCTCCGCGAAGGAGAGACGGGCGTAGGGGAGCGTGCGCAGCTCGGTGAGGAGCATCTGCGCGAGCTTCAGGTCCTTGATCGCCTCCCGGTCGCCGCTGGCCACCGCTTGGTCGTACGCCGCGACGACCTCGTCCACGACCTGCCACAACGTCGGGCGGGGGACGGCGAGTTCGGCGTCGCGGGCGGTGTGGCCCTGCTCGACCGCCTGGCGGATCGCGGAGTTGTAGCGGCCGATGACGGTCGCCATGCCCTCGATGACGGGGAGGCGTACGCGCTGGTAGTCCTCGTCGCCGAGGAAGCCCCGGAGCATGGACTCGGCGAGGAGGCGGCCCGCGGGGACGTCGCGGGCGATGACCCACGGGTCCAGGACGCCGGCCTGGCCCTTCAGGAGGTCGACGACCTCCGTCTCCGCCCAGAACTCGGGGTTCACCGGCTGGAACTTGCTGGCCGGAGTGCCGAGGAGGCCCGCTTCCGCGTCGCCCGCGAACGCCGGGTCGTTCACCTGGGCGCCGAAGCCCAGGTAGTAGCAGAGCTGGGCGAAGTCGGTCTTCGGGTCGATGACCAGGCAGCGGACGCCCGACTCCGACTCCTCGTAGAACTTCTGGAGGGCCAGCGAGGACTTGCCACCGCCGGAGGCGCCGACGATGGCCAGGCCGCCGCCGTCGTTGCGGGCGGGGCCGACGTGCAGCGAGTAGTGGACCGGCATCTTGCCCGCCCAGCCGACCAGGTTGCCGACCCAGCCCAGACGCTTGCCGGAACGGTGCTCGGGATTGTCGCCCAACTCCGTCCCCGCGGTGGGCAGTCCGGCGCCGAGCTGCTCGACCTCCTGGAGCCGCAGGTAGGGCGCGATCGGCAGCTTGGGCGCGTCGCCGGGGAGCTGTGCCTGGAGCAGCCGCCACTGCTGGCGGGTCGGGCGCAGCAGGGTGACCTTCAGGTCCTGCTTGAACTGCATCTCCAGGACCCGGCGCCGGCGCTCGAGCTCCTTCACGTCGTGCGCCGAGATCGTGAAGCGGATCTGCGCCTCCATGCCCGGCATCTTGTGCTCGTCGATGTCGTCGACGAGCTCCTGGGCGCGGGTGACCTGCGTGGCCAGCTTGGTGTCGGGGCTGCGGCCGGAGTTGGCCATGTCGTTCATCTCGTCGACCAGGTTGCCGCGGATCTTGTCGGCGCGGTCCTTGAACTTCAGGTACGGGATGAGCGTGAACCGCATGTCGATCTCGACGGGGAAGTCGACGTGCTGGGCGGCGTAGCGCGCCCACGCGGTCGACTGGCGGAAGCGGGTCTCCGCGGGCCAGTTGGCGGCGACGAGGGTGGTGGTGTAGCTGGTCTGCTGCTCGCCCGTCACCTCGTCGTACTGGTTCAGCACGATGTGCGTCTTGCGGTTCTCGCCGGAGAAGTCGACGACCAGGTCGAACTGGTTCGGACCCCAGGCGCGCGAGCCGAGCACCGGCTCGGGAGGCACCGGGAGGTCGCCGTGGAGCGGCTTGCGGATCAGCCAGACGAGTTCCTCGCGGGTGAGCGGGGCCCCCTTGAGGCCCTCCAGGCTCTCGTGGACCTCGACGGCGACCTGCGTCCACTCGGCGAGGACGTGCGGGGAGAGGTACTCGTCCGTGACGCCGGTCGCGGTGGCGGCGGCCTGGTCGGCGGCGCCGCGCACGCCCTGGAGCAGGCCGGGCTCGTCGTACGGCTCGTCGTCCTGGGCGACGACCCCGCTGCCGCCGTTGGTGCGCTTCAGCGAACCGAGCTTCACCAGCAGGATGTTGCGCTCGCGCTTGGCGCCGATGCGCTCCTGGTACTCGGCCTTGCGCAGGTTGTACGCCTTGTAGTTCTCGGTGGGCTCCCAGGCGACCGCGTTCAGCTCCTCCGCCCAGGTCATCGCGGTGATCGGCTGGTAGACCTTGCGGTAGTGGCACTCGACGTTGCGGTCGCCGCGGGCCAGGTTCAGCAGACCGCGGGCCGGGCCCTCGGCCATGGCCTGGAGCTCGCCGGCGTTCAGGTACTCGTCGATGGCGTTGGGCAGGACCATGCCCGTCCACACCGAGTCGCCGTGCACGAAGATCATGTCGTCGGCGTAGCGGTAGGGGAGGCGGAGGTCCTCGCGGCGGGCGGCGGCCGAGGAGTTGGACGGCTTGGAGCGCGCGGCGGAGGAGTTCCTGCCGCCGCCCTGGCCGCCCTGGCCGTTCTTCTTGCTCGACGAGGCGGCCATGATCATGGCGACCACGAAGAAGGCGGCCGCCCCGCCCAAAAGGATCAACATGAACATGGAGGAGTCACCCTGGGGTAGTTGACGTGTAGAGGTTCAGCGGTAGGTGGAGAACGCGCTGCCGCGTTCGGCGGCGGCCCGGCGTGCGGCCTCGTAGCGGGACTGCCAGCGGGACGAACCGGGAGTGAAGAGGATGACCTGCCAGTGCAGCTCTTCCGGCTCCTGGTCGGCGGCGAGGCCCTGGAGACGCTTGGGCTGGAACCACCAGTCGGTCCACACCACGATCTGCTGGCTCAGCGTGAGCGCCGAGGGCAACGGCCGTCCCCAGACGAAATAGACGGCGAACGGAGGCCCGAAGTAGAGGATCGACGTCCACATCGACATGCCGAGGAACGGCAGGAACGCCGACATCGTAAACAGAGCGATGAGCCAGATCAGCCCGAAGCCGAAGGCCGCGCCCAGCGCGGGCAGCAGCAGGCCCGGCAGCGGGATGTTGCCCCAGTTCCAGATCCGCTTGGGGCGGTTGACCAGATCGGTGTGGTCGTACGCGACCAGCGGCTCCGGCGCCTCCTGGCTCATGTCTGCGAACTCCCCTGATAGGGACGAGAACTGATGGACTGTCGAGCAATGTCCGAGCGGTCGGTCAGTTGCCGCCGCCGATCTCCGTGCCGAGGCCGATGAGCACGCCTGCGAGGCCGCTGGCGCCACCGATGATCAGGGCGGCGAGCGCGATCATGCCGAAGCCCTGGAAGGCCTCGCGCATCCCGTCGCCGCGCTTCATCGACATCAGCATGCGGATGCCGAGGACGAGCAGAGCGATGACGGCGACCATGGTGCCTGCGTTGCGGAGGATTTCCTCGATCTTGTCGAACATGTCCGTCAGCGTGGTACCGGCGGCCAGGTACATGGTGATTCCTCTCGGTGGTTGAGCGGTAGTAAGAGGTGGGGGGTGGGAGCGGCGCGGTCCCGGTCAGGACTTGCCGGGTTGCGGCGTGCCCTTGGGCGACTGGGCGGACGTGGAAGGGGAGGCCGGTGCGGACGGGGAGGGGCTCCCCGTCGCGGGGACGCTGTCGGTGTCGTCGCTGTCGGCCCGACCGCCCTGCTCGTCGAGCACACCGCCCCGGACGTCTTTGATGAACCAGCCCTGGGCCGTGTTCACGATCGTCATCCGGTACGCGCGGCGCACGGCGACGCCCTTCGCGTCGCTCCAGTCGACGGCCACGCGCACCTGGACGTCCTGCCCGACGCCGTAGGCGTAGGGGTCCGTGTCCTGGACGCTTGACGGCACGAGCGCGACGACGGTGCCGATCTCCGGGTTCGTCAGGCGTCCGGAGAGGCCGGTAGTGGCCGTCAGCGTCGCGTCGGGCGTGATGAAGCGGGACATCGCGGTCGTGTCGGAGGCACCCCAGGCCGCGAAGTAGCCGGGCAGCACCTTCTGCTGGAGCTGCGTGGAGAGGGCGTCGTCCACGACCTCGTCGCTCTGGTCGACCTCCGGCACGTCCGCACGCGCCGGCAACGGCATCTGGCCGACATCGCCGGCGATGCGCATGCCCTCGCCCGTCTTGAGGTCCTGCACATAAACGGGGACGGTGAGCGTGGTGAGCGTGCCGTCGTCCGTCCGGACCTGCACGCCCAGGTAGCGGCCGTGGTCACCGTACTCGGGAAGCTTCTCGGCGGTGCCGTCCCAGGTGACGGAGACGGCCGTGCTGGTGCCCTCACCGCTCCAGCCGCACTCGGGGTCGACACCGGCGGAGGAGTAGCGGGCGAGGTCGGTGCGGCGGGTGGACGAGGTGTCGGGGGAGAACGTCATGCAGAGCTGCGCGTACTGCTCGGCGAAGGCCGCCGCCTGCTCGGTGGGGAACTCGGTGAGGCGGTACCGGGTGGCGTCCGACGCGTCCAGCCCCGCGGTGGTGGACCCGGACGACTTGCCGATCACCAGTCCCATCACGCCGCACGAGCCCAGCGCGAACACGCAGGTCGTGATCAGCAGGGTGGCGCGGAGCGCGACGTGCGTGCGGCGTCCGCCGCCGGGGATACGGCCGCCGGGCTTGGGCACGTCGAAGTCACGCGCGGGGGCGGGCTTCAGGGTGGCCTGGCCGGGGGTGGCTGCACCCGGGGCGCTCGCGCCCGCGGCCGGGGCGCTCGCGCCCGTGGTCGGGGCCGCCGTGGCCCTGGGCGGCATCGTGGAAGAGCTGTGGGCGGGGGCCTGGTGGCCGTGCTGGGGGGAGTACTGGGCGGTAGGCGTGGGCGTGGGCGCCGGCGCGGCGGCGGTGGCGGCCGTCGCCGTACCGCCCCGCTTGCGCTGCTCCTTCTCCGCCTTCTTCTGCTCGTACGCCGCCTTGCGCGCCGCCCGCTCGCGCTCGCGCTTCTCCTTCTTCGACTCGCCCTGGGGCCGCGTCTCACGCGGCGGCAGCGACGGGACGGCGGCCTGGCCGGCCCGGGGCGTGCTGCGCACCCAGGCGGCGGCGACCTGAGCGCGGGCCGCGTCGGAGGGAAGCGGCTGCGGCTGCTGCGGGGCCTGCTGCGGGGTGGGCGCCTGCTGGCCTTGCCCCTGCCACGCCTGCTGCGGCGGCTGCTGGGAAGGACCGAAGGACCCGGGCTGCCCGGAAGGCTGGCCTCCGCCGACCGCGCCAGCAGGGCTGTTGTGGTCTGTCATCGAGTCGGTTACTCCAGCGAGTCGGTTCCCCGTCCGCCTGGGCGGGTTCACGACCGCACCGCACGACGGGCCCTGGCCCGGCCAGGTGCGCTTGGCAGTGTGACAAAGACCTGTCACCGGACCGGTGCCGCTTTCCTCGCCGGGACTGCGGGAATTCCCGATGCCGTGTCCATGAGGAAACCGGTCGGGAAAACTGTCAGGGACACGACGGGAAGGTGGCGTGCCGTACCGGGCCGCCCTGGGCCCACAATGCGCTGGGCACGTGTGCCCGAGGTGCCCGGCTACCGCTACTCGGCTACCGCCACCCGGCACCACCCCTTGGACCCGACGGACCCGGCGAAGGACGAGAGTTGACCGACCACAACGGGCACCCGCAGCAGCCGCAACCCCCGGAGCAGCCCGACCCGCGCACCTGGGAGATCCCTCAGCAGGCCCCGCCGGTCCAGCAGGTCCCTGCCGCTGCCGCTCCCTCTGCGCCTGTCCCCGCCCCTGTCCCCACCCCTGCGCCCGCTACCGCACCGGCCCCGGCCCCGCAGCCGGCCCAGGCCGCCCCGCAGGTCTTCCAGGCCGAGCACGCCTGGGTGGACGGCTATGAGCCCGGCAACCCCTGGCAGGCCAGCCTGTGCGTTCAGACGCCGTACGGGACCTTCGCCTATCCGCTCACGCCGAACACGATTCCCGAACTCCTCGAGCAGATAGTCCTGGTGGCGCAGGAGCAGCAGGGGATGCCGGTCGGTTTCGACGAGGATCCCGAGTCGGCGCCGACGGTCGGCGAGGAAGAGGGCGAGGAGCAGGAGGGGGTGGTCGCCCGCCTCCAAGGGGGGCGCGCCGCACGGATGAGCGGCTGGACGGTCGTCCACGACCTGTGGGAACGCGAGGATCCGACGGCGCGCATCGTGATGGGGGCGATCGTGGTGGTGCTCTTGTTGCTCGGTATTTTCCTGACCTGATCACGCCACCGCTACAGACCGACCGATGAGGACAACGATGACAAGCACCGACGAGGTCGGCACCGAGCCGGAGTTCTACTTTGCGGACGTCTTCGTCTTCGTCTCCGACTACCTCGCCCAGTTGATCCGCCGCCGTGTCAACGGCACTTCGGCCACCTGGTGCCCGAAGTGGTGGGAGCACCCCGAGGCCGGTGCCCGGCTGTCGGCGCTCTGGCTGGCCTGGGAGCATCTGCGCCAGGACCCGGCGCTCGGCATGTCGACGTGGTGGCTGCACCATGCCGATCCGCATCTGCGGGTCCTGATGGACGCCGACTCGGGGCCGTTCGCGGCCTGTTCACCCAAGGACGGGCACACGGCCTACCCGTTCGATCCGCTGCCCGTGGAGCCGCGTTCGGAGTGAGAGTCCTTCGTTCGCGACCGCGGCGGAACGTCTTCCTTTCCCGGGACCCCGGCCCGGCCATTCCCGGTTCTTTCCCCACCGGGAAAACGCGGGGCTTCGCCGCGCCACCGCCACCTACCGTGTCCCGGTCACCCGTCGACCGCCGTTACCGGCCCATCACAAGGGAGGCGCGGGAACGTGGAGTTGCCTGCCGAGAACAAGCGCACGGCACTACTGCCTCTGGTCGTGCTCGGCGCTTTGTTGATTCTCGTGCTGACGATGTTCACCGTCTTCGACGGTGACGACGATGACAGCGGCGGCGCGGACGCGGCGCCGACCGCCACTTCCGACGGTCGCAACGGTGCCGACGCCGACTCGGGTTCTTCGGGCTCCGATGCGGCCGGCAACGGCGCCACACCCATCGTCGAGCCTGCCGAAGTGGCCAAGGCCCATGCCGTCATGGCGAAGTACATGGCCGGGCTCACCACCTACGATCACACGAGCAAGGCAGCCGCCTGGGGCGCCCCGCTGCTCGCCCTCACCACCGGCGACACACAGATGAAGCAGACGACCGTACTGCCGTCCGGCAAGGAGTGGGCGACCTGCCAGGCCGAGGAGTGCTCGTCCAAGGGCGCGGCGGTCGTCGAGCGTGACGCGGTGATAGCCGACGACGTGGTGCGCGACAGCGGCCGGACCATATCCAGCCTGGTGAAGGTGACCGTCACGCACACCTCCGGCGGCCAGTCCTCTACGGAGGAGAACGAGTGGCTGGTGACCGTCAAGGAGGACGGCGGTCAGTGGGAGGTGTCCGGCTTCGATGTCTTCGGTCTCGGCAACGTCGGGACCTCCGAAGACGCAGGGGAGTGAGCCGGACATGGTGGCACCCGCTGTACTCGCGGCCGCGGCGAAGGCCGCGAAGGTCGCCAAGTCCGCCAAGAAGGCGGGGCAGCACGCGGCCGGGTCCGGGGGAGGCCAGAACGGCGACGGCGGCAAGAAGAAGGACAAGACCTTCAAGTGGTGGATGATCATCGGCGGCGGTGGCGGTCTGGCCGCCGCGTCCGTGATCTTCCTGGTCCTGCTGCTCGTCGGCAGCATGGTCGGCGGCGTGGGCAATGGCGCGACGAACGCGGCCTGCGGTGACTACGCCGACAACGCCAACGCCGGCAACACCGGTGATGCCGCCGCCACCAACCCGATCATGCCGGCCGGCAAGATGTACATGCCGAGCGCGACCGCGCGCGCGGAGATACCGCCGAAGATGATCCTCGCCGCGATGCGCGCCGCCGCCAACTACGACGGCCTCGACTGGACACTCATCGCCGGTCAGATGTACCAGGAGACCAAGTACGGCCAGGACAAGTCGGCCGCGCCCGGTGGCAAGAACTCGCTCGGCTACATGGGCATCCTTCAGTTCGGCACCCCGGCCTGGCAGGACTACGGCTCCGATGGCAACGACGACGGCAAGAAGGACCTCTACAACATCGACGACGCGGCCTGGGCGGCCGCCAAGTTCCTGCACGCCAAGAAGGCCGAGACCGAGCCCTTCAAGGCGCTTCAGAACTACTCCGGTTCCACGGCCTCCAACACGATCTACCCGAGAGTCGTCCTCACCCAGGCCGCCCGGTACCGCGGGGTGCTCACCGGTGACCAGGACCTCATCGAGCGCTGGTACGCGCACCTGAAGGAGACGGTCGAGAAGAACCCCGACTTCCCGACTCTCGGGCAGCAGTCGGACATCCCGGAGCCGGTCGGCAACGACGCCCAGCCCGGCAAGGCCCTCAGCATCGCCTCGTCTCCGGCCCGCTCCTGGTCCACCCCGCCGATGGACGACGACGGCGAGACCGTCACCGCCATGGCGCCGGCGGCGTACACCACGGGCCTCACGAACACGACGGGTACGGCGAGCGTGACGACCGTCGCCTTCCCCAAGGCCAAGCAGCCCACCGTGGTGGGCGGCAAGGACTGGCAGTGGCCCATGAAGGAGGGCACCTACTCGCTGGGTACGCCCTACCACCAGAACGGCAGCATGTGGAGCCTCGGCTACCACACCGGCCTCGATCTCGTGGCCACCTCGGGTACGCCGATCTACGCCCCGGCCGACGGCAAGGTCGTCCACGCAGGCCCGGGCGGTTCGTACGGCAACGAGACGGAGATCCAGCACGCGGACGGCGTCATCACGCTCTACGCGCACCAGACCACGATCAAGGTGTCCGTCGGCGACAGCGTCAAGCGCGGTCAGCAGATCGGCACGGTCGGCGCCACCGGTAACGTCACCGGACCCCACCTGCACTGGGAGGTCCGGGTCCCCGGCGTGGACAACCCGTTCGTCGGCGGTCAGGACCAAGGCCCCGGGATGGTCGACCCGAAGGCCTGGATGGACGGCCGGGTCACCGGAAACCCCGACTACGGCACGGTCCCCGGCTCCGAGGAGCAGAGCAGGGACGCCCAGTACGCCCAGTGCGCCGAGGGCAACGGCGGCGCGGCCGTCGCTCCCGACGGCGCCGGTGCCTCCGGTGTCATCCCCGACTCCGACGACCCGGTGATCCGCGCGGTCCTCGGCTGGGCCCAACGTGGCATCGGCACCCCGTACGTCTATGGCGCCCCGCGCCTCCAGGGCCAGAACCCCACCAGCTTCGACTGCTCGAGCTTCACCCAGTGGGCGTACTACATGGCCAGCAACGGAAAGATCGACATCGGCAGTACGACGTACTCGCAGCAGCCCTACCTGAGCAAGTACAAGGTGGATCTGTCCGAGGCCCAGCCCGGTGACGTGATCTTCTTCGGGCCGGAGGGCGGCGGCAGGTCGAGCCATGTCGGGCTGGTCTGGGACGCCAAGGGGCACAAGATCCTCCACGCCCCTCGCCCGGGGAAGTCGGTCGAGTTCAGCACCTGGGACTACCAGGCCGAGATCACCGGCGTCTACCGCGTCCCGATCCCGCAGGGCACGAACGCCGTCGAGGGCGACGGCACGAACAACACCGCGGGCGCCTGAGGCCCGGCGCGCGCCTCCTGTCGTATCTCACCTTATGGAGCAAGGAAGTTGACGAAACCACGTACCGCTCTCATCACCGGTACCGTGCTGTCCCTGGGACTTCTCACCGGCTGTGGAGGCGGTGACGAGTCGGCGGGCACGGACGCGACGGGATCGGCCTCCCCGGACGCGTCGGCGACCACGGCCAAGTCGCCCGCCTACCCGGGCGACCCGATCCCCGGGCTCTCGGCGAAGCCCGCGTGGAGTCTTGCCCAGAAGACCGATGCCTCCCAGTGGTGTGCCGGCGATGCCTCTCGCGCGTCCGACAAACAGGGGCAGGACGGCATCTGCGCGGTCGGCGACGCCTTCCTCCTGGTCGAGGACCTGTCCGCGCCGGTCGCGGAGGGCGAGTCGGAGCCGCAGACAGCGCACTTCGTAGGCCACCTCTACGACGCGGCGACCGGCAAGGAGCGCAAGGCCTTCACCGTCGAGTGCACGTACGACCCGTCCGTGAGTGACGCGCCCGGCCGCGACATCCAGGTCCAGGTGGGCACCTGGAAGGACGGCTCTCCGGCCGTGCTGATCCGCAGCTGCGAGAACACCGAGGCCAGCGGTCTGAAGAAGGCCGCGGTGAAGACCGTGTACACCATGTACGCGCCCAGCGGCACGAAGCTTGGCAGCTCCACCTACACCGACGAGGAGCAAGCGGGCCTCCCCGTCATCCGGGGGCATGTGCTGCTGCCCGGCGGGGATGACGAGGACCGCACGCTGGCGCCCATCGGTGGCGGCAAGGACCTCGTGCTCCCCGCGAAGTTCGCCGAGGCCGATCCCATCGGCACCGGACAGGGATACATGGTCGAGGGCGACGGCAGGAACGAACCCCTGTCGGTGATCGACCGCGGCACGGGCAAGTCCCTCTGGACCACGACGGACCTCACCCCGCCTGCGGACGTCGTCGCGCAGATCGAGGACGACGAGGAACCGGATGCCGAGCTCTACGCCCTCCAGGGTGATCGGGGAATCCTCGTCTGGTCGGCGAGCGGCTCCAACGACGCGATGATCACCACCGTCGACCTGCGCACCGGAGCCACCCTGGCCGTCGGTCCGCGCACCACGCTCAAGGAGTTCGACCAGGTCGACGTCCCCGTGGTCTCCCCCGACGGCAAGACCGCCGTCGTCGACTTCGCCGGGGAAGCGGTGGCCTGGAACACCGCGACCGGTGCCGAGCTGTGGCGACAGGAGGCCGACGAGAAGGAGATCCGGCCGGTCGCGGTGACGACGGGCGGCGTGCTGTTCGCGGAGCTCGAGTCCGACCAGGGAGCCCTGTCCATGGCGACGAAGAGCCTGATCGGCGTGCTTCCCCAAGGGACGAACGTACCCACGCAATTCACCACGAACGGCTACACACTCATCCCCGCCGACGACGGCCTCTTCGCCTTCCTGGCGACGAAGGCCTGACCGGCACCCGGCCGATCCCCACAACAGGCCAGGAAGTCCAGGAAGGACGGACCCGCGGGTGACCGCAGAACAGCAGAAGAAACCCCGCGCCGAGGACGACTGGACCTTCGAGATCGTCATCGCCGTCGCGGTCGTGCTCCTCGTCGGCGCCGGTGCCTGGCTGGCGGCGAAGGTCGGGGCCGGGTACGCCGACGCGCCGGCGCCGGCCGGCAACCCGCTGACGTTCCTCGTCGAGGTGATCAAGGGCGACTACAGCTGGCCGGGTTCGGCGGCCAGCGCCGTCGCGGCCGGCGAGGCGGTGGTGGCCGGGATCCTCGGCCTGGTCGCCTACCGGGTGCGGGAGCGGTTCAGGAACAAGCCCAAGGTGGACGGCGCCGCCCGGCACCTCGCGAAGGGCGAGGAGCTCGGCAAGCTGACCATGAAGGGCGCGGCCGCCACCGCCGAGCGCCTCGGGGTGCGGTCGAGCACGCCCGGCGTGTTCATCGGACGGTCCGTCAAGGGGCGTCAGCCGCTGTACGGGTCGTACGAGGACATGCACGTCGACATCTGGGGCCCGCGGACCGGCAAGACGACCCGGCGCGCCATTCCCGCCATCCTGGACGGGCCCGGCGCCGTCCTCGTCACCTCCAACAAGCGCGACATCGTGGACGCGACCCGCGGTCCGCGGACCGCGCGCGGCCCGGTGTGGGTGTTCGACCCGCAGCAGGTCGCGCAGGAGGAGCCCAGCTGGTGGTGGAACCCGCTGTCGTACGTCACCGACGTGGCCAAGGCCCGCAAGATGGCCGACCACTTCGCCAGCGGCTCGCGGGACGCCAACGCCTCCACCGACGCCTTCTTCGACCCGGCCGGCCAGGACCTGCTCGCCAACCTGCTGCTCGCCGCCGCCTGCGCCAAGGCGCCGATCACCCAGATCTACACCTGGCTGTCCAACCCCAAGGACGACGCCCCGGAGCGGATCCTGCGCGGCGCCGGACACGCCATGTCCGCGGACGGGCTGGCCGGCGTGATCAACGCACCCGACAAGCAGCGCAGCGGCATCTACGGCGTCGCCCAGCAGATGGCTTCCTGCCTGGTCAATCCCGAGGTCAACCGATGGGTCACACCGCCCGCCGACGAGTACGCGGGGGAGTTCGACCCGCACGCGTTCGTCCGTGGCGGCGGCACCCTGTACTCGCTGAGCCGGGAGGGGCGCGACTCCGCCGGTCCGCTGGTGACCGCGCTGACCGTGGCCGTCGTCGAGGCGGCCGAGGAGTACGCCACCACCCAGCGCGGCGGACGCCTTCCGCTGCCCCTCGTCGGAGTCCTCGACGAGGCGGCCAACGTGTGCCGCTGGCGGACCCTGCCCGACCTGTACTCGCACTACGGCTCGCGCGGGATCATCCTGATGACGATCCTCCAGTCCTGGGCGCAGGGCATCGAGGTGTGGGGCGAGCGCGGCATGGAGAAGCTGTGGTCCGCCGCGAACGTCCGTGTCTACGGCGGTGGCGTCTCGGACACCCGCTTCCTGGGCGACCTGAGCGAGCTGGCCGGCGAGTTCGAGCTGCGGGAGTACCAGACCAGCCGTGAGTCGGAGTTCGGCGGCTGGTCCGGCAACCGCGCGATCAGCGAGTCCACGCGCCGCGAACGCGTCCTCCAGGTCTCCGACCTCGGCGCGATGCCGCCCGGCCGGGCCCTCGTCCTCGCCTCCGGCACCAAGCCGGTGCTGGTCGAGACGGTCCCGTGGTGGGAGGGCGCGTACGCCGCCGAGGTCCAGGCCTCGTTGAAGAAGTACGACCCCGGGGCGCGCTGACCCGACGACGGCACGGAAGTCGGAGAGGACGGCCAAGGGGCCCGGAGGCGCATGCCTCCGGGCCCCTTGGCCGTGCCTGTCGTGTCTGTCGTGTCTGGCGTGTCTGTCGTGATCAGGCGCGGGTCGTCCGGCGACGACGCGTGCCGAACCAGGCCGCCGCACCGCCGACGGCCAGCAGGGCGGCCGCGAGGGCGCCGTAGAGGCCGGCGCCGCCCGAACCGGTGGCGGCGAGCGAGCCGGTCGCGCTCGTGGTGTTCGTGGTGCCGCCGGTCGTCCCGCCCGTGGTGGTGGCCGCGGAGCTGGAGGCGGACGCGGACGTCGACGGGGAGGCCGAGGCCGAAGCGGACGTGGAGGCGGACGGCGTCGTGGACGGCGTACCGCTCGGCGCGGTGACCACCGCCGGGCCGGCCTTCACCTGGGTCTTGGCGCCGTTGAACCCCCAGGTGTCGCCCATGGAGAACAGCGCCTGCAACGGGACGACGGTGTCCTTCTTGATGTCGCTCTTCGCACCCAGGGAGAGGTACAGCTTGACGCTGTCAGTGCCCGCGGAGGCGCCGAAGCCCTTGGCTATGGCAGGGAGTTCCCACTCGCTGTCGTTGAACTCCTTGAGCTTCACGATCTTGCCGCCGACCTCGGCCTCCAGGACGAAGTCGGGGTGGCCGGCGCCCTCCCGGAACTCCTGGGCCGACACGGTGCGCCGCAGCTCGGCGGGGAACTCGCCGGGGCCGGTGGCCGTGGCGTTCAGCACCAGCTCGGCACGCTGACCGGGCCGGGCGACGGCGCCGGTCTTCTGCTCCCAGGCCACGTTCAGCTTGCCGGGTGTGATCGCCGGGTCGATCTTGAAGACCTGGGTGTTGCGGGACGGCTCGTCGTCGGTGTCGCCGATGAGCCGGCCGGCGGTGAGGGTGAAGTCACCGTCGTTGGTGGGGTAGGAGGCGCCGAGGCCGACCGTGACCTTCCAGGTGTACTCGGTCTTCGCCGGGATGGAGAAGGTGGACGCCGCGTTCCCGGTGGCCGGGAAGAACAGCCCCTGGAAGAGGCCGTCCTGGCGCCCGACCTCCGACTTGGTCGCGGGCGCGTCGATCGCGGTCACGTCGAAGACGATGGAGTCCTTCAGCACCGGGCTCGGGCCGTCGGGCTCACCCGGCAGCCAGGCCGAGAAGTCCTGTGCCTTGTCGGAGGAGTTGGCGACCGTGAGGATCATCGACTCCGTCGCCCCGCCGCGCTTGAGCGGGCCCGCGGGGGCGGGCGCGCCGAGCGTCATCTTCAGCGCGTGTTCCCCCGCCTTGTCGGCGGCGACAGCGGTGGCCGGGACGAAGGCGGTGCCGGCGACAGCGGTGACGACGGCGGTCGCGGCCACGGTGCGGAGGCGGCGGGCGGCGACGGAACGAACGGACATGATGGATCCCCCCAAGGAATCAACAAGGGCGCGCCGTGCTGACGGCGGCGAAGTGACCGCCCGCCGGTCCTGCTTGTCCCCCCGGCGGCTCGCGGTGTCCTCATCTTCACCTGGATTTCACAGGTGATCAATCGTCGCTCCGTCACCACTTGGCAACAGCGCCGGAAGCGGCAATTCCGCTGGTCAGGGTCGATGTCGGGGCCGCTGGCGTCCCTCGCCCGCCCGGCTGCCGGCCCGGTCGAGGTGAACGCGAACTGCCCGCTCGTCTTCTTCGTGGTGGCGGAGGCGTTCCCCTGGTCGGAAGGGAGGCCGGCGGGATCACGACCCGCCGGGAACGGCCTTGGTCGTGCGACTTCTTGCCCACTCGTCGGCTGGTTCCCTGCCCGGGTCTTTTCAACGTCTCCCCGTGGTCTCCATGCGTCTTCACCCGCTAAGCGGAGTGTGATGTTGCTACTTCGTTAAGTAGTTCCGCTTGACGCCGATGGCCGCCGCCGCGTTGTCTTTTCAGACACCTGGGTCTACATGTCGCACCCATGTGTCCGGAATCGCACCGAACGCACCTGAAGTGAGCCCCCGAATGCGTCGTATCGCCATAGCCGTGGTCGCCTCCACGATGTCCCTGTCGCTCGCCGGGTGCGGAATGCTGGGAGCCTCGGAGAACAGCAGCAGTGCGACACCGACCCGGAGCAACGAGATCACGGTGGGCGTGCTGATGCCGGAGGAGACCAACACCCGGTACGCGGACTTCGACTACCCCATCATCAAGAAGAAGGTCGCGGAGCTCACCCAGAACAAGGGCAAGACCGAGTACGCGAACGCCGAAGGGGAAGCCAAGACGCAGACCACCCAGATGCAGAAGATGATCGACGAGAAGGTCGACGTCATCCTGCTGGACGCCGTCGACTCGAAGTCGATCGCGGCCATGGTGCAGAAGGCGAAGGACGCGAGCATCCCCGTCATCGCCTACGACCGTCTGGCCCAGGGGCCGATCTCCGGGTACGTCTCCTTCGACAACGAGCTCGTCGGCGAGGTGCAGGGCCGCACCCTCGTGGAGGCCATCCCCAACGTCAAGCAGAGCGACAAGATCGTCATGGTGAACGGCTCGCCCACCGACCCGAACGCCGGGCAGTTCAAGGCGGGCGCGCTCAGCGAGCTCAGCGGCCGGGTCACGGTCGCCAAGTCGTACGACACCGACAAGTGGAGCCCGGAGATCGCCGAGGCCAACATGGCGAAGGCGATCAACCTGTTGGGCGCGTCCAACATCGCCGGCGTCTACTCCGCCAACGACGCCATGGCCGGCGGCATCATCAAGGCCCTGAAGGCCGCGGGCGTCGGCGCCGGCGACCTGCCCCCGATCACCGGTCAGGACGCGGAGCTGGCGGCCGTGCAGCGCATCATCAGCGGCGAGCAGTTCATGAGCGTCTACAAGCCCTACCCCGGCGAGGCCGAGGCCGCCGCCGAGGCCGCCGTCGCGAAGGTCCAGGGCCGCGACATCCAGTTCGACGCCCTGACCCGCGACCGGGTCGACAGCCCGACCGACAAGGACATCCCGGCCAAGCTGGTGACCGTGGTCGCGCTGACGAAGAGCAACATCAAGTCGACCATCGTCGCCGACGGCATCTACAAGGTCTCCGAGATCTGCACCGCCAAGTACAAGGCCGCCTGCCAGGCCCTCGACCTGGGCTGAGCCGGACCCCGGACTCCGGGCGGGCCGACAGCCCGCCCGGACCGCGCCCGCCCGCGTCGCCGCTCACGCCACCCGGGTGAACTCCACCGTCACCTCCGGGGGGCCGCCGGCCACGCCGCGGTAGATGCCCTTGTGCGGGGTGACGTCGTCGTAGTCGCGACCCCGGCCGACCACGACATGGGACTCGTCGGGCCGGGTCCGGTTCGTCGGGTCGTAGCCGTGCCAGTCGCCCGCCCAGTACTCGACCCAGGCGTGGCTCTGCCCGGCCACCGGGCGGTGCAGCTCCGCGTCCCGTTCGGGGTGGAGGTAGCCGGAGACGTACCGGGTGGGCAGGCCCAGACCGCGCAGCAGCGCGATCGTCACGTGCGCGATGTCCTGGCAGACCCCGGCGCCCTGTTCCCAGGCCTCGGCGGCCGAGGTGTTCACGCCGGTGACGCCGGGCAGGTAGGACACCTGGTCGGCGACCATCGCCGACACGGCCACCGCCGTCCCGTGCGGGTCCAGGCCCGCGGCGGCCTTCCTCGCCTTCTTCACCAGCTTCGGCGGGACCGTCGTACGGACCGTGGGGCCGGCGAACTCCAGCAGGCGGGAGCCGGCGGTGTGTTCGGCGATCTCCGGCCACCCCGGGGCCGGCGGCAGCGCGCCCGGCGGGGCCGTCTCCACCAGGCTGGACGCCGTGATCGTGAGGTCCTCGTGCGGGTCCAGCAGTTCGAAGGCGGTGACCTGGGTGCCCCAGTAGTCCCAGTACGACCAGGTCGTGGCCGCCGGGCTGATGGTCACCCGGGAGTCCAGCGTCGTCTGGCCCGGCAGGGTGAGGGGGGTCATCCGGACCTCGTTGTGCGAGAGGACGGCGGCCTGCGCGTAGGAGACACGGGTCGTGTGCCGGATGCGGAGCCTGCGGGTGGTGGCCGTGGTGGCGGTGTTGGCCCTGGTGCTCATCGTGCTCACGCTCCTTCCTGGGCCCACACGACGGGCCCCTGGTACGGGTAGAACCGCTCCGCCACCGCCTCCGCCGACGCCATGCAGGCCGCCTGCAAGTCACCGAGCAGCAAAGGCAGTTGATCCTCCAGGGCGGGCGAGTCGAGATATTCGAGGCGGGTGCGCAGCCGGCCGATGGGACGGCGGGCCGGGTCCTGCCGGGGACGGCCGAGCGCACTCAGGCACTCCTCGGCCGTCGTCAGCGCGTGCAGCGCCGAGCGCGGGAAGTCCCGGTCCAGGAGCAGGAACTCGGCCACTCTCGGGGTGTCGCCGAAACCGCCGTGCACGCGCGCGTACGCCTCGTCGGCGCCGGACGCGCTCAGCAGGGTCGGCCAGTCGGGCGCGTGGGCGGCGTCCAGGACGCGCACCGACAGCAGCCGTACGGTCATGTCCACCCGCTCCAGGCTCCGGCCCAGGACGACGAACCGCCAGCTGTCGTCGCGGCTCATCGTGGAGTCCGCGAGCCCGAAGAAGAGGGCCGCGCGGCTGCGGACGAGCTCCAGATAGCCGTAGGGGCCGGTACGGAGGGCCGCGCGGCGCTGGTCGGCGAGGGCGTGCCAGGTGGCGTTCAGGCACTCCCACATGGCCGAGGAGACGGCCTCACGGGCGCTGCGCGCGTTCAGCCGGGCGGCGCCCAGCGCGCCCTCGATGGCGCAGGTGGAGCGGGAGTCGAAGGCCAGCTGGTCGAGCACCTGCTGCATGTCGACCGCGTCGGTGTCGGGGCCCGCGTCGACGCCGAGGATCGCGTACAGCGACCGGCAGGCCGTGTCCTCGTCGCGCCAGGGGTCCTCCAGCATGCGGTGGAGGTAGGCGTCGAGGATGCGCGCGGTGGCGTCGGCCCGTTCGACGTAGCGGCCGGTCCAGGTCAGCGCTTCCGCTATGCGGGAGAGGATCACGTCGTTCACTGCTGCTGCGCCCCTTCCTGTACGACGGTGGGGGACCCGTCCGGGCCGTGCTGGCGGGGTGCGACGGCCGGTGGCGCGTCGTCGGCCGGCAGGGCGGCCGGGCCGTCCGCCGGGCCCTCGGCGAGGACCCAGGTGTCCTTGGAGCCGCCGCCCTGGCTGGAGTTGACGATCAGGTTGCCCTCCTGCAGGGCCACCCGCGTCAGTCCGCCGGGCAGCACCCAGACGTCGGTGCCGTCGTTGACGGCGAACGGCCGCAGGTCGATGTGGCGCGGCGCCATGCGTTCACCCGCGAGGGTGGGGGAGGTGGACAGCGCCACGGGCCGCTGCGCGATGAAGCCGCGCGGGTCGGCGGCGACGGCCTTCCGCGTCTTCGCCAGGGTTTTGGCGTCGGCCTTCGGGCCGATGACGATGCCCTGTCCGCCGGCGCCGTCGACGGGCTTGACGACCAGCCGGTCGAGCTGGTCGAGGACGGCTTCGAGCTGCCCGGGCTCGTCGGGGCGGTACGACTCCACGTTGGGGAGAATCGCTTCCTCGCCGAGGTAGTACCGGATGAGGTCCGGGACGTACGTGTACAGCAGCTTGTCGTCCGCGATGCCGTTGCCGACGGCGTTGGCGAGGGTGACCCGGCCGGCCAGGGCCGCGGTCATGATGCCCGGGCAGCCGATCACCGAGTCCAGCCGGAAGTGGAGCGGGTCGAGGAAGTCGTCGTCCAGCCGCCGGTAGACGACATGGACCGGGACCTCGCCCTTGGTGGTCCGCATCCACACCCGGTGGTTGCGGACCACCAGGTCGTGCCCCTCGACCAGCTGCACGCCCATCAGCCGTGCCAGCAGGGCGTGTTCGAAGTAGGCGGCGTTGCTGGGGCCCGGGGTGAGGACGACGACCCGGGGGTCCGCGGTGCCCTCGGGCGCGGCGGCCCGCAGGGCGGCGAGCAGCCGCGCGGGATAGCCGTCCACCGGCACGACGTGCTGCCCGTCGAAGAGCGAGGGGAACACCCGGGTCATCGCCCGCCGGTTCTCGATGACGTACGACACCCCGCTGGGGACCCGCACGTTGTCCTCGAGCACCCGGAAGTCCCCCGCCTCGTCCCGGACGAGGTCGATGCCGGCGACGTGGATGCGTACTCCGCCGGGTGGTTCGACGCCGTGGGCGGCGCGGTGGAAGTGCGGGGAGCCCAGCAGCAGCCGCCAGGGGACGACACCGTCCTCGAAGGCGCGGCAGGGCCCGTAGGCGTCGGCGAGATAGGCCTCCAGGGCTCTGACCCGCTGGGCGACCCCTCTTTGTATGAGATCCCACTCCAGCGCGTCGAGGATCCTGGGCACCAGGTCCAGCGGCCAGGGCCGCTCCTCGCCCGCGAAGGCGTAGGTCACCCCGCGGTCGGTGAAGGCGCGGGCCATCTGGTCGGCGCGGAAGCGCAGTTCACCCGGTTCGATCGGCTGGAGTGCCGCGAGTACCGGCTCGTAGGCGGTCCTGACCTCACCCGGCCGCTCGAACATCTCGTCCCACGCGTCGGCCAGCGCGTACGCGTCAAATATGTCCGCCATGGCCCGACGTTAAGTGCGGGACGTAACACCGCGATCACTCGGGCATTTCCGGAAGTGCACGGGTGCCGGGGTGCTCGGCGGGTCCGCCGGGGCGCTGCGGGCGTGGTGGCCCGTGGCCTGGGCCCGGCCGGACTCCCCCGTGGTCCGGCCGGGTTGGCTGTGCTCTCCCCCGAGTGGGGAGCACCCGGGGGCAAGCGGAATCAACGATGCACTGTCGCGAACGCACCGCACCACCGTCAGCTTGTTGCAGTGCGAGGGGAGGAGGCCGGGAGAAACAGGAACAGATGGGTGGTTTTCCCGGGCGTCGGCCGGGGCAGCCGTGTTGCGGAGCTGGTCCAGGCCGCGCATAGTTGCGCTCCGGAAGAGGCGTACGGCGGGGGTGGGATGGGCGATGGCCGGGCACGGGACGGAGGAGCATCCACACGGTGCCGACCGACTGTGCGAGGCCGGGGATCGCGTGTATTCCCGGGCTGTACGGCGCGGTCGGGTGGCGCGGACCGACGCCGAACCGGTCCCCTGCCTCCTGGAACTCGCCCTGCTGCACCCCGACCCCGACGACATGGACTGGCTGGTGCCGACCTCCCCGCAGGAGGTCATGACCCGGCTGCTGCGCGGTCTGTACGACGAGGTGAGCGCGAGCGGGCGCCGGATGGGCTCGGCGGTCGCCGCCTTCGAGTGGTACGCGGGCCTGGGCGGTCCCGGGCGGGGCGGGGCGGCCGGCGAGGGCGCGGCGATCCGGGTCCTGGACGGCGCCTCCCGCATCCAGGCCGCCCTGGACGCGGCGACCGAGGCGTGCACGACCGAGGTCCTCACCGTGCAGCCCGGCGGCATCCGGCGTGAGCACGAGCTGTCGGAGGGCCTGCACCGGGCCCTGGAGCTGCGCGGCCGGGGCGTGCGCATGCGGGACATCTACAACCACGTCGCGCGGCACGGCCAGGGCCTGCTGACCTATCTGGAGCTGATGGGCGACGCGGTGGAGGCCCGCACGCTGGACGAGGTCATCGACCGGCTGATCCTCTTCGACCGCACGGTGGCCTTCATCCCGGCGAACACCGACCGCACGATGGCCCTGGAGCTGCGTCACCCGGCCCTGGTCTCCTACCTGGTGACGGTCTTCGAGCGGCTGTGGCGGCTGGCGATCCCGCTCACCGCGCCGCTGCCCGAGACCCGGATCGAGGGCATCTCGCACCGTGAGCAGTCCATCGCCGCCCTGCTGGCGGAGGGGCACCAGGACGCGGTGATCGCCGAGCGCCTGGGCATCAGTGTCCGCACCTGCCGCGCGCACATCGCCCGGCTCTCGGAGACCCTGGGCGCGGCCAGCCGGACCCAGCTGGGGGTGCGGATCGCGCAGGTCGGCCTCGACCGGCCGTCCGCGGGGGCCGGGCCGCCGGCGGTCAGTCTTCCGGCGCCGGCGCCGGGGTCCGGCCCGGACCCGGCGGCTCCTGCTCCTGCGCCCGGTCCCGGTGCTGTTCCCGGTCAAGGATCCCCGACTGCCCTATGAGGTAACCGAGTTGGGCGCGGCTCTCGCTGCCGAGGGTGGTGGCGAGTTTGGCGATGTGGACGCGGGCGGTGCGGATGTTCATGCCGAGGCGGTCGGCGATGACGGCGTCGGTGTGCCCTTCGACGAGGAGGGCGGCGATGGCCTGCTGTCGGGGGGTGACGCCGTTGAGGGACGGACGGTGCACCGCCTGCGGGTACATGGGCGTGGCCAGCCGCCAGAGGCGGTCGAAGGTGATGGTGAAGTAGGTGAGGAGGGCCGGGTGGCGGACCTCCAGGGCCAGTCGGCCGTCCTCGCCGGCGGGGATGAAGGCGACCGCGCCGTCGATGACGATGAGGCGGTCGGTGACCTCGTCGAGGGTGCGGGCCGCCACGTCGCCCCGCAGCTGCTCGTAGCGGGCCAGGACGAGGGGCTGGTGGCGCTGGGTGTGCTGGTAGAGGGTGCGGATGCGGCAGCCCCGGTCGAGCAGGGCCTGGTCGCGAGCCATGGCCACGGTCTGGGCCGTCTCGCCGCGCGGCCCGCTGTAGTGCACGTTGGGCTGGATGCAGAGGAGTTCGTCGGTGGCCTCGGCGGTCGCCTCGGTGATGGCCCCGTTGATCTGGTCCGTGCCGCTGAGGAGCCGCAGGGAGGCGGAATCCGTGGCGGCGGTGCGGCTGCCGGTGATCCGCATGAGGGGTTCGAAGAGGGTCGCCAGTCGTTCCTCGCGGCGCCGTTCGTCGGCGATGCGGGTGCCCGAGGCGCGCAGCAGCCGGTGCAGGGCCAGGGCCGGGGAGACGGGTTCGAGTTGGTGGGGGTCGTCCACGACCGGGTGCAGGAGGCCGAAGGACAGCAGACAGGGGGCCGCCGTCTCGGCCTCCTCGGCCTTGATCCGCCCGTCGTGCAGGGCCTGCTCGTAGAGGTTCGTGCCGGCGGCGCACAGGTTCTCCACGCCGTGGTGGGGGTGCGGCGGCGCGTTCACTGCGAATCTCTCTCCTGTTCGAGGACGACGGACGACGGGCGGGGCGCGGGCGTGCCGTTCCCGGTTCTCGGTCCCGGGCCCGCCCGCACGGTCAGGGTTCCTGTTTGAGGAGTCCCGACTGGGCTATGAGGAAGCCGAGTTGGGCGCGACTGCCGCTGCCCAGAGCCGTGGCGAGTTTCGCTATGTGGGCTCGGCAGGTGCGTACGTTCATGCCCAGCCGGCGGGCTATGGCCTCGTCGACATGCCCCTCGACGAGGAGCTTGGCGATGGAGTGCTGGATGTCCGTGATGCCGTCGGGGGCGGTCTCGTAGGGCGCCCCGGTGGCCAGCGGCACCGCGCGGCCCCACATGAACTCGAACACCTTGATCAGGTAGCGGACGAGCCCCGGGTGCCGGAGTTCGAGGGCGACCTGTCCGTCGTCCCGGGTCGGGATGAAGGCGACGGTCTCGTCGCAGATGATGAGCCGCTCCACGAGTTCGTCGATGGTGCGGTACTCCACCTTGCCGTCGGTGAACTGCGAGACGTAGCCGAGCGTCTCGGGGCTGTACCGGGCCGTGTGCTGGTAGAGCGTCCGGATCCGACAGCCGCGATCGATCAGCGGTCTGTCGCGCTCGAGGCCCTGTACGAGGGTGTGTTCGAGGCGCCGGCGGCTCGGCTGGACGGTGAGCATCTCGGTCTGGCACTGGGAGGTGGCCAGATCGAGTGCCGCGTTGATCCGGTCGATGCCCTCCAGCACCGTGATCGAGTGCGTGGTCGGCGTCGGCTGGGCGCTGAGGGTCATGAACGGCTCGAAAGCGTCGGCGAGTTCGACCGACAGCCGTCTGCGCTGGGTGATCTCGCGCTCGATCGGGTTGAGCAGTTGTGACAGGGCGATCGACGGGGGCACCGGACGTAGCCAGTTCGCGTCGTCGGGGTCCGCATGAAGCAGGGCGAACTCCATCAAACACGGAGCAGGCTCCACGTCGGCACGGGCTATGCGGCCCGTCCGAAGAGCGTTCCCATAGAGACGGCGACCTTCCTCGCACAGCTCAGTCGACGCATGAGGATGTGTCTGCTTTGTCTCATTTTTCGTCAAATCTCCACCCCCCAGGGTCCTGAACGTGCAGGAACATGATGCATCGATTGTGTGGCCATGACGTGCCCGAATGGGCCATCGTCGTAGTGGACGGGGGAGAGGTGACCTTCAAATGAGGACGAAGCCGACTATGCATAAGAGAATGCTTCGCTCGGCGCTTGCCGCCGCCTTCTCCGCTGCCTTGGCCTTCGGGGCGCTGAGTGGCCTTGCGGGAACGACGGGTGACACGGCGCGCGACAGTACCTGGAGCACGGGTACCGAGACCGTCGCGGCGCCCGCGGACAGTACGTGGGTCGCGCCCCGCGACAGCACGTGGGTGATCACGGCGGCAGACGTGCCGGGCGACAGCACTTGGGTCGCTCCCAGCGACAGTACGTGGGTCGCCGAGTCATGACCACTCCACCCGACGACCGCTCCTTCCGTCGCGAAATGGCCACCGCCTACCGCTCCGGCTGGCACTTCATCGACCTGGTCACCGCCATCCCCCACAGTGGTGACTCGCTGATGGTGACGGTGTTCGGCGAGCCGGTGGTCGTGACGCGCGACGAGGACGAGGACGTACGGGCCTACCGGTGCCTGCGCAAGCCCCGGGGGGCGCCGCAGCCCGTGCGGTGCGCCATTCGTTACGGAATGATCTTTGTGAACCTGGACCAGCGGGACCACAGGCTCGTCGAGCCCGAGACCCCGCCCCTGAAGACCATCTCAGCCACCCCCCGCAGTGCCTGACGCGATTCCCCCGTCGTAACAGATCGCTCAGGTGCTTCCCCCCGCAGCGGCGTCACCGTGACCTGAACACGGTGACGCCGCTGTAATTTGCGGGGAAATTTCCACACATGCACCCGCTTGAGCGTTGGCCGAAAAACGACGGGGACGAATTTGGTCACTCCCGTCCCGTCGGCCGGCTCACCCGCGTCCCATCGCCCGGGTCAGCTCGATCTCGATCACCACGCGCGAGGGGTTCGGGCTCGGCGTGCGCCCGTAGCGCTCGGCGTACCGGCGCTCCGCCTCCGCGACCCGGTCCGGCTCTCCGCGGACGTACGCCCTGCCCTCCAGGGTGGCCCAGCGTTTGCCGTCCACCTGGCACACCGCGACCCGGGCGCCGGCCGGGCCCGCCGCCAGGACGTTGCCCACCTTCGTGCTGCCCTTGTCGGCGATGACCCGAGCGAGTCGGGCCCCGGGTTCGTATGTCACTCCGACCGGAACCACGTGCGGGCTGCCGTCCCGGCGTGGTGTGGTCAGGGTGCACAGGTGTCGTTCGCGCCAGAAGGCGAGATACGGCGCGTCCGGGGCGCCCGGGTCCTGGGGGTATGCGGCCATGGTCCGGAACCTAACGCCTTCCCGGACTCCCCCGCACACCTTGAGCGGAATAGACTCAACTTTGTGTACGCTGACTGAGTCAGATACGGAGAGCGCTGACGCCAGGAGGAGAAAGCGAACGTGGACGCCGAGCTGACCAACCGGAGCCGGGACGCGATCAACGCGGCCAGCAACACGGCCGTGTCCCAGGGACACGCCGACCTCATCCCCGCCCATCTGCTCCTGGCTCTGCTCCAGGGCCAGGAGAACGAGAACATCGTCGATCTCCTGGCCGCCGTCGACGCGGACCAGGCGGCCGTGCGGGCCGGGATCGAGAAGGTGCTCGGCGCGCTGCCCAGCGTGACCGGCTCCACCGTCGCGCCCCCGCAGCCCAACCGTGAGCTGCTGGCCGTCATCGCCGACGCGCAGAGCCGGGCCCGCGACCTGGGGGACGAGTACCTGTCGACCGAGCACCTGCTCATCGGCATCGCCGCCAAGGGCGGACAGGCCGGTGACGTGCTGGCCCGGCAGGGAGCGACCCCGAAGAAGCTCCAGGAGGCCTTCCAGAAGTCCCGCGGCGGGCGCCGGGTGACCAGCGCCGACCCCGAGGGGCAGTACAAGGCCCTGGAGAAGTTCGGGACGGACTTCACCGCCGCCGCCCGCGAGGGCAAGCTCGACCCGGTCATCGGGCGGGACCAGGAGATCCGGCGCGTCGTGCAGGTCCTCTCCCGGCGCACGAAGAACAACCCCGTCCTCATCGGCGAGCCCGGCGTCGGCAAGACCGCCGTCGTCGAGGGGCTCGCCCAGCGGATCGTCAAGGGCGACGTGCCCGAGTCCCTCAGGAACAAGCGGCTCGTCGCGCTCGACCTCGGCGCGATGGTCGCGGGCGCCAAGTACCGGGGCGAGTTCGAGGAGCGGCTGAAGACCGTCCTCGCCGAGATCAAGAACTCCGACGGACAGATCATCACCTTCATCGACGAGCTGCACACGGTCGTCGGCGCGGGCGCCGGCGGCGACTCCGCCATGGACGCCGGCAACATGCTCAAGCCGATGCTCGCGCGCGGTGAGCTGCGCATGGTCGGCGCCACGACGCTCGACGAGTACCGGGAGCGGATCGAGAAGGACCCGGCGCTGGAGCGCCGCTTCCAGCAGGTGCTGGTGGCGGAGCCGTCGGTCGAGGACACCATCGCGATCCTGCGCGGTCTCAAGGGCCGCTACGAGGCCCACCACAAGGTGCAGATCGCGGACGCGGCGCTGGTCGCCGCCGCGACCCTCTCCGACCGGTACATCACCTCCCGCTTCCTCCCCGACAAGGCCATCGACCTGGTCGACGAGGCGGCCTCCCGCCTCCGGATGGAGATCGACTCCTCCCCGGTCGAGATCGACGAGCTCCAGCGGTCCGTGGACCGGCTGAAGATGGAGGAACTGGCGCTCAGCAAGGAGACGGACGCCGCCTCCCGCGAGCGGCTGGACAAGCTGCGCCGCGACCTCGCCGACCGGGAGGAGGAGCTGCGCCTGCTCACCGCCCGCTGGGAGAAGGAGAAGCAGTCCCTCAACCGGGTCGGCGCGCTGAAGGAGAAGCTCGACGAACTGCGCGGCCAGGCCGAACGCGCCCAGCGCGACGGCGACTTCGACACCGCCAGCAAGCTGCTGTACGGCGAGATCCCGACCCTGGAGCGCGACCTGGAGGCCGCGACCGAGGCCGAGGAGGAGGCCGCGAAGGACACCATGGTGAAGGAGGAGGTCGGCTCGGACGACATCGCCGACGTCGTCGCCTCCTGGACCGGGATCCCCGCGGGCCGCCTCCTGGAGGGCGAGACGCAGAAGCTGCTGCGCATGGAGGAGGAGATCGGCCGCCGGCTCATCGGCCAGGCGGAAGCGGTGCAGGCAGTCTCCGACGCCGTCCGCCGCTCCCGTGCCGGCATCGCCGACCCGGACCGCCCCACCGGCTCCTTCCTCTTCCTCGGCCCGACCGGCGTCGGCAAGACCGAGCTGGCCAAGGCCCTCGCCGACTTCCTCTTCGACGACGAGCGGGCCATGATCCGCATCGACATGTCGGAGTACGGCGAGAAGCACAGCGTCGCCCGCCTGGTCGGCGCGCCCCCCGGCTACGTCGGCTACGAGGAGGGCGGCCAGCTCACGGAGGCGGTGCGCAGGCGCCCGTACAGCGTGGTCCTGCTGGACGAGGTGGAGAAGGCGCACCCGGAGGTCTTCGACGTCCTGCTCCAGGTCCTGGACGACGGCCGGCTGACCGACGGCCAGGGCCGCACGGTCGACTTCCGCAACACCATCCTGGTGCTGACGTCGAACCTCGGCAGCCAGTACCTGGTCGACCCGGTGTCCACCGAGGCGGAGAAGAAGGAGCAGGTCCTGGAGGTGGTGAGGGCCTCGTTCAAGCCGGAGTTCCTCAACCGGCTCGACGACCTGGTCGTCTTCTCGGCGCTGAACAAGCAGGAGCTGGAGCGGATCGCCCGCCTCCAGATCGACCGCCTCGCCAAGCGGCTCGCCGAACGCCGCCTCACCCTGGAGGTCACCGACGCGGCCCTGGCCTGGCTCGCCGACGAGGGCAACGACCCGGCGTACGGCGCCCGTCCGCTGCGCCGCCTGGTCCAGACGGCCATCGGCGACCGGCTCGCCAAGGAGATCCTGGCCGGCGAGGTCAAGGACGGCGACACGGTCCGGGTGGACACCTTCGGCGAGGGCGAGGGCCTGATCGTGGGGCCGGCGACGGCGCCGCGGTCGTCGCTGGACAAGACGCTGTAACGCCCCCGCTCACGCCCGTGCCCCGCTCACGTCACGTCGTGAACGCCGAGTACCGCACCCGTACGGTCTCGGCGTTCACGTTCGTCACGTTCACGTCGACGTAGTAGGCCTCAGCCCCGGGGCGCTCGGTGACGTCGAACTGGAAGCAGTAGTCCGCGCCCTGGACACAGGCCTGGGCGCCCGGACCGCCCGCCGAGGGCGCCTCCGGATAGGTGTCGGCCAGCCAGGCGTCGAAGCCCGCGCGTGGCATCCGGAAGTCGGCCTGGTAGTTCGTGTCCAGCCAGGACTGCACCGTGCACTCGGCGTCCTCGACGCCCGTCGGCAGCTCGGCTCCGCCGAACGCCAGCGCCTCGGCGCAGGGCACCTTCTCCAGCCGGGTTCCGTCCACTTCCTCGTCGTCGGTCAGCAGCCAGACCGCGATCAGCACCAGCAGGCCGCCCACCAGCAGCGCCGGCAGGGCCAGGATCGCCGCCACCAGGCCCCACCTGGTCCGGCCCCTCGGTCCCGGCCCCGCCGACACACCGGTCTCGCTTCGCCCGTTCGCCATGCAATTCCCCTCCACCCGTCACCGCCCCTTCGCGCAACAGGCCGGATCATGTCAGCTCAGGGCTGACAGGCCCCTGCTGGGCTTGCCACCCCCCTCCCCGCATGGGGGAGGATGGCGGGATCCGTACGAAGGGAAAATCACGGTGAGCATCGACCCGTCCTCGATTCCGAACTTCGGGGGCCAGCAGGAGCCGCAGCCCCAGGGTGGACCGGCGGGCCCCGTCGTCCCGGATCAGGATCTTGTGAAGCAGCTCCTCGACCAGATGGAGCTGAAGTACGTCGTCGACGACGAGGGTGACCTCGCGGCGCCGTGGGAGGAGTTCCGTACGTACTTCATGTTCCGCGGCGAGGGTGACCAGGCGGTCTACTCGGTGCGGACGTTCTACGACCGGCCCCACGGGATCGACGACAAGGCGCAGCTGCTCGAGTCGATCGACGACTGGAACCGCCGCACGCTGTGGCCGAAGGTCTACACCCACACCCACGACGACGGCACCGTCCGCCTCATCGGCGAGGCGCAGCTGCTGGTCGGCGCCGGTGTGAACATCGAGCTCTTCGTCTCCTCGACGGTGAGCTGGGTGCGCGCGGCGATCGAGTTCGACAAGTGGCTCGTGGAGCAGCTGGGCCTGGAGTCGGCGGTCGACGCCGCCGACGAGAAGCCCGCGGACGGCACCGAGGGCGCCGAGAACTCCGAGAAGGCCGAGGACGACGAGTAGGTCCTCGACCTGCCTGTACGCCTGTACGCCGATCGGGCGCCCGTCCACAGCCTGTGGACGGGCGCCCGATCGCGTCGGCGCCTGCCCCGACTCCTGCGACGTTCAAGAAACCGCACGTCGACCCCGCGGTGCGGCAAGCTCCGGATGGTGACCGTGACGCGAGGATGCGGCGACCGGCCCGCAGGGCTGTGTCAGTGCGCGAACGCCTTGCGGAGCCGTTCCACCGCGTCCGTCAGCACCTCGGTGCGCTTGCAGAACGCGAACCGTACGAAGGGCGCGCCCGTCTCCTTGTGGTCGTAGAAGACCGCGTTCGGGATGGCGACGACGCCCGCCCGCTCGGGCAGCGCGCGGCAGAAGGCGAAGCCGTCGCTCTCGCCGAGGGAGCGGATGTCGGTGGTGATGAAGTAGGTGCCGGCCGGGCGGAAGACCTCGAAACCGGCGTCAGCCAGCCCCGCCGCCAGCAGGTCCCGCTTGGCCAGCATGTCTGCGCGGAAGTCGGCGAAGTAGCCGTCGGGCAGGGCCAGCGCCTCGGCGACCGCGTACTGGAACGGGCCGGACGACACGTACGTCAGGAACTGCTTCGCCGAGCGCACCGCCGTGACCAGTCCGGGCGCCGCCGTGACCCAGCCGACCTTCCAGCCGGTGAACGAGAACGTCTTGCCCGCGCTGCCGATGGTGACCGTCCGCTCCCGCATCCCGGGCAGCGTCGCCAGCGGCACATGCTCGGCCTCGTCGAACACCAGGTGCTCGTACACCTCGTCCGTCACGACGAGCAGATCCCGCTCCACCGCCAGCTCGGCGATCGCCGTCAGCTCCTCGCGGGTGAGGACCGTGCCGGTCGGGTTGTGCGGGGTGTTGATCAGCAGCAGCCGGGTGCGCCCGGTGACCGCGTCGCGCAGCTCGTCCAGGTCGAGGCGGAAACGGGCCTGCTCGGGATCCGGGCGCAGAGTGACCGGCACCCGCGAGGCGCCGGCCATCGCGATGCAGGCCGCGTAGGAGTCGTAGTACGGCTCCAGGGCGACGACCTCGTCGCCGGGCTCCAGCAGCGCGAGCAGGGTGGCGGCGATGGCCTCCGTGGCGCCCGCGGTGACCAGGACCTCCGTGTCCGGGTCGAAGGAGAGACCGTAGCGGCGGCGCTGGTGGTCGGCGATCGCGGTGCGCAGCTCGGGCACGCCGGGGCCCGGCGGGTACTGGTTGCCGCGCCCGTCCCGCAGCGCCCGCACGGCCGCCTCGCGGACCTCCTCGGGGCCGTCGGTGTCGGGGAAGCCCTGCCCCAGGTTGATCGCGCCGGTCGCCGCGGCCAGGGCGGACATCTCGGCGAAGATCGTGGTCCCGAACTCGGCGAGACGGCGGTTGAGGAAGGGGCGCGCGGTGGAGGTCATGCCCGTCATCCTGCGCCGAAGCTCTGGAGTTCCTCAACTTTGCTTTGGCGGATGAGACGGACGGGCATCCCCCGTTCACGCGGCGCTCGGGCGCCACGCGAGGCGCCCACGGGGGGCCGCTTCGGGGGACACGGAAGGAGGGTGACGGCCATGGTCTTCGCCATCATCCTGGCGGTGATCGGAATCGTGTTCGTGGCGGCCCTGGTCGCCAACGCCGGCAGGCGCGGCGCCGCGCGGTCGCACCGCGCCGGCCGGGCGCGCCGGTACAGCGGCGGAGGCGGCTCCGCCGCCGGCGGCAGCTGGTGGGCAGGCGACAGCGGCTCCGGCGGCGACGGCGGCGGTCACGGCGGAGGCCACTCCTGCGGCGGAGGGTCGTCCTGCGGGGGCGGATCGTCCTGCGGCGGGGGCGGCGGATGCGGCGGAGGCAGCTGACACGGGGCAGCTGAGCTCCCCGCGGGGGGAGCCGCATCCGGACCGCGGGGCCCGACCCTGACCACGGGCTCCGCGGTCGTACCGGTCGTACGGTCGTACCGGTTGTACTGATCCCACCAGTCCCACCAGTCCCACCAGTCGTGCCGGTCGTACCAGTCGCACCGGTTGTGGCGGTTGCAGCGGCTACCCCCGCTCGCGGCTTTCATGGGGGGCGCGTGGATGCACGCCTGGGCCGCCCGAGGTACGGCAAAGTTGAACAATTGAGCTGTGGACCCCCCGAGGGATGGAAACCCCACGAAGTTGGGTAAAAACGCTGTGGAGCCACCGCAGTTCATGATTCCCTCTAAACCACCAACGCAGCCCCTCGGACCCCTTCGGACGTCCCCTGCGGACGACCTTCCGGACCGGGCCGACCAGGGCCGTTCTCCCGGCTTCGACCGGGGTGCGCCGACCTGCCCCCTCTCTTTGCGTCTCCGCGGAGCCGATCCATGCTCACCACCCTGAACACCTCCTACACCGACACGCGCGCGGCCGATCTCGCCTGGGCCCTGGGGCGAGAGCCGTTGCCCGCCCTCGCCACACTCGACCTCGAACTGTCCGCTGCCAAGTTGCAGCTGAGACTGCTCGGCGCCTCGCACCAGGTGCTGCTGGAGGAGGAGCAGGGCTCTTGTTCCGAGACGGTGGCCTGCCTCCCCGGCAGCAGTACCCCGCTCCCCCTGGGCGTCGCCAAGCGGGTCGGCGACTGGGAGTACGAGTTCGCGGCGCGCGTCGAGGTGCTCTCGCCCGGCCAGTTCGCGGGCCGCGCCCAGGAACTCCTGGCCCTCGTCTCCGAGCACCCGCACGGCCTCGCCGGCGTCTTCCCCGGCAGCCCGCACGCCTTCACCGCCCTGCTCGCCCAGCGCAGCGAGGGTCAGGTGCACTGGCGTACCTGGCACGCCTACCCGCAGGACGGGCAGTTGGTGGCGACCAGGACGAGGGTGGGCGTCCGTGTCCGGTCGGGGGATCCCGGCCTGTCCGTGGGCGCCTCCGCCCAGGGAGTCTGAGGCGCCGGCGGCTCAAACGTCCGTTGCCCGAACGACCTCTGATTCCACACGTGTGGGTGACGAAGGGTACCCGTGCCGTGACGTAACGTCGCAGTCGTGATCGAACCGCATGCGCCGGCCCTGCCCGGTGTCCGGCCGGACCGGGAGCCGCCCCCGCACGGGCCCGCGCGGCTTCCGGTCCGGCCGGCCACCGGGCGGTTCCTGGTCCTCGCGTGCGTGTTCGTCTGCGCGGCCTGCGGTCTCGTGTACGAACTGGAACTCGTCGCACTCGCCTCCTACCTGATGGGCGACTCCGTCACCCAGGCCTCCGTCGTGCTGTCCGTCATGGTCTTCGCGATGGGCATCGGCTCCCTCGCCGCCAAACGGCTGCGCCGGTTCGCCGCGGCCGGCTTCGGCGCCCTGGAGACGACGCTCGCCCTGGTCGGCGGGTGCAGCGCCATGTCGCTCTACGCGGTGTTCGCCTGGACCGGCGACTGGGGCGGCCTGTGGGCCCACGGCCCCCGCGTGCTCCTCGTCGCGTTCTCCCTCGCCATCGGTGTGCTCATCGGCGCCGAGGTGCCCCTCCTCATGGAGCTCATCCAGCGCATCCGCCGCCAGGACGCGGGCGGCGCGGTGGCCGACCTGTTCGCCGCGGACTACGTGGGCGCGCTGGTGGGCGGCCTCGCCTTCCCCTTCCTGCTGCTGCCGTTCCTGGGCCAGCTGACCAGCTCGCTGCTGACCGGCGGGGTCAACGTGGTGGCCGGGGCCGCCCTGGTGCTGGGCCTCTTCCGGCGCGACCTCACCTGCCGGGCCCGCTGTCTGCTGCTCGTCGCCAACATCACCGTCCTCGGCGTCCTCGCCTCCGCCGCCGTCCTCGTCGACGACTTCGAACGAGCGGCCCGGCAGGCGGTGTACGGCGACGACGTGCGCGTGGCGGTGCGCACCGGCGTCCAGGAGATCGTCCTCACCGGCGGGACCGACGGCCGGCCCCTCGACCTCTACCTGGACGGCCGTCTCCGCTTCGCGGGCCGCGACGAGCGGCGGTATCACGAGGCCCTGGTCCAGCCCGCGATCAGCGGTCCGCACGCGCGGGTGCTGATCCTCGGCGGCGGCGACGGCCTGGCCGCCCGCGAGGCCCTCGACCACCCCGGAGTGCGCCGCGTCGACATCGTCGCGCTCGATCCCGGCCTGGTCCGGCTGGCCCGCACCGACCCGGCCCTGTCCCGCCTCAACGACCACGCCTACGGCGATCCGCGCGTCCACGTCGTCACGGGGGAGGCCTTCCAGTGGCTGCGCGGGGCCCCTCCGTCGACGTACGACGTGGTCGTCGCCGATCTGCCCGACCCCGGCATGACGGCGAGCACGAAGCTCTACTCCCAGGAGTTCTACGGCCTCGCCCGCCGCGTCCTCGCCCCGAGCGGTCGCCTCGTCGTGCACGCCGGCCCGGTCGCCGGCCGGTCCCGCGCGTTCTGGACGGTCGAGGCGACCATGCGCGCGGCGGGCCTGCACACCGCCCCCTACCGGGTGGACGGCAGCGGCACCGGCCTCACCGCGGGCCCCGGCCGCAGCGCCGGCGGCTCCCGGGCCCCCCGCGACTGGGGCTTCGTCCTGGCCACCGCCGACACCCGCCCGCCACTGCGCCTTGACCGGCAGGTGCAGCCGCCGCGCACCCTGACCCAGGCGGAGCTGACGGCGGACGCGCGGGCGGCGGAGGCGACCCGGGTGACGGGGCTGCGGCCCTCGACGCTGGTGCACCCGCGGTACTGACCCGACGCCGGGGGCCTGTCACCGGCCGGAGCCCGGCGGAGTCGATTCCCGGTTTCGCCGGGTGCTTTCCAGCGCCCGCTGGGTAGGCTCCGATGTCATGGAGCAAGAGGTGTTCGTTCCGGTTCCGGCCGAGCGGTTGAGGGCGGCCCTCGCAGATCCGGCGCTGGTGGCCCGGGCGGTCCCCGGACTCCAGCAGGACGCGGGCACCGAGCCCGTCGCGGGGCGGCTGAAGGTGCGGGTCGGCGGCCACACCATCACGTACCGGGGCGTCGTACGCGTCTCGCCGCGCGAGGACGGTGCGTACGCCGTGGAGGGCGACGCGACCGAGGTGCGCGGCAGCGGGGTGGTGAAACCGATCCTCACGCTGTGGCTGCGGGAGACCGAGGCGGGCACGACGCTCCGCTTCGAGGGGACGGCGTCGGCGGACGGCCGGATCGCGGAGCTGCCGCCGGAGGCGGTGGAGTCGACGGTCACCCGCCTGCTGAACCGCTTCGCGACGAACCTGGCCACGGAAGCCACGGGAGCCACGCAGGCCACGGGAGCAGTGGAAGCCGTGAAAGCCGTGGAGGTGGACCTGGCGGACGCCGTGAACGAGGCTGCCGATGACGTGGACGAGGTCGACGACGTCGACGAACCGCCGGCCCCCGGGACCGTCTTCGAGGCGGAGGTGTCGCCCGCCGGGCTCGAGGACCTCACGGGGCCCGGAGAGCCGCCCGCCGAGGCCGCGCACGCGCGCCGGACGATGATCGGGCGCAGCGCCGAGGAGGTGGACCACGCCCCGCCGCGCGGACGCTACGCGCCGGTCCCGGCCCCGCAGACCGTCGTACCGAACAGCACACTGCGGTGGGCCGCTCCGGCTGCCGCGCTGGTCGTGGCGTCGGCGATCGTGGTGGGCAGGGCACTGCGCCGACGCGGCTGAGGCCGGAAACAGGCGGCGCCGACAGCAGGTTGGGCGTCACGACGTCCGGCCGGCGGCCTGCGCGAGGCCGTGCCGCCGGGCGGAGGGGACGCCGCACGGCGACGCGGGCACGCCTACCGGACCGCCCCGGTTCGAGGCCGCCGACGCGGCCCGGTTCCCCGCGCGGCGTCTCGGCCGGTCCGCCACCGCCCCGGTCCGATCGCCCCAGTAGGGTCGTCCCGTGAGTTACGAAGACATCACGCTGACCGCGGGCGACGCGGAGGTGACCGTCCAGCCGGGCAACGGCGGCCGGGTCGGTGGGTTGCGCGTCGGCGGCCTCGAACTGCTGCGTCAGGGAGAGCGCTTCGGGTGCTTCCCGATGGTCCCCTGGTGCGGCCGGATCCGCGACGGCCGCTTCCGGGACGGCGGCGCCGTCCACCAGATGCCGCTCAACGCGGCGCCGAACGCCATCCACGGCACCGTCCGCGACGGTGCCTGGAAGGTGGCGCGGCGGACCGCCGCCGAGGCCGTGCTGACGTACGACCTGGTGGCGCCCTGGCCCTACCCCGGCCTGGTCACCCAGGTGTTCACGCTGACCGAGGACACCCTGACCCTCGCGATGGCCGTGGAGACCTACGGCTCGTCCTTCCCGGCGCAGATCGGCTGGCATCCCTGGTTCAACCGCAACCTGGGCGGCCCCGACGACCAGGACGTGCGGGTCTCCTTCGACCCCGCGTGGCAGGAGGAGCGCGGCGACGACCATCTGCCGACCGGCAACCGCGTCGAGCGCAAGCCCGGCCCCTGGGACGACTGCTTCGGCATGCCCGGCGGTGTCGACGTCGGCCTCACCTGGCCGGGCCGGCTGGAGCTGAGGGTGACCAGCCCCGAGGAGTGGGTCGTCGTCTACGACGAGCAGGAGGCGGCCGTGTGCGTGGAGCCGCAGACCGGCCCGCCCGACGGCCTGAACACGCTCCCGCGCCTGGTCACGCCCCTGGAGCCGCTGGAGGCCACCACCACCTGGCGCTGGAGTCGGCTCTGAGCTTCGGCTCTAAGCTGAGGGGCATGACGGACGTACGTGGCGTGCTGCTGCAGCAGATCAAGGACAAGGCCGTGGTGCACGGCAAGGTGACCCTGTCGTCGGGTCTGGAGGCGGACTACTACATCGACCTCCGCCGCATCACCCTCGACGGGGAGGCCGCTCCGCTGGTCGGGCAGGTGCTGCTCGACCTGACCGCCGAGCTCGACTTCGACGCGGTGGGCGGTCTGACCATGGGCGCCGACCCGGTGGCCGGCGCCATGCTGCACGCGGCCGCCGCGCGCGGCCGGCGGCTGGACGCCTTCGTGGTCCGCAAGGCGGCGAAGGCGCACGGGCTCCAGCGGCGGGTCGAGGGCCCGGACATCAAGGGCCGACGCGTCCTGGTCGTCGAGGACACCTCCACCACCGGCGGCTCGCCGCTCGCGGCCGTGGAGGCCGTCCGGGAGGCGGGCGCCGAGGTCGTGGCCGTGGCGACGATCGTGGACCGGGCGACCGGCGCCGACGAGAAGATCCGCGAGGGCGCGGGCGTGCCGTACCTGTTCGCCTTCTCGAAGGATGAACTGGGTCTGGACTGACGGGCCGTATTGACCTGCACTTGACCGGGGCGTGGACCAGGCATGGACCATTCGCCCAGGTCTGGAAAGATGGGGCCGACGATGACGTCGCACCCCAGGTCTAGGTCAGGGCCGTAGTACGCAGATCGACAGATCGCCAACCCGCAGATACCAAGGAGCGGACAGATGCCCATCGCAACCCCCGAGGTCTACAACGAGATGCTCGACCGGGCGAAGGCAGGCAAGTTCGCCTACCCGGCCATCAACGTGACCTCGAGCCAGACCCTGCACGCGGCACTGCGCGGCTTCGCGGAGGCGGAGAGCGACGGCATCGTCCAGATCACGACGGGTGGCGCCGAGTTCGCGGGCGGCCAGTACAGCAAGGACATGGTGACGGGCGCGCTGGCCCTCGCCGAGTTCGCGCACATCGTCGCCGAGAAGTACCCGGTCACCGTCGCGCTGCACACGGACCACTGCCCGAAGGACAAGCTCGACGGGTTCGTGCGTCCGCTGCTCGCGATCTCCGAGGAGCGCGTGAAGGCCGGTCGCAACCCGCTCTTCCAGTCCCACATGTGGGACGGCTCGGCCGAGACCCTCGCCGACAACCTCGCCGTCGCGCAGGAGCTGCTCGCCCGCACCGCCGCCGCGAAGATCATCCTCGAGGTGGAGATCACCCCGACGGGCGGCGAGGAGGACGGTGTCTCGCACGAGATCAACGACTCGCTGTACACGACGGTCGACGACGCGGTGCGCACCGTCGAGGCGCTGGGCCTGGGCGAGAAGGGCCGTTACCTGCTGGCCGCGTCCTTCGGCAACGTCCACGGCGTGTACAAGCCGGGCAACGTCGTGCTCCGCCCCGACCTGCTCAAGGAGCTGAACGAGGGCATCGCCGCGAAGTACGGCAAGCCGGCCGGCTCCCAGCCGTTCGACTTCGTCTTCCACGGCGGCTCCGGCTCCACCCCGGAGGAGATCGCGACCGCGCTGGAGAACGGCGTCGTCAAGATGAACATCGACACGGACACGCAGTACGCCTTCACGCGTCCCGTCGCCGACCACATGTTCCGCAACTACGACGGCGTCCTGAAGGTCGACGGCGAGGTCGGCTCCAAGAAGATCTACGACCCGCGGACCTGGGGCAAGCTGGCCGAGGCGGGCATGGCCGCGCGGGTTCTCGAGGCCACGCAGCACCTGCGTTCGGCGGGCCAGAAGATCAAGTAGTCCCCGAAGGCGCCACTGGAGTACCCCCGGATCTCTGGAGGTACCCAGGAGGTACTACGGGTACGGGTGAGCCCGGCGTCTGTCTACGGCGCCGGGCTCGCTGTATACCTGGGGGCATGCCTGACGTCCGGTTGGCCTCGCCGCGGGGCAAGTGGATCCTGCTCACCACAGTGCTCGGCTCCAGCATGGCCCTGCTGGACTCGACCGTCGTCAACGTCGCCCTTCCGCGCATCGGCCGCGACTTGGACGCCGACCTGGCCGCCCTCCAGTGGACCGTCAACGCGTATCTGCTGACGCTGGCGGGGCTGATCCTGCTCGGCGGTTCCCTGGGCGACCGCTACGGGCGGCGCAAGGTGTTCGTGGTCGGGGTGGTGTGGTTCGCCGTCGCCTCGCTGCTCTGCGGGATCGCCCCGAACCCGGGCGTGCTGGTCGCCGCCCGGGCGTTGCAGGGGGTCGGCGGCGCGCTCCTCACCCCGGGTTCCCTCGCGCTCATCCAGGCCTCCTTCCACCCCGACGACCGGGGGCGGGCGGTGGGCCTGTGGTCCGGGTTCGGTGGCATGGGGGCGGCCGTGGGACCGTTCCTGGGCGGCTGGCTGGTGGACGGTCCGGGCTGGCGGTGGGTGTTCCTGCTGAACGTGCCGCTGGCGGTGGTGTGCGTGCCGGTGGCGTTGCGGCACGTGCCGGAGTCGGACGGGCGGCCCGTCCGCTCGAGCGCGACCGGGACGGTGACCGGGGACGCCTCCGAGGGCGCGGCAGGGCGTCCGCAGGGGCGCTTCGACGTGCTGGGCGCCTTCCTGGGCGCGCTGGCGCTCGCCCTCGTCACCTATGCGCTGATCGAGGCCCGGAGCGGACCCGTAGGGGTCGTCACGGGGGCGGCGGTCGCGGGACTGCTGGCCGGGGTCGCCTTCGTGGCGGTGGAGCGCCGCCGCCCGGATCCCATGCTGCCGCTCGACATCTTCGCGTCCCGCCAGTTCACGGCCGTCAACCTGGTCACCCTGTGCGTGTACGCGGCCTTCGGCGGCTTCTTCTTCCTGTCCGCGGTCCAGCTCCAGGTCGTGGTCGGCTGGTCCGCCCTCGGCGCCGGCACGGCGCTGCTGCCGACGACCGTGCTGATGCTGCTGCTGTCCGCCCGCTCCGGCGAACTCGCCGAGCAGATCGGGCCGCGGATCCCGCTCACGGTCGGCCCGCTGCTGTGCGCCGCCGGGATGCTCCTGATGCTGCGGGTGGGGCCCGGCGCGTCCTACACCACCGACGTCCTGCCCGCCGTCCTGGTGCTCGGTTGCGGCATGGTCGCGCTGGTCGCCCCGCTCACCGCGACCGTGCTGGCCTCCGTGGACGTCGCACGGGCCGGGGTGGCCAGCGGCGTCAACAACGCGGCGGCCCGGGCGGCCGGTCTCGTCGCCGTGGCCGCGCTGCCCCTGCTGACCGGGATGAGCTCGGAGGCGTACCGCTCGGCCAGCGCCTTCGACGAGGCGTTCCAGCGGGCGATGGTGCTGTGCGCGGCGGTGCTGGTGGTGGGCGCGGTGGTCGCCTTCGCGACGGTGCGCCGCCCGGCCCCGGGCTGCCGCAGGCCGGAGTGCAGGACGCACGGGAGCGTGCTGGCGCCGCCGCTGGAGGGGGAGCGGACGAAGGGGCGGCTGTCCTAGCCGGGCCCCGGGCGACGGTTGTCCGGGTTTGCCCGGTGGGCTGGGGCCGAGGGCCCGCGGATGGCGCAGACTGGACGCATGTCCCTTCACGAAAACCTCCTCGGGGGTCCGCCCCCGACCCACCTCCCCGACGACCCCGAGCCGCGCGAGCTCCTCGCGAACGGTACGGCGCCCGCCGACGTCGCCGCGAAGTACCCGACGTCCTCGCTGGCCTGGGCCCAGCTCGCCGACGACGCGTTCGAGCGGGGCAGCGTGGTGGAGTCGTACGCGTACGCCCGTACGGGGTACCACCGCGGCCTGGACAGCCTGCGCCGCAACGGCTGGAAGGGCCACGGCCCGGTGCCGTGGGAGCACGAGCCGAACCGCGGCTTCCTGCGCGCCCTGCACGGCCTCGCCCGCGCCGCGCAGTCGATCGGTGAGCAGGCGGAGTGGGAGCGCTGCTCGCAGTTCCTGAAGGACTCCTCGCCGACGGCGGCCCAGACCCTGGGTTAGCCGTCCACCTGGTGTTCTTGCGGGGCCCGTCTGGTGTGACCAGGCGGGCCTTGCGTTTTTGGGACACCATTGCGCAGTATGTGCCGGTGGGGACCGGGGCCCCCGTGTCGGTAACGGCAGGGGCGGACCGCTACCCGGAGTACACATCAGGAGACAGCGATGTCCCAGCAGGCTCAGCCCCAAGAGGCTTCGGAGCCCGAGACCCCGCATCTCGACTTCGCCGGCACGACGCCGTACGAGGACTACGTCAAGGCGGACGTCCTCACCCACCTCCAGCACACCCTCTCCGACGATCCCGGAGAGATGGTCTTCCTGGTCACCACCCAGGTCATGGAGCTGTGGTTCACGGTCATCGTGCATGAGTGGGAGACCGCCGCGCAGGCGCTCCGCCAGGACCGGGTGCCGGTGGCGATCGACGCGCTGAAGCGTTCCGTCCGCGAGCTGGACGCGCTGAACGCGTCCTGGCGGCCGCTCGGGCAGCTGACCCCGGCGCAGTTCAACTCGTACCGCTCCGCGCTCGGCGAGGGTTCCGGCTTCCAGTCGGCGATGTACCGCCGCATGGAGTTCCTGCTCGGTGAGAAGTCCGCGTCCATGCTGGTCCCGCACCGCGGCGCGCCCCGCGTCCACGCGGAGCTGGAGAAGGCGCTGCACGAGCCGAGCCTGTACGACGAGGTGCTGCGGCTGCTGGACCGGCGCGGTCACGCGATCCCGTCGGCCGTCCTGGAGCGTGACATCTCGCGCCGGTACGAGCCCTCGGCGGAGGTCGAGGCGGTCTGGACGGCCGTGTACGCGGGCGACGAGGGGGACGAGATCGCGCGCCTCGGCGAGGCGCTGACGGACGTCGCCGAGCTGGTGTGGCGCTGGCGCAACGACCACCTCGTCGCCACCCGCCGCGCGATGGGCGCGAAGGCCGGCACGGGCGGCTCGGCCGGCGTGGCCTGGCTGGAGAAGCGCGCGCAGAAGAACGTGTTCCCCGAGCTGTGGACGGCCAGGTCCCATGTCTGAGCGACCCGACATCGAGCAACTCGCCGTCAAGGCGAAGGAGTTGGACGGCGGCGACGAACTGGCGGGCAAGCGTGCCCAGTTCCTTCTCGACGACGGTGTCTACCTCGACGGCAACTCGCTGGGCGCGCTGCCGCGGTCCGTCCCCGGGCACGTCGAGGACGTCGTCCGCCGTCAGTGGGGCGCGCTGAAGATCCGCTCCTGGGACGAGAGCGGCTGGTGGACGGCGCCCGAGCGGATCGGCGACCTGATCGCCCCGCTGGTGGGCGCGGCGGCCGGGCAGATCGTGGTCGGCGACTCGACGAGCGTCAACGTCTTCAAGGCACTTGTGGGCGCGGTACGCCTGGTGGACGGCGCCCGGGACGAGATCCTCGTCGACGCGACGTCCTTCCCCACGGACGGCTACATCGCCGAGTCCGCGGCCCGTCTCACCGGCCGCACCCTGCGTGCGGTGACACCGGCCGAGGTGCCGGCGGCGCTGTCGGAGCGCACGGCCGCCGTGCTGCTCAACCACGTGGACTACCGCACCGGGCGGCTGCACGACCTGCCGTCGCTCACCGCCGCCGTGCACGCGGCGGGCGCGATCGCCGTCTGGGACCTGTGCCACAGCGCGGGCGCCCTGCCCGTCGGTCTCGACGAGCACGGCGTGGACCTCGCGGTCGGCTGCACCTACAAGTACCTGAACGGCGGCCCGGGTTCACCGGCGTACCTGTACGTCCGCCACGGCCTCCAGGACCGGTTCGACTCACCGCTGCCCGGTTGGAACTCGCACGCCGAGCCCTTCGGCATGCGGGAGACGTACGAGCCGGCGGCGGGCGCCCCGCGCGGGCGGGTCGGCACTCCGGACATCCTGTCGATGCTCGCCCTGGAGGCGGCGCTCGAGGTCTGGGACGGGGTCTCGGTCGAGGCGGTGCGGGCGAAGTCGTTGGCCCTGACGGACTTCTTCCTGGAATGCGTCGCCGCGTACGTCCCCGAGGGGCGGGTCGAGTCGCTGACTCCGGTGCGTCATGAGGAGCGCGGCAGCCAGGTGGCGCTGCGGTGCGAGGAGGCCGGCGAGGTCATGGCACGGCTGATCGGACGTGGGGTCGTCGGCGACTTCCGCCGCCCGGACGTCCTGCGCTTCGGCTTCACCCCGCTGTACGTCGGGTTCGCCGACGTGGAGCGGGCGGCGCGGGTGCTGGCGGAGGAACTGCGCTGACCCGGCGGTCACCCGGCCGGCGGACCCGGCTGCCGGACCCGGTCGGCTGAACCGGCCGGGTCCCCTGGGCGTACTAGGGGTACGCCCAGGGTGTTTCCCGGCGGGCGGGCCTGCGGGGGCGGCGGAACAGCAGAACCGTTTACCTGGACCGTTTGCCTCTCACCGAGCGTGACATCCGCGTGTCCGCGCACGTCACGGGCCTGATACCGTCCCGGCCAACGGCCGAATTCTCACCTGGTCCGCCAAATCCGTTTCGCCGCTGAGAGGTTGGAGCATGCCGGACGACGTTGTCGCAGCCCGGGCCGCCGCCGAGGAGGCGTCGGCCTTCGCGCATCCGCCCGTCGAGCCCGATGTCACCACGGCGTACGGCGATCACCCCGACCAGGTGATCGACTTCTACGTGCCGCGAGCACAGGTCGGGCCGGGCGGGTCCGTCCCGCTCGTCGTCGTGCTGCACGGCGGGGCCTGGCGGGCGCCGTACGACCGGCGGCACATCACGCCCTTCGCGGGCTTCCTGGCCCAGCGCGGCTTCGCCGTGGCCAACGTGGAGTACCGGCGGGGCGCCGACAGCCCCGACCCGGAGGGGACATCCCTGATCGCGGGACGCTGGCCGGACACCTTCGACGACGTCGCCGCGGCCCTCGACGCGCTCCCCGCCCTCGTCCGGGAGGCCGTGCCGCAGGCCGACGCCCGCCGCACGGTGCTCACCGGTCACTCGGCGGGCGGCCACCTCGCCCTGTGGGCGGCGGCCCGGCATGTGCTGCCCGCCGCCGCGCCCTGGCGCACCGGGGGTTCGGCCTCGCTGCGGGGTGTCGTCGCGCTGGCTCCGATCGCCGACTTCGAGGTCGCCGAGAAGCTGGACGTGTGCGGCGGATCGGCCCGCCAACTCCTGGGCGGCGAGGAGCACTTCGTGGAGCGACGGCCGTACGCCGACCCCGCGCTGCTGCTGCCGACCGGTGTCGCGACGACCCTGGTCCAGGGCCGCACCGACCTGGTCGTCCCGCAGGCGGTCGCCGAGGCGTACGCGGACGCGGCGGCGAAGGCGGGGGAGGTGGTGGGCCTGACCCTCCTGGAGGACGTCGGCCACTTCCCGCTGATCGACCCGGCGGCGGACGCGTGCGCGGTGGTGGCGGAGGAGATCGCGCAACTGGCGTGGTAGCCGTGACCCCGCTGTGGCGGGGTGAAGTCCCCTAGGTCGTACCCGTAGTACCTGAGAGCTACGTCGAAGAAGAGCTCCTCAGCGGGACGCGAACGACGAGCGCTGATCCGTAACTTCCAAGCCAGAAAGGCCCGATGACCGGGCGCACTGGCGGGGGAGGGGCGGGATGGCGGAGGTTCGTTTTCGCGGGTGGTGGCGCCGTGTGAGGGAAACGCGTGGGGGGCGGCACTGGTTCCGTGCCCTGTCGGCCGTCCTCGTCACCGCCGCCGTGGTCGTCCCGCTCACGGCGGCAGCGGCCCGGCCGCGGATCCCGGCTCCGGCCCCGGCCGCCCTCGCCCCGCTGACGGCGGCGACGCTGGAGAAGGCGTACGCCGCCAACCGGGCCAACGTCGTAACGGCGTCCCGGATGGCCGCGGCCCACGGGGACCGGCATCGTGCCGCCGCCGAGCGGGAGCTGGCCGCCCCGTCCCGCAGACTGCTCTCCTTCGACGGCCGGGGTTCCGGCCGGGCGGTCGAGGTGTTCGGGGACCTCGCCCACGCCGACCGTGTCGCCGTCCTCGTACCGGGCTCCGACACCTCGCTGGACACCTTCGGACGCTTCCGCGCGGGAGCGGCCGCCCTGCACCACCGCCTCTCCGGGCAGCCGGGCGCCGGCTCCCGTACGGCGGTGGTGGCCTGGCTCGGCTACACCACCCCCGGCACGGTCAGCGCCACCGTGATCACCCCGGACCGCGCCGACGAAGCGGCCCCGGACCTGCGGGAGTTCCTGCGTGGGCTGCGCTCTGTCACGGCACCGGGCTCCCGGTTCACCCTCCTGTGCCACTCGTACGGCACGGTCGTGTGCGGCCGCGCCGCCCCGCATCTGGACGTGACGGATCTCGTCCTCCTCGGCAGTCCGGGCACGGGTGCGGAGTCGGCGGCGGACCTGCGTACCCGCGCCCGGATCTGGGCGGCACGGGGCGCCGACGACTGGGTGGCGGACGTTCCGCACGTCAGCGCCGACCTGTTCGGCACGACGGTCGGCTTCGGCGCCGATCCCCTGTCCCCGTCGTTCGGCGCCCATGTCTTCGCGGCGGGCTCCGGCGGCCACAGCGACTACTTCAGGCCGGGCTCGCCCTCCCTCGCCAACATCGCCCGGATCGTCCTCGGCGAGACCTCGGAGGTCACCGGTGCGTGAGACACGGGAGCGTGGGACACGGGAGCGTGCGGCAGCGGTGCGTGAGACACGGGAGCGTGCGGCAACGGTTCGTGGGTCACAGGGGCGGGCGCTGTTCGGGATACGGCGGGCCGCCGCCCGGATCGACGCCGCCACACCGCCGCAGCGCGACCGGGCCGTGGACGCCCTGCGGGCCCTGGCGATCCTCGGCGTCGTCCTTGGCCACTGGCTGGTGACGGCGCTCGTCGCCGACGGCGGAACCCTGCGGGCCGCGAGCCCGCTGGGGCCGATGCCCTGGCTGGCCCCGGTGTCGTGGATGTTCCAGACCCTCGCCGTGTTCTTCATGGTGGGCGGCCATGTGGCGACCCGAAGCCTCGCCTCGGCCCGTGCACGGGGCGGGACCTACGGCGCGTGGCTGAGAACCAGACTGGCGCGGCTGTTCGTCCCGGTCGCCGCCGTGCTGGCTGTGTGGACCGTCGCCGCCGTCGGCCTCCTGCTCGGCGGCGCGTCCTTCGTCACCGTGCACACGGTGGTCAAACTGGCCCTGTCCCCCCTCTGGTTCCTGCTGGTCTTCGCCGTGCTGACGGCCGCGACCCCGCTGCTGGTCCGGCTCAACCCGCTGTGGCCGCTGGCCGTCGTCCTCCATGTGGACCTGGTGCGCTTCGGCCTGGGCGGCCCGTCCTGGCTGGGCTGGGTGAACGTGCTGGCGGGCTGGCTGGTGCCGTACACCGTCGGCGCGGCCTGGACCCGCGGCGAGCTGGAGCGGCCCCGCGCGGGCCGACTCCTGCTGGTCGGCGGGGCGGTGGGGACGGCGCTGCTCGTCGGCTGGGCCGGATACCCGGCGTCGATGGTGGGCGTGCCGGGCGCGGCGGTGTCCAACCTCAACCCGCCGACGCTGGCCGCCGTCACGTTCGGTCTCGCCCAGTGCGGACTGGCCCTGCTGCTGCGCGACCGGCTGCGCCGGGCCATGCGGCGGCCCGTGGCCTGGGCGGCGGTCGCGCTGGTCAACCTCTCGGCGATGACGGTGTTCCTCTGGCACCAGACGGCCATGATGGCGACCACCGCGACCGGCTTGTTCGCGGGCCGGCTGCCCGGTCTGCACACGGTTCCCGACGGGCTGGAATGGGTGGCGGCCCGGCTGCTGTGGCTGCCGGTCTTCACCCTGGCGCTGGGGGTGTGCTGGGCGGCGTTCCACGCCTGTGAACGCGGGCCGCGCGGGCCACGCCGTTCCGAGGGCCGCAGATCCCGGGTGATCCGCGTCCACCACCGTTCTGGCCGGACGGAGTCGAAGGCGGCCCCCAATGCCTAGGGTTGAGCCCGTGAACGGCGAGGAGACCTCTGTAGAGGGCAGCACCCCACCCGACCGCGCCGCCGTCGCACCCACCGGCCGCGCGGCCCGCCGCGCCTCCTTCCCCGATGCCCTCGGCGCGTCCCGCTCGACCGGCGGCGCCCCGCGCCGGCGGCTCGGCAGACGGTGGCCGGGCCGGCGGGTGCTGCGGTGGCTGCGGTTGCCGGGCTATGTGGTGGGGTGCTGGATCGCCCTCGGTATCGCGCTGGCCGGCATGGATCAGATGGGCCGCTACGGTCTGGGCACGGAGCTGTCGGTCCTGACCGGGTTCGCACAGGGCGCGGCCGTGGTGCTCGCCCTGTGGCGGCCGGTGCCCGCGTGGGCGCTGTCCCTGGCCGGCGTCGTCGTCGCCGCGGTGGCCGCGCGACCGACTCTGGTGGGGCACCCGCTGCCGGGACCCGACTGGCCCTGGAACGCCTCGGAGATCGTCGCCCATCTCCTGGTGCTCCTGCTCGTGGCGCTCCGCGCGCGCCCCCGGGTGTCCCTGGCGGCGCTGACCGCCACCGCCCTGACGACCTGGGTCGTCCAGGGCCTGATCGGCGGGGCGACCTACACCTCGACAGGGGTCACCGCGGTCGTGATCTTCGGGGCCGTCGTGCTCGTCGGCACCGCCTTCCGGGGTCTCGGCGAGGCCCGTACCCAGCTCGTCGAACAGGAGACGATCACCGCCGAGGAACGCGGCCGCCGCACGCTGCTGGAGGAGCGCAACCGGATCGCGCGCGAACTGCACGACGTGGTCGCCCACCACATGTCGGTGATCTCCATCCAGGCCCAGGTCGCCCCGCACCTGGTGGAGAACCCGTCCGAGGAGCTGAAGGAGAACCTCGCCGGCATCCGCAAGAACGCCCTGGAGGCGCTCGCCGAACTGCGCCGGGTGCTCGGGGTGCTGCGCTCGGAGAACCCCGAGGACCCCTACGGACTCGGCGCGGCCGGCACCGGAGCCGCCCCGGACACCCCGCAGCCCACGCTCGACCGCCTCGACGCCCTCATGGAGAACACCCGGGCCGCGGGGCTGGACGTGGTCGCCGCCGTCGAGGGCGAGGCGCCCGTGTATCCGCCGGGCGTGCAGCTGTCGGCGTACCGGATAGTCCAGGAGGCGCTCAGCAACGCCCTGCGGCACGCGCCGGGTTCCCAGGTGCGGGTGGAGGTCACCCACCATGCCCGGGGCCTGTACCTGGAGGTCACCAACTCCCGCCCGCGTGAACCCGTAGCGTCCTCCCCGGGGGCGGGGCACGGTCTGCTCGGGATGCGCGAGCGGGCGGTGATGCTGGGCGGCCATGTCCGCGCCTACCCGACCCTGCACGGCGGTTTCGCGGTGTCGGCGTTCCTCCCGCGGGACGGCGCGGCCACGCCCGGCGATGGTTCGCACGCCGATCCCGGCACCCCCGAGGGCCTCGAACTCATCTTCCTGGACGACCTGGACGACCTGGACGACCTGGACGACGCGCACGACGCGGGCGGCGCCCCGCCCCCGACAGGAGAAGGAACCCCATGACGACCGGCGGCACCATCCGCGTACTGATCGCCGACGACCAGGAGATGGTCCGGCAGGGCTTCACCGTGCTGCTCAACGCCCATCCGGGCATCGAGGTCATCGGGCAGGCGGTGCACGGCCTGGACGCCATCGCCAAGGTCGACGAACTCGCCCCGGACGTCGTGCTGATGGACATTCGCATGCCCGAGCTCGGCGGCATCGACGCCACGCATCGCATCACCCTCGCGCACCCGCACATCAAGGTGCTGGTGCTCACCACCTTCGACCTCGACGAGTACGTGTACGACGCGCTGCGGGCCGGGGCGTCCGGCTTTCTGCTGAAGGACGCCTCCGCGGACCGGCTCGCCGAGGCGGTCCGGGTGGTGGCGGCCGGCGACGCCCTGCTCGCGCCGGTCATCACCCGCAAACTGATCGCCGAGTTCTCCCGTCTCGACGGCAAGCCCAGAGCCCCGCTGAAGGAGCGGGTCGGCGACCTCACCGAGCGCGAGACGGAGGTGCTCACACTGATCGCGCAGGGCCTGTCCAACGCGGAGATCGCCGACCACCTCTTCGTGGCCGAGCAGACCGTGAAGACGCACGTGGGCCGCATCCTGGTGAAACTGGGGCTGCGGGACCGCACCCAGGCGGCGGTGTTCGCGTACGAGTCGGGCCTGGTGAGACCGTCGGGGTACTGAGGGACGCCGCCCTGGTGGGGCCTCGGCGCAGCCCTGGCGGACCCGTAGTACTTGAGAGGGATCCGTACGAACCCCTCTCACTGGTGACGACCGGGACCCCTCCCTCGGCCTACCGTTCTGAACGTGACAGAGACGACGCAGACGCACACCACGCGCCCGGACGACCCGGACGACTCCTACGAGGCCTACCGGCCGCGGAGCCCGGAGTTCCGGGCGGCCGTGACCGCCCTGCGCGGCCTGTGGGAGGACCTCTTCCACGACGCCTTCGCCTACCGCCCGCTGCCCCGCAAGCACCCCGACGGCCGCGCCCTGGGCCGCCTCAAGGGACGCAGGCGGGAGTACGTCGCCTGGTCCCGGCACGCGGTGGTCGGGGCGGCCGGCGCCCTGGCGATGCTGATCGCCTGGACGGACGCCCAGGGCAGCGGCCTCGGTCTCCCGATCGGCCTGCTCGCCCTGGCCCCGGTGCTGCTGACGCTGGTGCGGCCGGTCGGCGCGTTCTGGCTGTCGCTCGCGGGGGCCACCGTCGTCGCGATCATCGGCACCACCTACAGCGATTGGCCCTGGCTGCCGGGCAGCTTCGCCGCCCACCTGATCGTGCTGACGGTCGTGGCGATACGCACCCGCCCGCGCACGGCGGCGTGGATGTGGATGCTGACGGCGGCCTACGGCTTCGTCGCCGAGACCGTCTTCGGCGGGGGCTACTACTACACGAACACCGCCCCCATGCTGGTCTTCTCGGCGATCATCCTGCTCGCCGTCACTGTGTGGCACATCCGCCGGCAGGCCGAGGAGAAGGTGACGGCCCAGCAGACGGTGACCGCGCACGAGCGCTCCCGGCGCACCCTGCTGGAGGAGCGCACCACGATCGCCCGTGAGCTGCACGACGTGGTCGCCCACCACATGTCGGTGGTCGCCATCCAGGCCGAGGCGGCCCCCTACCGGGTGGAGAACCCGCCGCCGGAGCTGGAGAAGGCCTTCGCCACGATCCGGGAGAACGCGGTGGCGGCCCTCACGGAGCTGCGCCGGGTCCTGGGCGTGGTCCGCGCCGAGGACTACGAGGTCCCCGACGCCCCGCAGCCCACGCTCGCCGAACTGGACGGGCTGATCGCCAACGTGCGGGAGACGGGCCTGCACGTGGAGAAGACGGTCACCGGCGCGGTGCGCGAGCTGCCCCAGGGCGTGGAGCTGTCGGCGTACCGGATAGTCCAGGAGGCGCTGAGCAACACCCTGCGCCATGCTCCCGGGGCGGGCGCCCGGGTGGAGATCGGCTATGTGCTGGGCGGCCTGGGGCTGCGGATAGCGAACGACGCACCGCCGAACCCGTCCCTGATCAAGCCCTCGCCCGGCGCCGGCCACGGCATCACGGGGATGCGAGAGAGAGTGAGCATGCTGAACGGCGAGATGACGGCGGAGCCGACCCCGACGGGCGGCTACGAGGTGACGGTGTTCCTGCCGGTGCCCGCCGCGAGTGAGAGTGGCGCATGACGATCCGAGTACTGATCGCCGACGATCAGATGATGGTGCGTGAGGGCTTCTCCGTCCTGCTGAACGCGATGCCGGACATCGAGGTCGTGGGTGAGGCGGTCAACGGCCGGGAGGCGGTCGACCGCGTCCGCGAACTCGCGCCCGACGTGGTCCTGATGGACATCCGCATGCCGGAGCTGAACGGCATCGAGGCGACGCGGGAGATCGTGGCGGCGGACGACTCGGCGAAGGTCCTGGTACTGACGACCTTCGACCTGGACGAGTACGTCTACCAGGCGCTGCGCGCCGGTGCCTCGGGCTTCCTTCTGAAGGACGCGTCGGCCCGCCAACTGGCCGACGGAGTCCGGGTGGTGGCGGCAGGCGAAGCGCTCCTCGCCCCCTCCGTCACCCGGCGGCTGATCACGGAGTTCTCCAAGCTGTCCGACACCCCGCGCCTGTCGGCGACCGCGCAGGCGGCGTACGGCGACCTCACCGAGCGGGAGACGGAAGTGCTGGTCCTCATCGCCCAGGGCCTGTCGAACCTGGAGATAGCCGGCCGGCTGGTGGTCGCGGAGTCGACCATCAAGACCCACGTCAGCAGGATCCTGGTCAAGCTGGGCCTGCGAGACCGCACCCAGGCGGCGGTCTTCGCGTACGAGGCCCGGCTGGTGACCCCGGGCTAGGACACGCGGTCGGCGGCCACCCGGTGGTATTCGTCCGGCGGATCCATCGGATCAGGGCGCTCGACGGGTCCCGCTCCCCGTGAAGCGCCCGCATCGCCCGGTGCCAGGCCGTCATGAGGGACGAGGCCCCGGTACGGCGCGGCGCTGGCTGTGGAGGTACGCGCGGTACTCGGTCTCGTTCAGAACTGCTGGACGAAGGCGCGCCAGCTTTCACCGGAGACGGCGAGGAGCGGCCCGTCCGGCTCCTTGCTGTCACGGACGGCACGGCCGCCGGTGGCTGTGGGCGCGACCTCGACGCAGTCGCCCTGCTGAGCGGAATAGGACGACTTCCGAAAGGGGCCCACAGCCTCGGTCACGATCAGACTTCCTTCATGCTCCGCAGCACGTCCCGGATAAGTCGCGCGCTTGCCTCGGGTGACAGTGCTGCCGATCGTAGTAGGTCGAACGCATTGCCGTAAGCCGCGAGATCCTCCGGTGCCTCAAGCACGGACGTGCCCCGCAGGTTCTCCATCGTCACGGCCTCGACGGTCGGTTCGGAGTCGAAGCTGAAGGAGGAGAAGGCGGGAATCGAAGCCACCAGGACGCCCGCGCTGAGCGGCAGCACCTGCACAGTGATGTTCTTTCTCTTCGCGACCGTGAGGATCGAGGACAGTTGTTCCCGATGGGTCTCGGCGCTCACCAAGGGGTGTACGACCGCTGTCTCCCAGAAGATGGCGGCATACGAGGCTCCGCCCTCCCCGATCTTCGTCTGGCGGGCCTCCCGTACCTTCACCAGTTGTGCGAGCACGTCCGGGGCGACGTAGTCCGGGCCCGCTGCGATGATCGCCTCCGCGTAGGCCGGGGTCTGTAGGAGTCCGGGCACCAGCGCCGGTTGCCACTGGCGGATGTAGGTCGCGTCGTCCTCCAACGCGATGTGGTCCAAGTAGTCCGGTCGCAGATGTTCCGCGTGTTCGAGCCACCAGCCGCGGTTCTTCGAGTGCTTGGCCAAATCCTCAAGCTTTTCGCGGACTTGCGAGTCGGCGACGCCGTACGCGTCCAGCAGAAGCCGCACCTCGATGACGCGAGGGGTCGCATGCCCGCTCTCGACGCGACTGATTCTGGCCTGACTTGACGCGATGAGCTCGGCGGCCTGCGGCTGGTCGAAGCCGGCCGCCTGCCGGAACCTCTTGAGTGCCAAGCCCAGGCGCCTGCTGCGTACCGTCGGCCGTCCACCTGCGGGCATGAGTTCTCCCCTCTGATCCGAAAACCATGTCACATCAGGTGGCAACCCCACGGCTGCATCACGCGATCGAGTGAGACGCCTGCATGTATTCAGTGGTTGTGGTTGTACGAGTCGGAAATCCAGTCCTACCTTCGAGCAGGCGCCACGGACCAGCGCATCGTGACGAGACGTCAGGAGGTACGGCACCCCCATGCCCGAAACCGAAACCTTCCGCATCCCCAAGCACAGAAGACACGTGTCAGTCGCCCGGAATCAGGTCCGGAAGGTTCTTGCGGACTGGGGTGTCGGCGGCGAACTCGCCGACGCCGTCACCCTGTCGGCGAACGAGCTCGTGACCAACGCGGTGACCCACTGCCGGGTGTCCCACGCCCAGGTCGGGGTCACGCTGTATCTCCAGGGGCCGTACCTGTTCCTGGAGGTCTACGACCCGGACCGGGACCGACTGCCCGCGCCTCGCGCCTGCGGCCCGGACGACGAGGGCGGACGCGGCCTCGCGCTCGTCGAGCGGCTGGCCGGTGCCTGGGGGCACGTACAGCAGCGGCACACGAAGTGCGTGTGGGCCCGGTTCACGCTCGTGGAAAGTCCGGGGAAGGCCTATGTTCCGGCGGATTCATGAGGCGCTCGCCGGGCTGCGGCACAAGGACGCCTCCGCGGCGCACGGCCGGGAGCGGGACACGATCCCGGAGGCACGGACTCCGGACCCGTACGTATGGCGGTTGCCGGACCCGCGCGAAGCCCGCTGGCGCAGATGGGCCAGACGCAGCCGCGCGGCCGGCCACTGCCTTCCGTTCCCGCAGGAGGAAGCGTGCTGGCAGCCCCCCGCACGGCCCCGGAATCCCCTCTGGGAAGCCGCTGACGACGTGGTCCGGCTGTATGTCACCGAAGGGGCCCGGGCGGCGGACTCATGAAGGCACGAACGCCTGGACCGACCGGTCCGTAGATTGGGAGGCATGACTGAGGGTGGGGAACCGAGGGTGTTCGCGAACCGGTGGGCCGATGCCGTGGGTCCGGCGGGGACCGCGCCCGACCGGGACCGGTGTGGATGCCTCGGGAGGCGGGCGGGCGGGCCGCCGGGGGACATGCGCTTTCACACCGAGCGCCAGGACACCTCCGCGCCGGGCTGGCGGCGTCTCCTCGAGTTGATCGAGGAGGCGGCGGCCGACGGGCGTGAGGTGTTCAAGCCGCTGGTGGAGCTGACGGCGCAGGAGCGGCGTGAGGTCGTCACGCTGCCGCCGGACATCGGCAGGCTGAAGAGGGTGCGGCACCTGGTGCTGTACGGCAGCAACCTTGTGCGGATCCCGCCGGAGATCGGCGAGATGGAGAGCCTGGAGGAGTTCAGTCCGTACACCTCGTACCGGCTGCACTGGTTCCCGTACGAGCTGACCAGGTGTCCGAACCTGCGCCGCAGCACCGTCAGCACACGGGCGGTCTACGGCAACTACAAGACGCGTCTGCCGTTTCCCTCGCTCGCGTCGTCGGCGTCCCTGCCCGACGCGTTCCACGCGTGCAGCGTCTGCGCGGGACCGCTGCCGCCGTCGGGTCCGGAGCAGGTCTGGATCTCGTCGACAGTCGCCACCGACGTACTGCCACTCCTGGTCAACGCCTGTTCGCAGGCCTGTGTCGACGCGCTGCCCGAACCGGCCGCCCGCCATGTCCCCACACCCCACCGGGGCGGCCCGACGGTGATCCAGCCACCCGCCCGTTGAGGGAGGGGCGCGCGGGCCGCACCTCGCGGGGGACGACGCCGACGGGGCCCGCGCAGCGAAGCCCCCCTGGTCAGGAGCCCGCTCACCGGCTAGCGTCCGTTCATGGCAGTAGTTGACGCTCTCTCCTTCGACCCCTGGGATCCCGCGTTCGTGTCGGACCCCTACCCGGCCTATGCCGAGCTTCGGGAGCGGGGGCGGGTGATCTACTACGAGCCGACCGACCAGTGGCTGGTGCCACGGCACGCGGATGTGTCGGCGCTGCTGCGGGAGCGGCGGCTCGGGCGGACGTATCAGCACCGGTTCACGCACGAGGACTTCGGTCGGACGGCGCCCCCGGTCGAGCAGGAGCCGTTCCACACGCTCAACGATCACGGGATGCTCGACCTGGAGCCGCCCGACCACACGCGGATCCGGCGGCTGGTGTCGAAGGCGTTCACCCCGCGCACGGTGGAGCGGCTGCAGCCGTATGTGCGGCGGCTGGCCGGGGAGTTGGTGGACCGGCTGGTGGAGGCGGGCGGGGGCGATCTGCTCAGCGATGTCGCCGAGCCGCTGCCCGTCGCCGTGATCGCGGAGATGCTCGGCATCCCGGAGTCGGACCGGGGGCCGCTGCGGCCCTGGTCGGCGGACATCTGCGGGATGTACGAGCTCAGCCCGTCGAAGGAGACCGCGGCGCGGGCGGTGCGGGCCTCCGTCGAGTTCTCCGAGTATCTGCTGGAGCTCATCGCCGCGCGGCGCAAGGAGCCCGGCGACGATCTCATCTCCGGTCTCATCGCCGCGCACGACGAGGGCGACCGGCTCACCGAGCAGGAGATGATCTCGACCGCCGTGCTGCTGCTCAACGCGGGGCACGAGGCGACCGTGAACGCCACCGTCAACGGGTGGTGGGCGCTCTTCAGGAACCCGGAGCAGTTGGCCGCGCTGCGCGCCGACCACTCGCTCGTCCCGACGGCCGTCGAGGAGCTGATGCGGTACGACACTCCGCTCCAGCTCTTCGAGCGGTGGGTGCTCGACGACATCGAGATCGACGGGACCACCGTGCCCCGGGGGGCCGAGATCGCCATGCTCTTCGGGTCGGCGAACCACGATCCGGCCGTCTTCGCCGACCCGGAGCGGCTCGATCTCAGCCGCGCCGACAACCCGCACATCTCCTTCAGCGCGGGCATCCACTACTGCATCGGCGCCCCGCTGGCCCGGATCGAGCTCGCCGCCTCGATGACGGCACTGCTGGAACGGGCCCCCACCCTGGCCCTGGCGGCGGAGCCCCGGCGCAAGCCGGCCTTCGTGATCCGGGGTCTTGAGGGGCTCAGCGTGACCCTCTGAGACGGCGGTCTGCGAGGCGGGCGAACACGGCCCACAGGGCCAGGCCCGCGGCCGTCCCGCCCAGCGGGGCCAGCGCCAGTTCTGCGTAGAGGACGCTCCAGTCGGGTGCCTGTTCGAAGCGCCAGAGGCGGGCGCGGACGTCGACGGACCACACCGTGAGGGTCGGGGTCGGCTGCTCGGGGCCCGGGCGGCGCACGGGAAACTCCGGTGCGTCCGCTCGTACGCCTCTGCGATCATCCCCGAATGGCGCACCGTCTCGAATCGCTGGTCATCCGGCACACCCACCGACTTCCCTGCCCGAAGGGATCCACCGGGGGCTCCACCGGGCAAGGGGCCGTCGCCGCGCGGCAGTTCGACGCGGCGTTGGCATCCGTGGGTTTCAAGCTCTCGGCGGAGCTGCTGGATCGGCTGTCGGGGCTGTCGGAGGCCGCGGTCGTGCACACCGCCCGGCGGACGCTGCGCACCGTGAGCGAGATGGTGGGCGACCACGTCCGGCACAACGTGTACTTCATCGACTTTCCGGCGCACGTGCCGGACACCGAAGAGTTCTGGATGCGGTGCGTGACGAAGGCACTCGGCGACGAGAAGTCGCGCGAGAACGTGCTCACGCAGCTGGCGCACGGGGTGCTGGACCTGCTCAGCCTCCCCACGTACGGCCGCTACCAGCACACCTACGAGGAGATGCTCGCGGCGCAGGACGAGCTGATCGCCTCGGCGGGCGACCGGGTGACCGTGCTGCACCTCGGGCGGGACCTGGACGAGGAGCTCACCGACCTGTACCTGGCATGGGCGGGCGGGACGACGCCGCTGGGCGAGGAGCATCTGCGGGACCTCAAGGCCGTCGCCGAGCGGTGCGCGCTCGGCCCCCAGCCGGAGTCGATCCCGGTCCGGGAGAACCGGGCGGTCGTCAACGAGGCCCGTCTCGCCGTCGGCGCGGACCTGCTCCTCGACACCGTCGTGGATGTGCTGCGGCTGGCCTGCGCGCTGTCGGGCGGCGACGTGACGCTGCGGGAGCCGACCCGGTTCCGGACGCTGCCGCGGCCGGTCCGGCGTGCGCTGCTCGCGGGCCTCGACGCCGTGGTCGCGGCGAACCCCGCCAAGCTGGCCGATGTGCACGCGTACCGCGAGCCGTTCAAGCGGCTCGGTGAGCGTCTCCACCCGCACGAGTACCCGCGCTGGCCGCACGCCGCCGACGTGTTCGCCGTGGCGCGGGGCGAGAAGGAGGCGCGGTCCTTCGACAGCCGTTGCGAGAAGCTGCTGGACGAGTTCGACGTCCTCGGTGCGGTGCGGCTGCTGGAGTCCGCTCCCGGCAAGCTGTTCCGCGCCCTGGACCTCCTGCTGCGGATCGCCGCCGACCAGGAACAGCGGGACGTGGTGGTGGCCGCCGCCGTGCGGGTCGCTCCCGAGGTCTCGGGCCGGGTCGTGCTCTCGGTCCGCGAGCACTTCCACAACCGGGAGCGGGAGACCGACGAACCCCGCATCTTCGTCAACCGCCAGGGCCGCGCGTGGGTGACCCCCGACCACCGGCCGTCCGTCCCGGCCGCCGACTGCGATCGTCTGATCGCCGCGCTCGACGCCGAACTGCGCCGCCGGCTCCCGGCGCCGGGGCGGCTGCTCGTCGACCTGGACGTCCTCGACGTGGCGCTCCCGCTCAGCGGCAGGGCGACCGCGGCCGGGCTCGGCGTGCTGCCCCGGGGCTCCGTCTCCACGGTCGACGGCGAGCGGCTGCGTTTCTTCGTGTACTGGAAGGAGACCGAGGACCGGACCGACTTCGACCTCTCGGCGCTGCTCCTGCACGCCGACTACAGCACCGACTCGTGGCTCTCCTACACCTCTCTCACGGCGGTCGGGGGCGTGCACTCGGGCGATGTCACCGAGGCGCCCGACGGGGCCTCGGAGTTCATCGACCTGTCCCTGGACCGGGTACGCGGCTCGTTCATCGTCCCGCAGGTCAACATCTTCGCCGGGGAGGGCTTCGAGGAGGTCGAGGAGTCGTTCTTCGGTTTCATGCTGCGCGACGGTGAGCAGAAGGGGCGGCCGTTCGAGCCGCGCACGGTGCGGATGAAGTCCGAGCTGCGCGGGGCGGGGCGGGTGGCGCTGCCGCTGGTGTTCCGGCGCGCGGACGACGGCCGGTGGCGCGCGAAGTGGCTGCACCTGTATCTGAAGGGCATCTCGTCGGCCAACCGGGTCGAGGAGAACCAGGTGTCGGTGTCCAAGGCGGTGCGTGCCCTCGTGGAGCGCGAGCAGCTGACGGTGTCGTACCTGGTCGACCTGATGTCCGGCGACGCCACGGAGGTGGAACCGTGGGACGGCGAGTCGGTCCCGGACGAGCCCGTGACGTACATCGGTCTCGAACGTCCCGAGGGGCTGCACCCGGACTCCCGGGTCATCACCCTCGAAAATCTGCGCGACCTGATCCCGGGCTGACTGCTAGCGTTTGCCCACGGCGAGGCCATGAAGGGGCTTCCTTCTCAATTTTCCTGCAACGAAACAAGTTCCTTCGCTTTCCTCGCCGTCGACTTGGACCGGGAGGCGCCCACGCGGCGCCTCCCGGTTCTCGTGTCTCGCGGTTTTCGTCCATTCCATGCCGCCGCCCGGCAGCTTCGGAAGGTGACCGGGGTCAGCGCTCCTTCGTCTCCTCCAGCACCGTGCGGCCCAGCAGCAGGTAGCGGGACGGGTCCCGCCGCTTGAGGTACTGGGCGTAGCCGACGCCGGCCACCGCGATCAGCGCGACCAGCCACGGCGTCGCCTTCAGCACCAGAGAATCCGACTCCGGCCCGGCCGCGACCCCCATGTTGGACACCAGCAGCGTGACCACGGCGAGCATCGCGACACCGCCGACGAGCGGGGCGGCGAACGTCCTGAACCAGTGCCGGCTCTCGGGGTGGTGGGAGCGGAAGTAGACCAGCACGGCGAACGAGCACACCGCCTGCACCACCAGGATCGCCATCGTGCCGAGGATCGCGAGCAGCACGTACGTGCCGGTGTACGGGTCCTTGCCCGCCGCCCAGAACGCGCCGATCAGGACGGCCGAGACGACGGTCTGGACCAGGCCGGCGATGTGCGGGGAGCCGTGCCGGGCGTGGGTGCGGCCGACGGTGTTCTTCAGGGAGGGCAGGACGCCCTCGCGGCCCAGGGCGTACATGTAGCGGGCGGCGCAGTTGTGGAAGGCCATGCCGCAGGCCAGTGAACCGGTGATCATCAGCCACTGCATGACGTCGACGGCCCAGTGGCCGACGTACCGCTCGGTGGGGTTGAAGAACAGGCCCAGCGGGTTGTCGGTGGCGACCTGCACGGCGTCCGACTGGCCGGTGCCCGTGATGGCCATCCAGGAGACGAACACGTAGAAGACGCCGACGCCCAGCACCGAGATCATCGTGGCCTTGGGGATGATCTTCTTCGGGTTGCGCGACTCCTCGCCGTACATCGCCGTCGACTCGAAGCCGACCCACGACCAGAAGGCGAAGAAGAGTCCGAGGCCCGCGCTGGTCCCCTTGAAGGCGTTGACCGGGTTGACCGGATCGATGCTGAAGCCGTCCGGGCCGCCGCCGTGGAAGGCGACCGAGATCGCCATCGCCGCGAGGACCGTCACCTCGGTGGCGAGCAGGACGACGAGCAGTTTCTCCGCGACGGAGACGCCGAACCAGGTGCCCGTCGCGTTGACGGCGAGCATCAGCACCGCGAACGCCCACCAGGGGATGTCGAGGCCCGTCTGGTCGTGGAGCGTGGTGGTGGCGAAGGTCGAGAAGATGCCGATCAGGGCCGGCTCGAACACGACGTACGCGAAGGTCGCGAGCAGCCCCGAGGCGAGGCCGATCGAGCGGCCGAGGCCGTAGGAGATGAAGCCGTAGAAGGCGCCCGTCGAGGTGATGTGCTTCGCCATCGAGGTGAAGCCGACGGAAAAGATTGCCAGGACGACCATTGCGACGAGGTAGCTCGCCGGGGCCCCGATGCCGTTGCCGGACGACACCATGAAGGGCACGTTACCGGTCATCGCGGTGATCGGCGCGGCCGTCGCGACGGCCATGAAGACCACCCCGAGCAGGCCGATGGCGTTGGGCTTGAGCCGGTGAACAGTGCCTTCCTCGCCTGATGTCGCCGTTGTGCCCGCCGTTGCGTCCGCCGCTGAGGCGACGCCCTCGTCCACTGCCATCGGGGTGGCCCCTCTCCTGGTCGTCCACGGGTGTGCTGGACCGGAACTCTGTAGCCCGAATGAGTCCGCCAAGGGTGTCGGGACGTTAAATACTTGTCAACCAGACCTTTAGAAATCTGGCGGCAACACGCGCCTCGTACGGTCGCCGCCATGAGCGCCTACACCTCCACCCTCGGCGGCGAGCGGTACCGCTTCGACTCGCTCGCCCGGCTGCTCGCCGCCGCGAGCCCCGAACGCTCCGGCGACCGCCTGGCCGGTCTCGCGGCGCAGGACGCCCGGCAGCGGGTCGCGGCCCGCTGGGCGCTGGCGGAGGTGCCGCTGACCGACTTCCTGACCCGCCCCCTGATCCCCTACGAGGACGACGACGTCACCCGGCTCATCCTCGACACCCACGACCCGGCCGCCTTCGCGCCGGTGGCGTCGATGACGGTCGGAGAGCTGCGGGAGTGGCTGCTGTCGGAGGCGGCGGACGCGGTGACGCTGGCCGCCCTCGCCCCCGGGCTCACGCCGGAGATGGCGGCCGCCGTCTCCAAGCTGATGGGGAACGCCGATCTGGTGGCGGTGGCGCGCAAGGTGCGGGTGGTGACCGCGTTCCGGTCGACCATCGGGCTGCCCGGCCGGCTGGCCACCCGGCTCCAGCCCAACCACCCGACCGACGACCCGGCGGGCGTCGCGGCCGCCCTCCTCGACGGCCTCCTGCTCGGCTCCGGCGACGCGGTGATCGGCGTCAACCCGGCCACCGACAGCCCGAAGGCCGTACGGGACCTGCTGGAACTCATCGACGGGGTGATCGGCCGGTACGCGATCCCCACCCAGTCCTGCGTGCTGTGCCACGTCACCACCAGCGTGGACCTGATGGAGCGGGGCGCCCCCGTCGACCTCGTCTTCCAGTCCATCGCCGGCACCCAGGCCGCCAACGCCTCCTTCGGGGTCACCCTCGGCCTGCTCGACGAGGCGTACGAGGCGGCGCTGGCCCTGGAGCGGGGGACGGTCGGCCGGAACGTCATGTACTTCGAGACCGGGCAGGGCAGCGCCCTCTCCGCCGGCGCGCACCACGGGGTCGACCAGCAGACGGTCGAGGCGCGGTCGTACGCGGTCGCCCGCCGCTACGACCCGCTGCTGGTGAACACGGTCGTCGGCTTCATCGGCCCGGAGTACCTCTACGACGGCCGGCAGATCCTGCGCGCCGCCCTCGAGGACCACTTCTGCGGCAAGCTGCTCGGCCTGCCCATGGGCCTGGACATCTGCTACACCAACCACGCCGACGCCGATGACGACGACATCGCCACGATGCTGACGATGCTCGGCGTGGCCGGGGCCTCCTTCGTGATCTGCACCCCGGGCGGCGACGACATCATGCTCAACTACCAGTCGGCCTCGTACCACGACGCGTTGTACCTGCGGGAGGTGCTCGGGCTGCGCCCGGCGCCGGAGTTCGAGGCATGGCTGGATTCGATCGGGCTGCTGGACCCGCGCGGCGGCATCCGCGAGCTGTCCGGAACGGCCCACCCGCTGACGGAGATCGCCACCACCGGGACCCCCGGACGCGCCACCGGACGGGAGCTCGCGGCATGACCATCAGCCAGGTGACGGACAGCCGGATCGACGACGGCCAGGGCGGGTCGGGCGACGGCCAGGGCGAGTTGTGGGCGTCGCTGCGCCTGCGCACCCAGGCCCGGATCGGCCTGGGCCGGGCCGGTTCCGCGCTGCCCACCCGGCACCGTCTGGAGCTCCAGGCCGCGCACGCCGCCGCCCGGGACGCGGTGCACTCGCCGTTCGACCCGGACGCGGTGGCGGCGCGGCTGACCGGCACGCCGGTGGTCCGGGTCCGCAGCGCCGCCCCCGACCGCACCACCTACCTCCAGCGCCCCGACCTGGGCCGCCGCCTCAACGCCGTCGACCGGGCCCATCTGCCCACGGGCGAGTGGGACGTCGTCTTCGTGGTCGCCGACGGGCTCTCCAGCCGGGCGGTGCACGAGCACGCGGCGGCGATGATCCGGGCGACGACCGCGCTGCTGCCGGCCGGCACCCGGGTGGCGCCGGTCGTCCTCGCCGAGCAGGCCCGGGTGGCCCTCGGCGACGACGTCGCGCACGCCATGGGCGCCACGGCCGTGGTGCTCCTCGTCGGCGAACGCCCCGGCATGTCGGCGGCGGACTCCCTGGGCGCGTACCTGACCCACCGGCCCCGGCCGGGCGTCACGACGGACGCCGACCGCAACTGCCTGTCCAACATCCGCCCGCCACTGGGCCTCGCCTACGAGACGGCGGCGGCGAAGCTGGTCTCTCTGCTGGGGAGGGCGCGGGAGCTGGGGGCCTCGGGGGTGGGGCTGAAGGACGAGTCCGGCGACGAGGCCGTGGTCGAGCGACTGCCCTGAGCGGCGGCCGGCTCACCGCCCCGGCAGCATCAGCCCCAACGCCCCCTCGCGCACCGTCCACGTGCGTCGCCGTACCGGTCCCGCGACTATCGCGTCGGCCCGGTAGCGGAAGTCCGCGCCCGAGACGGTCACCGTCCGCCCCCGGGCCTCCAGGGGCACCGCCACCGCGCCCAGGGACAGCGGCCGTACCGTCACGACCACCGTGCCGGGGAGCCCCGGGGTCACCGACACCGCCTCCACCGGCTGGTCGAGGTCGACCAGGGTCACCCCGTCGACCTCGATCCGCAGCCGGGCCGGGCCGGGCGGGGCCGGGGCGGCGGAGAGCCGCGAGGGCCGTGACGCCACCAGGGTCCGGAAGAGGGAGTGGTAGGTCCGCAGCCAGGGGTGGCCGCCGCCCGGCGCGAGCCCGGCCTCCGCCACGGCCGGCTCCGCCCGCGGAGCGAGCGGCACCGGCGGGATCCGCAGCGCGCCCAGCACCACCCCGTCGCTGTCGTCCACCAGTACGTCCAGACGCCGCTCGGTGCCGTCCAGGACGGCCCGGGCGGCCGCCACGGCCCCCGTGGGCACCCCCAGGGCGTGCGCGACGCCCAGGGCGGCGCCCACCGGCACCACCGACAGCACGGTTTCGGCCAGGGCCCGCTGCCGGTGCAGCAGGGCCACCGTCCGCATCAGCGCCCGGTCGTCGCCGACGACCACCGGCCGCCGCGAGCCCCGCCGGGCCAGCACCCGGGCGAATTCCTCCGGGCCCTCCGGGAGGCACACCTTCGTACTCGCCGCACCCGCGCTGAGCACGTCTTTCGCGATCCGTACGGACTCCCCGTCCGTGCGCCGGGCGACCGGATCGATGATCACCAGCAGCTGATCGGACGTCGCGAAAGTCGCCACCTCGGTCCTGCCTCGCTTCCTCGGGTAGCATCTTTGTGCAAGAGCCCCTTGCGCTATTGCGCCAGGGGCTTGGTCTATTCCGGGGCATCCGGGTCCGACAAGCGGCGACCGACGACGGTCGCGGTGCACGCGGTGCACGCGGTGGAAAGAGCCACCGCGTACGCCCCTGGCCTTGGACATGCCCCACCCGGAAGGGGTGTACGCGCGTGCCCGCACTTGTGCTGCTCGGTGCTCAGTGGGGTGACGAAGGCAAGGGAAAGGCCACCGACCTTCTCGGTGGCTCGGTGGATTACGTAGTGCGCTATCAGGGCGGCAACAACGCCGGCCACACGGTCGTCGTGGGCGACCAGAAGTACGCACTCCACCTGCTCCCTTCGGGAATTCTGTCACCCGGCTGTACGCCGGTCATCGGTAACGGTGTCGTTGTCGACCCGTCGGTCCTGCTCTCCGAGCTGAGCGGTCTGAACGAGCGCGGCGTCGACACGTCGAAGCTGCTGATCAGCGGCAACGCGCACATCATCACCCCCTACAACGTCACTGTCGACAAGGTGACGGAACGCTTCCTCGGAAAGCGCAAGATCGGCACGACCGGGCGCGGTATCGGCCCGACCTACGCCGACAAGATCAACCGGGTCGGCATCCGGGTCCAGGACCTGTACGACGAGTCGATCCTCACCCAGAAGGTCGAGGCGGCGCTGGACGGCAAGAACCAGCTGCTGACCAAGCTGTACAACCGCCGCGCGATCGCCGTCGACCAGGTCGTCGAGGAACTGCTGGGCTACGCGGAGAAGCTCGCTCCGTACGTCACCGACACGGTCCTGCTCCTCAACCAGGCGCTCGAGGCGGACAAGGTCGTCCTCTTCGAGGGCGGTCAGGGCACGCTCCTCGACATCGACCACGGCACGTACCCCTTCGTCACCTCGTCGAACCCGACCGCGGGCGGCGCCTGCACGGGTTCGGGCGTGGGTCCGACGAAGATCAGCCGGGTCATCGGCATCCTGAAGGCCTACACGACCCGCGTCGGCTCGGGCCCGTTCCCGACCGAGCTGTTCGACGAGGACGGCGAGGCGCTGCGCCGCATCGGCGGCGAGCGGGGCGTGACGACCGGTCGTGACCGTCGCTGCGGCTGGTTCGACGCGGTCATCGCCCGCTACGCGACCCGCGTGAACGGCCTGACGGACTTCTTCCTGACGAAGCTCGACGTCCTGACCGGCTGGGAGCAGATCCCGGTCTGCGTGGCGTACGAGATCGACGGCAAGCGCGTCGAGGAACTCCCGTACTCGCAGACCGACTTCCACCACGCGAAGCCGATCTACGAGACCCTGCCCGGCTGGTCCGAGGACATCACCAAGGCGAAGTCCTTCTCCGACCTGCCGAAGAACGCCCAGGCGTACGTCAAGGCGCTGGAGGAGATGTCCGGCGCCCCGATCTCCGCGATCGGCGTGGGCCCGGGCCGGGACGAGACGATCGAGATCAACTCGTTCCTGTAGCCCCGGGAAAGACCTGACGGCGGTACCGGCGGCAGTGCCTGATCGCAGTGCCTGACGGCAGTACGTCGGCTTGGGCCGGTCTTGGACATCCTTGACCGGCCCATGGTCCGTTCGCGGTTACGCCCGTAACTGGCGGAAGCAAGCATCTACGCGGGTAGTTGCCCCTCCTTCCTCACCAGTGGCTCACCGGCGCCCAGCTCAAGGACTACCTGGAGTTCGCCGCGAAGTGCTACCACCAGGTGCCGGCGGGCACGGCGGTCGACACCGCGACCCTGACCAACGCCGACAGCTTCTGGGACTACATGTACGACACGGCGGCGGGCGTCTCGTACGACATCGACATCGCGCAGGCGGAGGGGGCGCGGATCAAGAACCTCAGCTACGAGGGCGTCGCCGTCGCCGACGACCAGGTCTTCGTCGTCGCCGTCAACAACTACCGGGCCAACGGCGGCAGCGGCTACCCGCACATGGCCGCCGCCGAGATCGCCTACAGCTCCACCAACGAGATCCGGCAGCTGATGATCGACTACGTCACGTCCGCGGGGGTGCTGGACCCGGCCGGCTTCGCCACTGCCAACTGGAAGCTGACGCAGGCCGGCACGGCCGTCTTCTGACGTCGGCCGCCCGGCCTCACAGCGAGGGAGGAATGCCGCATACAGGCATATCCTGAGGTGGATACGCGTGTGTGTCGACCAGAAGGAAGTGACTGCGATGCGCATGATGCTCAAGGCGACCATGGACACCGAGAAGGCGAACGAGGCCATCCGGAACGGGACCCTCGGCAAGCTCCTCGAGGAGTCCATGGCGCAGGTCAAGCCCGAGGCCGCGTACTTCACCACCGACCACGGCCGGCGCACTGCCTTCCTGTTCTTCGACATGGAAGAGAGTGCGCAGATGCCCGTGCTCAGTGAGCCGTTCTTCCTCAACCTCGGGGCCGAGATCTCCTACACCCCGGTGATGAACAGGGAGGACGTGCAGAAGGGTCTCTCGCAGCTCGGCCGCTGACCGCCCGAGGACCCGCCCGCTCGACCCGCCGCCCGCCCGACCCGTTCGCCCGCTCGGCCGGCGTGCTCAGCTGAACACGATCATCGACCCCTGGGCCAGACTCCGCGTCACCGCCGCGTGCAGCCCGAGCCAGACGTGCCGCTCGCGCGCGAAGGGGCTGGAATCGTACGGCGCCGGGATGGCGGGTTCCTCCAACTCCGTCGGGCCGGACGGCGGTTGGGGGGCCGACGGCGGATTGGCCGGATCGATGCCGATCGACGGGGCCACGAACTCCAGTTCCCGCAGCAGGGACTGCGCGGAACCCAGGGGTCCGCCGCCCGCCAGGAGTTCGTCGTTGGACAGGGGCTGCGGGAAGTCGACGGGAACGTAGGCACCCGCGTGGTCGTAGTGCCAGACCAGGTGCGACTGCTGGGCCGTCGCCTCGAACATCTCCAGGAGCTGCTCGTAGTCGCCGCCCAGCTCGTCCACCGGCGTCACCGGCAGCCCGCACACCTGGAGGAGGTAGGCGCGGCGCAGGAAATGCAGGGCGTCGTAGTCGAAGCCGGCCACCGGGGCGACCTCGCCGGACAGCCCCGGCATGTACTGGTACACCGGCACGGGCGGCAGACCCGCCTCGGCCAGCACCTTGTTGTACTGGGCGAGTTCGTCGGCGAAGGGATTGTCGGGGGTGTGGCACAACACGTCGACGAGTGGCACCAGCCACAGGTCACAGGCCAAAGAGAGCTCCTCACTCAGTACGGTGACCGGTCAGGGAAGAGTAGTCGGTGCGACCCGCGTCAGCTCCCCTCGTGCAGGTCCCATACCCACACTCCGGCCACCCGCCTACCCGGCCGGCCGACCAGCTTCTCCACCGTCTCACGCAGCCGGTCCTCATGCGGCTGTGGGACCAGCACCAGCGCCCCGGCCCGCCAGTGGGCGAGATCCTCGCGGGTCTCGGCCCGGGCCCGGGCGTCGATCACCGGGACCACGCCCGTGTACCGGACGTCCCGCAGCAGACTCGCCGTGAAGCGCAGCGGGACGCCGTAGACGCCGGTGCGGTCGCCGTCGCCGAAGGGGCCGTTGAAGTAGCCGCCGGGCATCCGGAAGCCGAGGCCGGCCGCCGTCTGCCAGTGCAGCGCCTCGGCGTCCTCGGGTTCCGCGAGCGGCACCGGGACCAGGGTCTCGTCCCCCCGGACGTACGTCTTCCAGGTGCCGTCGGTGAAGAAGGCCGGCACCTCGGCGCGCGGCGCGGACTTCAGCGGGGCGGGGACGAGGGGGAGCAGGGCGAGGCAGACGGCGAGCAGACCGGCGTACTGGGTGCCCAGCCGACGGGCCCGGGCGAGGCGGTCGATCGCCAGGGCGAGCAGCATGCCCAGCGGCGGGGCGCAGACCAGCGCGACCCGGCTCTCGATGACCGAATCGAAGAGGGGCAGGCCGGCGAGCGGCGCCCAGGGGCCGGGGACGGTGGTGTCGGTGAACGGGAGGGGGATGCGCGAGCCGAGGGACAGCACGGCCGCGGCCGCCGCCGTACCGGCCAGCGCCTTGACCGCCGGCCGCCGCCACAGTCCCACCGTGATCGCGAACGCGAGCAGCACCAGCGGCCAGCCGTAGAAGGCGTTCTGTTCGGTGGGGTTCAGCGAGAGGGCGTCGGCGCGGTGGGCGTCGCCCGCGATCAGGGAGCGCTCGGCGAAGGAGAGCAGCGCCCGGACGGAGTTGGCGACGCCGGGCGCGGTGCCGTGGTCGATGCCGGTGTAGCTCTGCGGGCCGGAGAACTGCCAGGCCAGCGGGTAGACGACGAGGGGGAGGCAGACGGCGGCGGCGACCGCCAGACCGTTCAGCAGGGGCCGTACGGCTTTGCCTGCGACGTCGGGGCGTACGGCCGCGTAGGCGACCGCGAAGAGGGTCATGCCCATCGCGGCGAGCAGCAGCGGCTCCTCGCCGAGGAAGAACTGGTAGGCCGCCATCAGGCCGAGGACGACCGCGTTGCGGGTGACCCGCTCACCGGCGGTGAGGCGCAGCGCGCGGTCGATGATCGGCGGGATCATGAACAGCACGACGAAGTTCGGATGCGCGTTGGCGTGGCTGATCATGGGCGGCGCGAACGTGGCCAGCGCGGCTCCGGCGAAGGCGGCCGCACGCTGTCGGACGAGCCGTTTGACGATCAGCCGGTACCAGGCGACGGCGGTCGCGGCCAGCCCCAGCGTCATCACCAGGCCGAGCGTGACGGCCGGGCCGAGCAGCAGCGTGACGGGCGTGAGCGGGACGGACAGGCCCAGCATGGTGGTGTTGGCCATCAGGTTCACGCCGTCCGGGGCGCCCTGGAGGCCGGTGAACAGGGGATTGCGCAGGTGGGCGATGTTGTCGGCGGTCACCGCGAAGAACCACTCCCACTGGTTCTGGTCCTGGAGGGAGTCGGTGAGATAGCGGTGGTCCGGGTCGGGGAGGCGGCCGGAGTAGAGGGCCACCGCCATCGCGAGGAACAGCAGGACGGCGACGACGTCCACGGGTCTCGGCACCGGGATCCGGAGCCGGACCAGGTCGCGCAGGACCCGGAGGTAGTCCGCCGGACGGACCTTCGAGCCGGGCTGGTGCGACCAGTGCACGGGCACCTCGGCGACCGGCCAGCCGGCCCGCTGGAAGTGGCGCAGCACCTCCACGTCGATGGCCCAGCCGTTGAGGCGGGAGGCGGTGAAGGCGGCGCGGGCCTTGTCGCCGTCGAACAGCTTGAACCCGCACTGGGTGTCGCGCGTGCCCCGCAGGGTCGTCCGGCGTATCAGCAGGTTGCCCGCTCGGCCCGCGACTTCGCGTATCCGGTGCTGGCGGTCGCCGAGGGTCGCGCCGGGTACGGCACGCGAGCCGATCGCCGCCGCGTTGCCGTCGGCGAGCGCCTTCTCCAGGCGCTCCGACTCCTCGACGGGAGTGGCGAGATCGGCGTCCATGACCAGCACCTGGCGGCCCCGGCTCGCGGCGACGCCGCGGCGCAGGGCATGGCCCTTGCCCCGGTTGCCGGCGCCCGCGACGAGCTTGATCCGGGGGTCGCGGCGGACGGTGACGAGCTCGCGGGTGGCGTCGGTGGAACCATCGTCGGCGACCAGGATCTCCCAGGTGCGCCAGTGGCTCCCGCCCGCGTCGAGGTAGCGGGTGACGGCGTCCAGGGTGGAGCCGAGCCGGCGCTCCTCGTTGAAGGCCGGGATGACGACGGAGAGTTCGACGGCGATTTCGACGGAGAGGTCGACGGGGAGGGTGACGGGCGTGGTGCGGTGCGCGGGAGCGGGCGCGCCGGGGGCGTCCGCCCTGCTCATTCCGCCGCCAGTCGCTCGATCAGGGCGATGGAGTCGTCGTTGTACGCGGCGAGCATCGCCCGCGCGGTGACGGTGTCGCGGTCGTACAGGGCGTCGACCAGTTCGGTGTGGCCGGACCACAGTCGGCCGCGCAGATCGGTCGGCCGACGCAGGTGCTGCACCGTGCACACCCAGGACTGGAGCCGCAGCCGGTGCAGGAAGTCGGCGAGGTAGGGGTTGCCGAACAGGGCGCTCAGCTCGCGCCAGAAGCGCAGGTCGTAGCCGATGAGGACGGTGAGGTCACCGGCGGCCGCGGCCCGCTGCGCCTCCTCGCCGCGGCGGCGCACCCCCGCTATGGCGGCGGCGGTCCGCGGGTCGTCGTAGTTGTGGTGGCGCTGACGGCCCTCGTCCAGGGCGAGGAACATCCCCTCGATGATCAGGCTGCGTGCCTCGATCATGCCCCGGAAGTCCTCGGCGGAGTACTCGTGGACCCGGAAGCCCCGGTGCTGGTCGGCCTCCAGCAGGCCCTGCGCGGAGAGGTCGACGAGGGCCTCGCGGACGGGGGTCGCGGAGACGCCGTACTGCTCGGCGATCTCCTTGACGGTGAACTCCTGGCCCGGTTGGAGCCGTCCCCCCAGCACCTCGTCGCGAAGCGCGTCGGCGATCTGCTGTCGCAGGGTGCTGCGCGTCACGGCTCCGTTGCCGGTGCTGCCGGGCATGGTCGGGGCGTCTCCATCGTCGGGTGCGAGAAAAAGTGGCGTGCTCGTGGGTATGTACGAGCACGCCACCTTACGCGTTCGACGAAATCAAGACCTTGGTCGAGTGCCCTCCGAGCCACCGGGCCGCCGAAGGGCCGGAACCGCTCCTCGGCCGGCCCTCCTCGGGTCCTCGTCCGACCCTCGTCGGGCCTCGTCGGGACCTCGTCCGGTCCTAGTCCGTGTACTCGTCGGCCACCGAAAGCGCCGCGTCCAGGGCCGCGAGACCTTCCTTGACCTCGGACTCGGAGACGTTGAGCGGCGGCACGAAGTGGGTGCGGTTCATGTTCACGAACGGCCACACCCCGGCCTTCTTGGCGGCGGCGCCGAAGGCGGCCATGGCCGCGTTGGCCTCGCCCGCCGCGTTGTACGGCACGAGCGGCTCGCGGGTCTCCCGGTTCTTCACCAGCTCGAGGGCCCAGAACATGCCGACCCCGCGCACCTCGCCGACGCATCCGTGCCGCTCGGCGAGTTCCCGCAGCCCCGGCCCGACGACCGACGCGCCCAGGTTCTTCGCGTTCTCGACGATGCCCTCCTCCGCCATGACGTTGATCGTCGCGACGGCGGCGGCGCAGGCCAGCGGGTGCCCGGAGTACGTCAGACCGCCCGGGTACGGCCGCCTGGCGAAGGTCTCCGCGATGGCGCCGGAGATGGCGACCCCGCCGAGCGGCACATATCCGCTGTTCACACCCTTGGCGAAGGTCATCAGGTCGGGCGTCACATCGAACAGGTCGGCCGCGAACCACTCACCGGTGCGTCCGAACCCGGCCATGACCTCGTCCAGGACGAAGACGATCCCGTACTGGTCGCAGAGGGCCCGCACCCCGGCGAGATAGCCGGGCGGCGGGACCATGATCCCGGCGGTGCCCGGGACGGTCTCCAGGATGATCGCGGCGATCGTCCCCGGCCCCTCGAAGGCGATCGTCGTCTCCAGGTGCTCGAGCGCCCGCGCGGTCTCCTGCTCCTCCGTCTCCGCGTAGAAGCGGGAGCGGTACAGGTACGGCGCCCAGAAGTGGACGACGCCGGCCGTCGCGGTGTCGGAGGCCCAGCGGCGCGGGTCGCCGGTGAGGTTCACGGCCTGCTGGGTGCCGCCGTGGTACGAGCGGTAGGCGGACAGCACCTTGGCGCGCCCGGTGTGCAGCCGGGCCATGCGGACGGCGTGCTCGACCGCGTCCGCTCCGCCGTTGGTGAAGAAGATCTTGTCCAGGTCGCCGGGGGTCCGCTCGGCGATCAGCCGGGCCGCCTCCGAGCGGGCCTCGATCGCGAAGGCGGGCGCGAAGGTGGTCAGGTGTGCGGCCTGCTCCTGGATCGCGGCGACGACCTTCGGGTGCTGGTAGCCGATGTTGGCGTAGACGAGCCCGCTGGTGAGGTCGAGGTATCGCTTGCCGTCGTAGTCCCAGAAGTACGACCCCTCCGCGCCGGCCACGGCGAGCGGGTCGATGAGCTCCTGGGCGGACCAGGAGTGGAAGACATGCGCGCGGTCCGCGGCCTTCACGGCGGCGCCGGCCTGGGGGCTGGACTGAGGGGTCATGTCAGTGAGCGTAAATGTCCGCGATGCGGAAGCGGTATCGGCGTCCTGTTCCGTGGACGGGGCGATTCCGCGACAGGTTGTCGGGCGTGGGAGGGGCTGGCCCGAGGGCTTCCGAGGTCATTGACAGTTTGCTGTCGAAGTGACAGTCTGCTGTCATGTGGCCGTTACGGGGATCCGCTCACCGAGGAGGAGCCATGAGCCGCAAGCCGGTGCATCTCGCCGTGTACGACACGCTCGCCGACTGGGAGACGGGGTTCGCGACGGCGTACCTCGCACGGAACGGGTACGAGATCCGGACGGTCGGCAGGTCGCTGGAGCCGGTCGCCAGCGTCGGCGGACTGCGGATCCTGCCCGACCTGGCGCTGGACGCCGTACGGCCCGAGGACAGCTCCCTGCTGATCCTGCCGGGCGCCGACCTCTGGGACACCTCCGACGACCTCGCGCCCTTCGCCCGCACGGCCCGCGCGTTCCTCGACGCCGGGGTGCCCGTCGCCGCGATCTGCGGGGCCACCGCGGGACTCGCCCGCGAGGGCCTTCTCGACGACCGGGACCACACCGGCGCGGTCTCCTTCTACCTGGCGGCGACCGGCTACGGGGGCGGCGACCGGTACGTCGAGGCGGACGCCGTCACCGACGCGCGGCTGATCACCGCCGGTCCGACCGAGCCGGTCGCCTTCGCACGCGAGATCTTCCGGCTCCTCGGCGTCTACGAGGGCGAGGTGCTGGACGCCTGGTACCGGCTGTTCCACGACTCCGACCCGGCCGCGTACGCCGTGCTGGAGAAGGCGACGGCCGGCCGGTGAGCCGGGAACGACAGGATCTGCTCAGCCGCGGCGCCCTCGGGGTGTTCCGGCTGAACGGCCAGTTCCTCGCCGTGGCGGAGGAGCTGGCCGGGCCCGCCGGGCTCTCCGCCGCCCGGTGGCAGGTGCTCGGCGCGGTGCTCGGCGACCCGCTGCCCGTGTCCGGCATCGCCCGCGCCATGGGCATCACCCGGCAGAGCGTCCAGCGCGTCGCCGACCTGCTGGTGGAGGGCGGCCTGGCCGAGTACCGGCCCAACCCAGCCCACCGGCGCGCCAAGCTGCTCGCGCCCACGGAAGCGGGCCGGGCCGCGGTCGCCCGCATCGACCCCGGGCACGCGGCCCTCGCCGACCGGCTCGCGCAGGCGTACGGGGACGCGGAGCTCGCCGAGGCCGTACACGTACTGGAACGGCTGTCCAAGGTGCTGGACGGGCTGGAGCCCGCCGTTACGCAACCGTAGACACCGTGCCGCACTACTCCCCGAACGGCCGGATTATTCTCGGCTGGGTTGCACATGTCTCGATCACACATGTGCGGGAAAGGCGGCGCTGCGATGGAGAAGCTGGGCCCGGGGGACCCGCAGCGCATCGGCGGCTACCGGCTGCTCGCGCGGCTGGGCGCGGGCGGCATGGGGCAGGTCTACCTCGCCCGCTCGGACCGGGGGCGCACGGTCGCCGTGAAGCTGGTCCGGCGTGAGCTGGCGGCGCGCGAGGAGTTCCGGGCGCGGTTCCGGCAGGAGGTGCGCAACGCGCAGCGGGTCGGCGGGTTCTGGACCGCGCCCGTCCTCGACGCCGACACCGAGGCCGCCGTGCCCTGGGTCGCCACCGGCTATGTCGCGGGGCCGAGCCTCCAGCAGGTCGTGAGCCACGACCACGGCCCGCTGCCCGAGCGGTCGGTGCGCATCCTCGCCGCCGGGCTCGCGCACGCGCTGGCCAACATCCACGCGGCCGGGATCGTCCACCGTGACCTCAAGCCGTCCAACGTGATGGTCACCATCGAAGGACCCCGGGTCATCGACTTCGGCGTCGCGCGGGCGCTGGAGAGCGTGACCGGCGACAGCCGGCTGACCCAGACCGGCGCGGTGATCGGTTCTCCCGGCTTCATGGCCCCCGAGCAGCTGCGCGGCGGTCCGGTCACGCCCGCCAGCGACGTCTTCTGCCTCGGCTCGGTCATCACCTACGCGGCCACCGGCGCCCTTCCCTTCGGCGCCGCCGACAGCGGGGCGCACGCCCTGATGTTCCGCATCGCCGAGGACGAACCCGACCTCTCGGGCCTCCCCGAGGGCATCGCCGACCTGGTCCGCGCCTGTCTGCGCAAGGACCCGGCCGCCCGCCCCTCCCTCGACCGCGTCCTGGAACTCACCGGCGTCGACGACACCGTCTCCGACGGCCGCTCCCGCGACCCCTGGCTGCCCGGCGCCCTCGTGGCGCAGCTCGGCCGGCACGCCGTGCGGCTGCTGGAGGTGGAGGACCCGGACGGCGCGGACCCGTCCCGCTCCGGCCACGCGGCGCGCCCCACCCTCCTCGACCACTCGGCGACCGCCTCCGAGGCCTTCCCGCAGCACTCCGGCCCGCGCGGGGTCGCGCCCTCGCCGGACCACCGCCCCGCGTCGGCCGCGGGCGCCGACGGCATCCCGGCGCGGCCCCTCCCGCCCGGCGGGCCGACCGCCCCGGCCCACCCGGTGTACGGCTACCCCCAGCAGCATCCGCAGCCGGCCGCGCCCCCGGGCTACGGCCACCCGCACCAGCCGTCGGCCGCCTGGTCCGCGGCCCCGGGCCAGGCGGCGCCGTACAACCCGTACGCCGACGGTGCCGGGGGCCCCGGCACCACCCCCGCCTACGACCCGTACGGGCCCGGCGACCCCGCCGGACCGCAGGAGCCGCCGCGCCGCAAGGGGCGGACGACCGCCCTGCTCGTCGCGGTCGGCCTGGTGGTCGCGGTCGCCGCGGGCGGCTCGGTGTACGCCTTCATGAACGGGGACGGCGATTCCACCGCGAGCGCGGCGCCCCCCGCGTCCGGTGGCTCGACGACCTCCTCCGCGAAGGCCTCGGAGCTGCCCTCGCCGGACTCGTCCCCGTCCCCTTCCGCGTCCCCCTCCGCGTCCTCGGCCGACGGGGTGGTCCCGGCGGCCTACCTCGGCACCTGGACCACCACGATCGAGAACGAGAGCGGCACGAACACGCGCCTGCTGACCCTCGCCCAGGGCAAGGTGGGCGACGCGGTGCTCGCCCTCGTCGCCGACGGGAAGGGCTACCACTGCGAGTTCAGCGCCGCCCTCTCCGAACGGCCCGGCGGGAAAGGCCCGTTGGCGATAGGCCCGTCCAAGGTCACCGCCGGTGAACCCCTCTCCTCGTGCAGCCCCGGCGCCGCCTCCGAGGTCACCCTGCTCGCCGACGGCACACTGCGCCGCGTGAACAACGGCACCGGGGAGAAACTGACCTACACCCGCCGGTGAACGTCGTGCGAACGCCGGTCGACCAGTCCGGAATGTCCCACCGGACAGACGTACGGTGACCCCCTACTGTCCGGCCGACGGGAGTGGCGGGGGCGCCCACGGTGGAGTGGCTGAACGCTGAGAACGTGGTGGCCGTGGGGACGGCCTTCGTCGGTATCGTCGCGTCCGGGATCATGGTCTGGTACGAGCGCCGGGTGCCGCGCAGGAAGCGCGTCGGGTACCGGGTGCAGATGGACAACCCGATCGGCGACGACGTCAGATCCGGCCGTCCCAACCGCCGCCTCGGCCTCTTCGACGAGGCCCCCGGCATGTCGGACGCGACGCTCGTCCTGCTGCGCATCGAGAACGACGGCTCGCAGGGCATCGCCCGCGACGACTACACGGGCCCCGAACGCCACGGCCTGACCGCCGTCTTCACCGACCGCACCATCCGCGGGGTGTCCGTCACCCAGCCGACCGACACCGACCACCTCATGGACCACTTCACCGCGGACCGGGGCTTCGGCTACGAGGACAACACCCTGCGCATCCCGCGCGTCCCGCTCAACCCCCGCGAGCACTTCAAACTGCTCGTGCTGCTGTCGGGCGGCGACGTCGGCCGGGGGATACGGCTGTACGGCGGTCTGCGCGACGGCGAGGTGCACCCCAACCGCAGCGCCACCCCGGACGACACCCCGCCGCTGTTCAGCCGTGCCGCCCGGCTGATCTCCATCCTGCTCACGGTCTGCGTGGTCACCCTCGCGACGATCGTCGTCGTCCGGGACGCCCCGCCCCCCGTCGGCTGCGAGCGCGGCGTGCTCACGGTCACCGGGTCGACCGCGTTCGCTCCCGTGGTCCGGGAGGTGGCGGCCAAGTACGAGCGCGACTGCGAGGGTTCGCGGATCACCGTGGACCCGCACGGTTCGACGGCCGGGATCCGTGAACTCGCCGCCGCCGCCACGGGCGGGAAGGGCTCGCCGCCGGTCGTCGCCCTCTCCGACGGCCCCAAGCCGGCCGGGCGCGACGAACTGCGCGAGAACCGGGTCGCCGTGTCCGTGTTCGCGCTGGTCGTCCACGACGACGTCAAGCTGAAGAACCTCTCCACGGCGGACGTGCGGCGGCTGTACCTCGGGCAGATCGCCAACTGGGACGAGGTCGGCGGGCCCCACCTGCCGGTGGTCCTGGTCAGCCGGGACGCCAACTCCGGTACCCGGCAGGTGTTCCAGCGGCGGGTGCTGGGCCGCGGCGAGATCGCGAACTCGTCCGTCGACTGCGTCCACAAGGACGACCCGACGGCCCCCGTCGTCCGCTGCGAACTCGACTCCACCGACCAGGTGCTGTCCACGGTCGCCGCCACCCCCGGCGCGATCGGCTACAGCGAACTCAACCTGGCCGAGCGCGCGAAGGGCCTGCACCCGCTCGACCTGGGCGGCGACCCGCCCTCCGTGGACGCCATCGAACACGGCACGAGCGACTACCCGTACCGCGAGATCGAGTACGCCTACACCTACGGCCGCCCCCCGGCCGACTCGCTTGCCTCGAGCTTCCTGACCTACCTCACCCGAGGCAACGGCCAGGACGTGATCCGCACCCACGGCCACCTGCCGTGCTGGACCCCGGAGGGCATGCGGCTGTGCCGATGAGCCCGTCCGGCGCTTGAGGACGAGGCCGTCAGGCCGAAAGGGGGGCTGGGGGCACAGCCCCCAGGGACGGGACGGGAAGGGGCGGCGGGGGCGAAGAACGCGGCGGAGCCGACCCCTCACCGAGGCTCGGGCGGCCGCTGCCGAGGCATGTTCGGCCGGGCGTTCGCCCCCGGCGGCATCGGGAACCGCCCATACCCCCCGCCCACGTCCGCCCGCCCGCCGGAGACGACCGCCCCCTGGATCCCCATGGGCGCGGGCCCGGTCCGGAACTCCACCATCCAGTCCGCCGTCTCCGTACGCACCAGCTCGGAGACGTCCTCCGAGAACCGACGCAGCACCGCAAGGCATCGCTCCGCGGCATCGCTCGCCGTGCCCTCCGCCGGGCCCAGCACCTCCCGGACGCTCTCCGACGCCCAGTCGAACTGGAGCACTTGGAGCCGGCGCTGCACGGCCTGCGCCGTGGCCACGTCCCTTATCCAGCCGGACGTCACCCCGAAGAAGCGGTCCACCACCACACACGCCACCGCGAGCAGCAGCGCCAGATACCCCCAGGGAGCGGCGCCGCCCAGCACCCGGGCGAGGTCCAGCAACGGCAGCGCGGCCGCGCACACCGCCCCGGCCGCCGCCCCGGTGCGCAGGGCCCGGGCGACCCGCCGCTTCCACACCCGGTCCGCGAGGTACCAGGCGGCGGTCTCCAGCGCCCCGCGCTCCACCCACCGGTACAGCTCGTCCAGCCGCTCGGCGGGCTCACCCCAGTCCCCGAGCGGAAACGTCCGCCCGGCCAGATCGCCCGGCCGCAGCCCGGCCGCGCCCTCACTCCGCCCGTCCTGAGGCGGACCCTCGGGCTGCATCTCCGGCTGCTGACCCACCCGGCACTCCCTACTGATCCCGACCGATGGAACCCGACCGATCCCGACCGATCCCGACCGCTCACGTTGCGTGACACCCGTGACGCCCGGTGCTGCTGCGCCGGACCTTTCCTACCTCCCAATGGGTGGCGAAGAGGAAGGTTTCATCTCTTTTACGCCCGGAAGTGGGCCTTGATCAGGTATAGGCCTCACACCTGACTCACTCGAAAGAGTGCTGGGGCGACACCCGCACAGACCACGTAGGCTCGTGCCGAGCGGGAAAAAACCCGCCCGAAGGCACACCCGACAGTCGTAGGACACAGGAGCTGATCGTGATTTCCGGTGGTGGCCAGCCCAACATGCAGCAGCTGCTCCAGCAGGCCCAGAAGATGCAGCAGGACCTGGCCCTCGCCCAGGAGGAGCTGGCGAACACGGAGGTCGACGGACAGGCGGGCGGCGGCCTGGTGCAGGCGACCGTGACCGGCTCCGGCGAGTTGCGCGCCCTGCGGATCGACCCGAAGGCGGTGGACCCGGACGACACCGAGACCCTCGCCGACCTCATCGTCGCGGCCGTCCACGCGGCCAACGAGAACGCGCAGACGCTCCAGCAGCAGAAGCTCGGTCCGCTGGCCCAGGGCCTGGGTGGCGGCAGCGGCATCCCGGGACTGCCCTTCTAGGACCGGTCCGCCTTTCTAAGACCGGCCTCGGCCAACTACCGTACGTACCGCAAGGAACCCCAGGAAGGACGGCAGTCCGTGTACGAAGGCGTGGTCCAGGACCTCATCGACGAGCTGGGGCGACTGCCCGGCGTCGGTCCCAAGAGCGCGCAGCGGATCGCCTTCCACATCCTCCAGGCGGAACCGACGGACGTACGGCGGCTCGCGCAGGCCCTCATGGAGGTCAAGGCGAAGGTCCGCTTCTGCGCGACCTGCGGCAATGTTGCGCAGGAGGAGCTGTGCGGCATCTGCCGTGACCCGCGCCGGGACCTGAGCGTCATCTGCGTCGTCGAGGAGCCGAAGGACGTCGTGGCGGTCGAGCGCACACGCGAGTTCCGCGGCAAGTACCACGTCCTGGGCGGCGCGATCAGCCCCATCGAAGGTGTCGGACCCGACGACCTGCGTATACGAGAACTTCTCGCGCGGTTGGCCGACGGGACGGTCACGGAGCTGATCCTGGCCACCGACCCGAACCTGGAGGGCGAGGCGACGGCCACGTACCTCGCCCGCATGATCAAGCCCATGGGCCTGAAGGTCACCCGCCTGGCCAGCGGCCTCCCGGTGGGCGGCGACCTGGAATACGCGGACGAGGTGACCCTCGGTCGCGCCTTCGAGGGGAGACGACTCCTAGATGTCTGACGCCACGCTGCACGCGACCGACCACAACCCGGACGATTTCGTGGTCCAGATCGCGGATCAGGTCGAGAGCTTCCTGGTAGCCGTCACGGAGGTCGCGAAGGGCGACGAGCCCGGCCTGGCGGTCCCCTTCCTCCTCCTGGAGGTCTCCCAGCTGCTCCTGGCCGGCGGCCGCCTCGGCGCCCACGAGGACATCGTCCCCGACGAGCGCTACGAGCCCGACCCGGGCTTCGAGCCGGACGCCGACGAGCTCCGCGAGAACCTCGCCCGCCTCCTCGAGCCGGTCGACGTCTACTCGGAGGTCTTCGACCCCTACGAGCCCCGCAAGGCGCCCGTCCCGGCCCGGATCTCCGACGACCTCGCCGACGTCATCGCCGACCTGCGCCACGGCATGGTCCACTACCGCGCGGGCCGCGTCACCGAGGCCCTGTGGTGGTGGCAGTTCTCCTACTTCTCCAACTGGGGCTCCACCGCCTCGGCGACCCTGCGCGCCCTGCACTCGGTCCTCGCCCACATCCGCCTGGACCAGCCCCTCGAGGAACTGAACGGTCTCGACACCGACCAGTCCACCCTGGGCGACGAGACCCTCGAGTTCGAGGCGGGCCGGGTCATGGAGGAGGAGATCGGCGGACAGCTGGGCGTACGGCCGGCGAACTAGCCGTCACGGCCGGCGAACTAGCCTTCACGCCCGGCCTTGCCTGTCGTCGGGTCAGATCTGCACGGCCGCGCCCGTGACGCCGATGCCGGTGTCCGGTCCGTCGGGGACGGACACCGTGATGGTGCTCGGCCGGCCCATGTCCGCGCCCTGATGGATCGTCAAGGTCGTCGGGGTGTCGACGAGTTCGAGCTCCCGCAGATAGCCGCCGAAGGCGCCGGCCGCCGCGCCGGTGGCCGGGTCCTCGACGACCCCGCCGGGCGGGAAGGGGTTGCGGGCGTGGAAGACGGTGGGGGACTCCCGCCAGACCAGGTCGATCGTGGTCCAGCCCCGGCGGGCCATGAGCGCGGTGAGCGCGGGCATGTCGTAGTCGAGGTCGGCCAGGCGGCTCCGCTCGCCCGCGGCGATGACCGGATGCCAGGCGCCCGCGTAGGCCACGCGGGGCGGTAGTGTCGGGTCGAGTTCGTCGGCGGACCAGCGCAGGGCCTTCAGCAACTCGGCCAGGTCGGCCTCCGCTAGCGGCTCCGTGCGCGGTGCGACGCTCACCAGGGTGGCCACGGTCGTCCCGTCGTCGGCCACGGTGGTGGTGACCTGGACGGTGCCCGCCTTGGTGTGCAGGGTCAGTGGTCCGATGCCGTGCCGCTCGGCGTGGGCGACGGCCGTGGCGATCGTCGCGTGACCGCAGAACGACACCTCGGCGAGCGGGCTGAAGTACCGGACGTGCAGGGTGCCGTCGTCGGACGGCACCACGAACGCCGTTTCCGAGTAACCCACTTCGGCAGCCGCGGCCAGCATGCCCGCGTCGTCGGTACCGCCGGCGTCGAGCACCACACCCGCGGGGTTGCCCCCGGCGGGGTCGGTGGCGAAGGCCACGTAGCGCAATATCTCCATCGGGCGACGATAGCGGCTGACGGAACCTCAGGTCGGCCACTTTCCCACTCGTCGTGGTGTACCTGCCTACACCATGCCTTCGGGAGTGCGCTCCCTCGTTTGCGCAGGTCCGGGACGGGATCGTTGATCTCGCAAGCGAACCCCGGTTCTCCCCGGTTCTCCTCGGTTATCCCTGGATCTCCCCGGATCCCCTCCCCTTAAGGAAGCCCTGTCATGAAGGCTCTGCTCTCCTCCCGTCCCGTTCTGTGGTTCCTCTTCCTCTTCAACCTCACGGTCGCCGCCGTCGCGCCCTTCGTGGTCGACGGGTCCCAGGGCGTGATGACGGCCGTCGGGATGGGCGTCGTCTCGCTCGGGGCCGGTGTCAGCCTGGTCCGGGACCGGGGACGGAAGGCCGCCTGAGAATTGGCCGGGCCCTGTACGTCCCCTGTACGTGTGCTGCACCGGCGCTAACCGGCCGGACGCGAGGCTTGGGTCATCCCAACAGCAGCAAGCCGCACAGGAGTTGCGATGACCCGCAAGACCCGCATACGCGCCGCCCTCGTCACCGCCACCGCCGTCGTCACCGCCGCCACGGTGTCGGTCGGAGTCAGTGCGGCCGGCTCCGAGAAGCCCTCGAAGCCCACCAAGAAGCAGATCGCCGCCCTCTTCGACGGCTGGAACGCCGCGCTGCGGACCGGCGACGCGGAGATCGTCGCGGACCGCTACGCCAAGGACGCGGCCCTGCTGCCCACCGTCTCCAACAAGGTCCGTACCGACCGCGCCGGCATCGTCGACTACTTCGAGCACTTCCTCCAGAACAAGCCGGTCGGCAAGAAGGTCCGGACGATCGTCAACGTCCTCGACGGCGACTCCGCCATCGACACCGGCGTCTACGCGTTCACGCTCACCGACCCCGACACCGGCGAGAAGCGCGTCGTCGAGGCCCGCTACACCTACGAGTACGAGAAGCGCGACGGCGTGTGGAAGATCGTCAACCACCACTCGTCCGCGATGCCCGAGGGCTGATCAGCCCGTCCGCCGGTCGGCCCGGAGCGTGATGCGCACGCCCAGCCCGCCCCCGGGAGCGTCCGTCAGGGTCACCGTCCCGCCGTCGTCCGTCACCAGCTGCTTGACGACGGCCAGGCCGAGACCGGAACCGGAGCGACCCGTGAGGCCCTGGCCGCGCCAGAAGCGGTCGAAGGCGCGGGACTTCTCCGCGTCGGACATGCCCGGACCGTCGTCGAGGACCGACAGCACCACCCGGTCGCCCTCCGAGTACGTCCGGACGGTGATCTCCCCGCCGTCGGGTGACACCTCCAGGGCGTTCGAAAGCACGTTGTCCAGCACCTGGTCCAGATGACCGGGGCCGGCCAGCACAGACGGCCGGTCGTCGACAACACCCCCCCTGAGCGCGATGGTGACTCCGCGCTCGTCGGCGGCCGGCCTCCACACCGACAGGCGTTCCGCCACGATGTCCGTCAGGGACAGCGGTTCCGCCGCCGTCACCTTGGCCTCGGCACGGGCCAGCACCAGCAGACCGTTGACCAGCCGGCTCATCCGCACCACCTCGGCCGTGGCCTGCTCCACGTCCTCCCGTACGAACTCGTCGTCGACACCGTCCGCGATGTTGTCCAGGGAGAGGCGGAGCGCCGTCAACGGGGTCCTCAGCTGGTGCGAGGCGTCCGCCACGAAGTTGCGCTGCGAGGCGATCAGCGTGTCGAGGCGCTCGCCGGCCTGGTTGAGGGTGCGGGCCAGGGTCTGGGTCTCCTGGGGGCCCGTCACGGGGGAGCGGGCGGTCAGGTCGCCGTCGCTGAACTTGCTCGCCATGTCGTTCAGCTGGCGCAGCGGGAGGGTGATGCGGCGGGCGACGACGGTGCCGATCAGCGCGGCCACGCCGAGCACCGCCACGGCGAGGCCCGCCCGGAAGCCCCAGATCGTCCACAGCCTGTGGGTGAGTCCCGAGGTCGAGTAGACGATCCGTACGGCGCCGACGACCCGGCCGTCGTCCTTCGCGGGGACGGTGATCACCAGCTCGCGGCCCCAGATGAGGTCCGACCCCCAGTCGGTGGTCGGCCGGCCCTGCTCCAGGGCCCTGGCCAGCGCCGGGTCCCGGTTCGGGCGCGGCACGTCCGCCGTGCACCTGTCGGTGGTCGTGACCTGGACCTCGTCCTTGCCCTTCGTCTCCACGGCGTACGCGCCGGCCATCTCCTCCAGCGCCTGGCAGGAGGCGGGGTCGCCGTTGCCCAGCAGCAGCGCCATGGTGGTCGCCTCGCGGGCGATGGACACCTCGGTGTCGCCGCGCAGCTGGGCGGTGAGGGTGAAGGCCACCGGCACGGTGAACAGCAGGATGGCGACGGCGACCAGCAGCACATAGCTGCGGATGAGTTGCTTGATCATGAGGACGGGCCACCCGGGCCGGGAGCGGTCCCGCCGACGATCTCCAGCCGGAAGCCCACCCCCCGCACCGCCTCGACGGCGACGACCCCGGCGAACTTCCGCCGCAGCGCCGCCACGTGCACGTCCAGCGTCTTGGTCGGCCCGAACCAGTTCGCGTCCCAGACCGCTTCCATGATCTGTTCGCGCGACATCAGCGCGCCCGGCTCCTCGGTGAGGAACGACAGCAGGTCGTACTCCTTCGGCGCGAGCGCGATCTCCTCGCCGTCCACGTGGACGCGGGCCGCCTTGCGGTCGATGCTCAGCCGGGAGCCGTAGCGGTCCGCGCCGCCGGTCGTGCCCTCATCCGCCGTACGCGGCCGCACGCGCCGCATCACCGCCCGTATTCGGGCGATGACCTCCCGCACCCCGAACGGCTTGGACACGTAGTCGTCGGCGCCCAGCTCCAGGCCGACCACCCGGTCCGTCTCGTCGCTGCGGGCGCTGATCACGATGATCGGGACGTCGCCGCGCTCGCGCAGGGCCTTGCACACGTCGAGGCCGTCGGTGTCGGGCAGGCCCAGGTCCAGCAGGACGACGTCGTAGGGGTCGGAGTGGGCGAGCGCGGCGGCGCCCGTGGTGACCCAGTCGACCTCGAAGCCGTAGCGCCTCAGTCCGCGTCGCAGCGACTCGGCGACCGGTTCGTCGTCTTCCACGAGGAGTACGTGCACAGCCGCACGATAGTGCTTGAAACTTAATTCACAGCTATCACTTCGGCGTCAGTGGGAAGGGAAGACCCGACGACGGGCGCCCGGACCCTGTTCCGGCGTCTTCCGCGAGCCTCGTCGAGTCTCATCATGCGGGACTCGGGAGGCGGTTTTCGGGCGCTCGTTAGACTGAGCCGACCCGCAGTACAAGGGCGTATGTGCGGAAACAGACAAACTGAGCGAGGAGCGCACGTGGGCCTTGTCGTGCAGAAGTACGGAGGTTCCTCCGTAGCCGATGCCGAGGGCATCAAGCGCGTCGCCAAGCGGATCGTGGAAGCGAAGAAGAACGGCCACCAGGTCGTCGTCGTCGTTTCCGCGATGGGCGACACGACGGACGAGCTGATCGATCTCGCCGAGCAGGTATCCCCGATGCCCAGCGGCCGGGAATTCGACATGCTGCTGACCGCCGGAGAGCGGATCTCCATGGCCCTGCTGGCGATGGCGATCAAGAACCTGGGCCACAGCGCCCAGTCGTTCACGGGCAGCCAGGCGGGTGTCATCACCGACTCCGTCCACAACAAAGCCCGGATCATCGACGTCACGCCGGGTCGCATCCGGACCGCGCTGGACGAGGGCAACATCGCCATCGTCGCCGGGTTCCAGGGTGTCAGCCAGGACAAGAAGGACATCACCACGCTGGGCCGTGGCGGGTCCGACACCACGGCCGTCGCCCTCGCCGCCGCGCTCGACGCCGAGGTCTGCGAGATCTACACCGACGTGGACGGCGTGTTCACCGCCGACCCGCGCGTGGTGAAGAAGGCGCGGAAGATCGACTGGATCGCCTTCGAGGACATGCTGGAGCTCGCGGCCTCCGGCTCCAAGGTGCTGCTCCACCGCTGTGTGGAGTACGCCCGCCGCTACGACATCCCGATCCACGTCCGCTCGTCCTTCAGCGGACTCCAGGGCACGTGGGTCAGCAGCGAACCACTCGTTCAGAAGACACAGCAGCAAGGGGAAAAGCCGGTGGAGCAGGCCATCATCTCCGGTGTCGCGCACGACACCTCCGAGGCCAAGGTCACGGTCGTCGGCGTGCCGGACAAGCCGGGCGAGGCCGCCGTGATCTTCCGGACGATCGCCGACGCCGAGATCAACATCGACATGATCGTGCAGAACGTGTCCGCGGCCTCCACCGGTCTGACGGACATCTCCTTCACGCTCCCCAAGGCCGAGGGCCGCAAGGCCATCGACGCCCTGGAGAAGAACAAGTCCGGCATCGGCTTCGACTCGCTGCGCTACGACGACCAGATCGGCAAGATCTCCCTGGTCGGCGCCGGGATGAAGACCAACCCGGGCGTCACGGCCGACTTCTTCAAGGCCCTGGCCGACGCGGGCGTGAACATCGAGCTGATCTCGACCTCCGAGATCCGCATCTCGGTCGTGACGCGCGCCGACGACGTCAACGAGGCCGTGCGCGCCGTGCACACCGCCTTCGGGCTGGACTCCGACAGCGACGAAGCCGTCGTCTACGGGGGCACCGGCCGCTGATGGCCGACAAGGTGCGGCCGACCCTCGCGGTCGTGGGAGCGACCGGTGCCGTCGGCGCCGTCATGCTCAAGATCCTGTCCCAGCGAGCCGACATCTGGGGCGAGATCAGGCTCGTCGCCTCCCCGCGCTCGGCCGGCCGCAAGCTGGCCGTGCGCGGCGAGGAGGTCGAGGTCGTGGCCCTGTCGGAGGAGGCCTTCGACGGGGTCGACGTGGCCATGTTCGACGTGCCCGACGAGGTCGCGGCCCAGTGGGCCCCGGTCGCCGCCGCCAAGGGCGTGGTCGTCGTCGACAACTCGGGCGCCTTCCGGATGGACCCGGAGGTGCCGCTGGTCGTCCCCGAGGTCAATCCGCACGCGCTGCGGACCCGGCCGCGCGGGATCGTCGCCAACCCCAACTGCACGACGCTGTCGATGATCGTCGCCCTGGGCGCGCTGCACGCCGAGTACGGGCTGCGCGAGCTGGTGGTGTCGTCGTACCAGGCGGTGAGCGGGGCCGGGCGGGCCGGCGTGGAGACACTCCGGCGGCAGATGTCGCTGGTCGCCGGCACCGAGCTGGGGACCGGCCCGGGTGATCTGAGGCGGGCCGTCGGCGACGACACCGGGCCGTTCCCGGAGCCGGTGGCGCTGAACGTCGTCCCGTGGGCCGGGTCGCTGCGCGCGGACGGCTGGTCGTCGGAGGAGATGAAGGTGCGGGACGAGTCCCGCAAGATCCTCGGGCTGCCGAAGCTTCCGGTGGCCGTGACCTGTGTGCGCGTCCCCGTGGTCACCACGCACTCCCTCACCGTCCACGCCCGTTTCCAGGACGAGGTCACCGTGGACGGTGCCCGCGAGATCATCGCGACGGCGCCCGGCGTCGTCCTGTTCGACAACCCGGAGGCGGGGGAGTTCCCCACGCCCGCCGACGTGGTCGGCACCGACCCGACCTGGGTGGGCCGGGTGCGGCGGGCCCTCGACGATCCGACGGCGCTCGAGCTGTTCGTCTGCGGGGACAATCTGCGCAAGGGGGCCGCGCTCAACACCGCGCAGATCGCGGAGCTGGTGGCGGCCGAGCTGTCGTGAGGCGGCCGCACCGGCGTGCGGCGAGGTGCTACCGGGAGTAAAAGCGCTGGCCAGGGCTTGGTGGGTTTGTAGGATCTCCAGTGCAATGTGAGCCGGTCGATGGTCCCAACCACTTGTACCGGACACCTTTGGCGTCCGAAGATTTTCCTCCCCGCTCTCCGCAACCGTGCGCAGGGCGGGGAGCGTCTTTGCGGTCACCCCTCGGGGTGTGCGTAGACGTGTGAACGATCACAGCGTTCGGGGGACGCGGCGATCCGGGCGTGGGGACGCCCGTTCATATGGCAAACAGGGGAAGAGCGGGACAGATGAGACGGGTGCGCGGGGCCTTGGTCGACGTAAACGTGACGCCGGACGCGTACAACCCCCACGGGGGGAAGTGTGTCCAACTGGCGTGGCAGAGGTACTCGAACTCCCAGTGGCGCCCCGCGGCGCGGCCCTTCGGCCGCCGCGTGCCCTCCTCCGACCCCGCATGCCCGGCACGCCCGGCGGCATGCCGGTGATCGCGCCCATGCCCGCAGCGCGGCCCACCCGCGTCCCCAGCCAGCGTGACGGCGGCGAGACCGCCGAAGCGACCGTCACCGCCGAGAACACCGAGGCGGCCGGCACCACCGTCGACCACCTCACCGAGACCTACCGGGCCCACTACCGCTCGCTCCTCGGTCTCGCCGCCCTCCTCCTCGACGACACCGCCTCCTGCGAGGACGTCGTCCAGGAGGCCTTCATCCGCGTCCACTCCGCGCGCAAACGCGTCCGCGACCCGGAGAAGACCCTCGCCTACCTGCGTCAGACGGTCGTCAACCTCTCCCGCTCCGCTCTACGCCGCCGCATACTCGGCCTGAAGCTGCTCTCCAAGCCGATGCCGGACATGGCCAGCGCGGAGGAGGGCGCCTACGACCAGCTGGAGCGCGACTCGCTCATCAAGGCGATGAAGGGCCTCCAGCGCCGTCAGCGCGAGGTCCTCGTGCTGCGCTACTTCGCCGACATGACCGAGGCCCAGGTCGCCGCGACCCTCGGCGTCTCCCTCGGCTCGGTCAAGGCCTACGGCTCGCGCGGCATCGCCGCCCTGCGCAAAGCCATGGAGGAGCCGACGTGAGCGGTGAAGCCGAAGGGCAGGGCTCACACGGGGGCCATGACAGTCACGAGCGCCACGAGCCGTTCGCCTGGCACGAGCCGACGTCCTCGTCGCCCACACAAGAGCCGAAGCAATCGCACGCTGGGAACTCAACCGTGAACCACCACCTCGACGACCAGAGCCCCGACGGGCTCGACTCGGACGAGCTGGCACTGCGCCGGATGCTGCACGACGCCGTCCAGGAGATGGAGCCGCGCGACGGCTCGCTGGACCACCTGCGGCGGGCCGTCCCCGTCCGGCGGGCCCGCAAGCGGCAGGCCGCCGTCGGCATGGCCGCCGCGGCCCTCTTCCTCGGCACCGCCGTCCCGGCCGTGCTGCACGTCTCGAACGCGGGCGGCTCCGACGCCAACCCTTCCATCGCCGGCCAGGCCTCACAGGCGCAGGGAGGCGCGGATCAGGGCAAGAACCCTGACGGCGGCTCCTCGGGCAAGGTCGGCGACTCCTCCGGCAAGACCGGTGAGCAGGGCAAGGGCGGCGCCACCGACTCCGACCAGGGCAAGGAGTCCGCGGGCGGCACCGCCTCCAGCGGCACCGGTCCCGCCTCCGAGTCCGCGGCCGGCGCGCCCGTCTGCGCGGCGGACCAGCTCGAGGCCGGCACCCCCAGCGTCGCCGTCCCCGACTCGGCCGGCACGGTCTACGGCACCTTCCTCGTCCGCAACGCCTCCAGCGCCACCTGCACCGTCAGCGGCGCCGTCGACGTGACGTTCGGCGCGCAGGGCGCCGCCGACGCCACGAAGATCACCGTCGTGGAACACGCCTCGGGGGACGCGGCGGCCGGCCTGCCCGACCCCTCCCTCTACGTCACCCAGCACGCCCTCGCCCCCGGCTCGGCCTACGAGGTGAAGTTCGCCTGGGTGCCCTCCGAGACCTGCCCCACCACCGGCGGCAGCGGCGGCGGCGACAGCGGCGGCTCGGCGTCCCCCTCCCCGACCCCGACCGAGCAGTCGAGCACGACCGGCGAGACCACCTCCGGCACCACGGCCCAGATGTACATCGAGGACGGCACGGTCGATGGCAGCGTGAACGTGTCCTACACGGCCGAGAGCGGCTCCCCGACGAGCGTGGCCACGGTGTCCGGCGCGTGCGCGGGGACGATCTACCGGACGGGCGTGCTGGCGTCTTCCTGAACCAGCCCGTGGCGATCGGCTGAACCGGCGCCGGACTCCCCGGGCTCGTGGGACGCCCCGGACTCGTCGGACACTCCGGGCTCCTCGGGCTCCTCGGGGAGGATGCCGAGCTCCGCGTCCCGGGCGAACTCCACCTCGCGGCGCAGCAGCCGGAACCACATGAACACCACGAACCCGGCGAAGACGAACCACTCGCCGGTGTAGCCCAGGTTCTGGAACGCCTTCAGATCGAGCCCCGTGTCGGACGCCGCGGTCGCGGGCACCGCCGTCATCCCCGCGTCGGCGGTGTCGAGCGTGACCCAGGCGTCGTAGAGGTCGTATGGCACCAGGTTGACCAGCGACGCGGCGCTGATCGCCGAGGTCTGCCCGGCCGGCAGACCGCCCTGCGCGCTCACCCCGTTGTCGCCCGGCGTCTCGGAGGCCTGGAGCGTGCCGGTGACGCTGACCTGGCCGGCCGGCGGCTTCGGGGCCTTCGCGGAGTCGGCGCTGCCGGGCAGCCAGCCGCGCACCACGGGCAGCGCCTTGCCGCCGTCGGTGCGCAGCAGGGTCAGCACGTAGTACCCGTTCCTGTCGTCCAGTCGCCGGCCGGGCACCAGCAACTGCTTGCCGTAGTGCCCGGTGGCGGTGGTGCGCCGGCCGGAGGTCGACTTGTCCACGGGCAGCAGCTCGGCCAGCGGACGAGCGGCCTCCGTACGGGCGGACTCGGCCAGCTCCTTCGCGCTGCGGTGGTCGTCCACCCGCGCCTCGAACCGGCTCAGCTGCCAGGACCCCATGAACACGCAGAAGGGGATGGCCAGCAGCACGAAGACGTTGATCCCCCACCAGCGGGGCGTCAGCAGGAACCGGTACACGCCCTCCACGGTACGGGGCGGCCGCCGGACGCCGACCCGCGGGGTGAGGCTCGGGAGCGCCCGGGAGAGCTCGGAAGAGCCCGGAAGAGGCTCATTGGTGGGAAGGAGGTGCGAAGTCGGTGGGAAGTTATCCACAGCCTGGGGACCCTGGCGTCCCCTTGCCGTCGCGGGCGGGCAATATGGGGTCATGACTGAGAGCAACGGGTCCGCCGCACCCGAGCAGTACGAGGAGATGCCGGACTGGGAGAAGCGCTTCCGGGCGCCCCGGGTGTCGCTGCCCGACTGGGCGGAGGACGCGCCGGACCGCTCCCTGTTCGTTTCCAATGCGACGGGGACGTACGAGCTGTACGCCTGGGACCGGGCCACGGGCCACCAGCGCCAGGTGACCGACCGGGCCAACGGCACGACGGACGGTGTGCTCTCCCCGGACGGCGCGTGGATCTGGTGGTTCGACGACAAGGACGGCGACGAGTTCGGCGTCTGGCGCCGCCAGCCCTTCACCGGCGGAGCCGACGAGCCCGCCACCCCGGGCCTGGACGCCTCCTACCCGGCGGGCCTGGCCCTCGCCCGGGACGGCCGTACCGCGGTGGTCGGCCGCTCCACGGACGAGGAGGGCACGACGATCCATGTGACGCGGACCGGCGAGCCCCCCTTCGAGCTGTACCGCCACCGGGAGTCGGCGGGCGTGGGCGACCTCTCCCACGACGGCACCCTCATCGCCGTCGAGCACACCGAGCACGGCGACGCGATGCACTCCGCGCTGCGGGTACTGCGCCCCGACGGCTCGACGGTCGCCGAGCTGGACGACACCAAGGGCGGCGTCGAGGAACTGGGCCTGGAGGTACTGGGCTTCGCCCCGGTCGACGGCGACGCCCGGCTGCTGATCGGCCACCAGCGCCGCGGCCGCTGGGAGCCCCTGGTCTGGGACGTGGCGACGGGCTCGGAGACGGACCTGGACCTGGACCTGCCGGGCGACGTCAGCGCCGAGTGGTACCCGGACGGCTCGGGCCTGCTCATCGTGCACAGCTTCGAGGCCCGCAGCGAACTGTTCCGCTACGACCTCGCGAGCGCCGCGCTGGAACGGATCACCACCCCGCCGGGCACGGTCTCCGGGGCCACGGCCCGTCCGGACGGCAGCGTGGAGTACCTGTGGTCGTCCGCGGCCCGGCCGCCCGCCGTCCGCTCGACGACCGGCGAAGTGGTCCTGGACCCTCCCGGCATGAAGTCCCCGGGCTCGGTCCCCGTGGAGGACGTGTGGGTGGAGGGCCCCGGCGGCCGCATCCACGCGCTGGTCCAGCGGCCCGCCGACGCCATCGGCCCGCTGCCCACCGTCTTCGACATCCACGGCGGCCCCACCTGGCACGACAGCGACGCCTTCGCGGCGGCCCCGGCGGCCTGGGTGGACCACGGCTACGCGGTCGTCCGCGTCAACTACCGCGGCTCCACCGGCTACGGCCGTGCCTGGACGGACGCCCTGAAGCACCGGGTGGGCCTGATCGAGCTGGAGGACATCGAGGCGGTCCGGGAGTGGGCGGTGAGCTCGGGCCTCGCCGACCCGGCCCGGCTGATCCTCACCGGCGGCTCCTGGGGCGGCTACCTCACCCTCCTCGGCCTCGGCGCCCAGCCCGACGCGTGGGCCGTGGGCATCGCGGCCGTCCCCGTCGCCGACTACGTCACGGCCTACCACGACGAGATGGAGGCCCTGAAGGCGATGGACCGCACGCTGCTCGGCGGCACCCCGGAGGAGGTCCCCGAGCGCTTCCAGGCCTCGTCCCCGCTGACGTACGTCGACAAGGTGCGGGCCCCCGTCTACATCTCGGCCGGTGTGAACGACCCCCGCTGCCCCATCCGCCAGATCGACAACTACGTCAAGCGCCTGGAGGCGAGGGGAGCGGTGCACGAGGTGTACCGCTACGACGCGGGGCACGGCTCACTGGTGGTCGACGAGCGCATCAAGCAGGTAAGACTGGAACTGGAGTTCGCAGAAAAGCACCTCCCCCACTAGCCTCAGCCCCACTAGGCCAGAGCCCCACTAGGCCACAGCCCCTCCGGCCCTCTCAACCCCCCGGAACTCCAAAACCCTCAGCCCTTCCGGCCCCCTCAGCCTCTCCGACACCTCCGGCCCCCAACCCCTCCGGCGCCTCCAGCATTCTCAGCCCCTCCGGCGCTTGAGGAGCGGGGGTCCGGGGGCGGAGCCCCCGAGGACGGGAAGGGTAGGGGCGGCGGGGGCGAAAAACCCTCCGCAGCCCCCACCCACCCGTGGCAGAGCGTTGGGCCCGGTGGGCCCGGTGGGGCCGGGAGGCCGGGGGGCCGGGGGGCCCGGGGCTACGCGCCGTCCCCTTACCGTCGGCGCCGCAACAACTCCGCCAGCCCCCGCCGCGTCGCGGCCAGCACCACCCGATCCGAGCCCCGCAGGACATACGTGTCCGGCAGATCCCACACCAGCCCCGGCCCACCCTGCCGTTCCCGCCCCCTATCCAGCGCCAGCACCCGCCAGTACCCCGCCCGAAACGCCTCCCCGACCGTCTTGCCCTCCAACTGCGCATGTCCCTCGACATGCAGCGCGGCGAACAGCAACACCCGCCGCTCCACCGGGATCGCCCCCAGGATCTGCCGCCCCATCATCGCCCCGGCGAACGACGGCGCCGCGAGATGCGTCACGCTCCGGCTCCGGGTCAGCGCCTGCGGATGCGCGGCCCGCAGGGTGCGGTACACGGCGGTCGCGAAGTCGTCGTCGTACAGCCGCAGCACGACCCGTAGATCGGGCCGCAGCGACCGCGCGTACAACGCGGCCTCCAGATTCGTGGTGTCGGAGCTGGTCACCGCGAGCAGCGCATGCGCGCGGTGGATCTTCGCGGCCTCCAGCACCCCCTCCTGCGTGACGTCCCCCAGCACCACCGGCACCCGCAACCGCCGTGCCACCGCGAGGCCCCGCGCCTCCGGCCCGGCCTCGACGCACACCACGGGGATGTTCAGCTCACGCAACCGGATCAGCACCCGTGTGCCGATCTTTCCCAGCCCGAGCAGCACGACATGCCCGCCGAGGCCCCGGGGCGGCCGGCGCAACGCCCCCGCCCCACGGAAGGTCCCGAGCGCCTCCAGCACCGCCGCCAGCAGCACCGGCAGCAGCAGCAACCCCATCAGCCCGGAGAGGAGTTGAAGAACCTGACGTTCGGTGGTGGCCCCGACGGCCGGGTCGTTGATGGCGAACAGATCCAGCAGCGTCAGATACAGCGCCCCCAGCGGATGGATGCCGGTCACCAGCCACAAGGCCATCGCCAGCGCGAACACGCATCCGACGAGCCCGGCCAGCGACCACCGCATCCGCCGCGAGAACAGCGAGGCGAACGGCATCACGACCCCGACGCCCCGCCCGGCCGGCAACGCGGGCCCGGCCGAGTACGCGACCTGCTCCAGGACGACGGACCCGCGCCTCCCGGACGCGGCCGCCTCCCGCACGGCCGCCGCGTCGGGCAACAGCAACGGCCCCTGTTCACCGCTGGTCTCGGAACCGTCCGCGAAGGCCGGGTCGCTGCCGTCGGCCGACAGCAGCGCGAGCGTGGGCAGGCCCGGCGGGTCGGACTCCCCGGGCCCGGTCGGCGGTCGCTCCACGGCACGCAGCAGCAGCCCGTCCGTCTGGACGACCTTGCTGGTGCCGACGACGGCGGTCGCGGCGAGCGCGGGAGCGGCGGTGTCGGCGTCCGACAGCACGGTGGTCGAGGCGTCCCCGGGGGAGGCGTCGTAGGCGTCCCCCGTCACTCCCGCGCTCTCGGCGGCCAACGCGGCTGCCTGGTCGAGGAGTTCCTCGATGTGCTGGCCCAACCGCCGGTTGTAGAGCCGCAGGACGAGTCGCAGCCGGGGGTTGAGCCGGCGGGCGGTGAGGGCGGCACGGATGTTGGTCTCGTCGTCGTCGTACACGAGTGCCAGCGCGGCGGCCCGTTCCACACCCGCCTCGGCGAGCACCGCCTCGGTGGCCTCCAGGGCCTCCAAGGTCCGCTGGCCGCTCGCGGGTTCGCTCGGGGCGGTGGGCGTGCCGTTGCCCGCCGCCCGGTTGACGGCGGCGCTCACCACCCGGTCGAGCAGAGCCGCCGACACGGCGCGGGCCCGCCCCACGACCGGCGGCCGTACCGTCCGCTCGGCGGGCGGTACGACGAGCGTGACCTGCTCCTCGTACACTCCCCGCAGTTCGGCTGCGAGCCGGTGCGCCAGACCGTCGTCACCGCACACGACCATGTGCGCGCCGGCGGCGCCCGGCGGCTGACCCTGATTCGGAACGCTCCCCACGAGGGAGAAGACTGCCTCACCGGGGCGGGAGGTTCCACGGATGAGGTGAACACGCGTGAACACCCCGAAGGGAACTCCCGTATGAAAGGGGAGGGAATGCGAGATACAGGCATCAGGGAGAACACGGAAGCCGGAGGTGAGCGACCCGTGGCCATCACCAGAGCGGCCCCGCACGAGGAGGGCGCCCGCCGGGACCGACCGCAGGCACCGCCCGAGACGCCCGGGACGCCCGAGACGCCCGGGATGCCCGACGAGCCCGGCCGGCCCGACCAGCCCGGCCGTCTCACCTCGCCCCTGGTCCTGACCATGCTGTTGCTCCTGATGGTGCTGCTCCAGAGCCCCATCCGCCGCGCGCTGTCCGCCCCGGTGATGCAGAGCTGGACGACGGTGTTCGTGGCGGTGGTGGTGCAGGCCCTGCCCTTCCTGGTGCTGGGGGTGCTGCTGTCGGCGGCGATCGCGGTCTACGTACCGCCCTCCTTCTTCGCCCGCGCCCTGCCGTCCCGCCCCGGGCTCGCCGTCCCGGTCGCCGGGGTCGCGGGCGCGCTGCTGCCGGGCTGCGAGTGCGCGTCGGTCCCTGTGGCCGGCGCCCTGGTCCGCCGGGGTGTGACCCCGGCCGCGGCCCTCGCCTTCCTGCTCTCCGCCCCGGCGATCAACCCGATCGTGCTGACGGCGACGGCCGTGGCCTTCCCCCGCAACCCCGAGATGGTGCTGGCCCGTTTCGTCGCCAGTCTGCTCGTGGCGTGTGCGATGGGCTGGCTGTGGCAACGGCTGGGCCGCACGGACTGGCTGCGTCTGCCGGCCCACGCCCCGCACGAGGGGGAGACGAAGGGGGCGGCGTTCTGGGACTCGGTCCGGCACGACGTGATGCACGCGGGCGGCTTCCTGGTCCTGGGCGCGATGGCGGCGGCGACGCTGAAGGCCGTGGCCCCGGAGAGCTGGCTGCGCACGGCCGCGGAGAACCCGGCGGTCGCCGTCCTGACCCTGGCCGTCCTCGCGGTGGTCCTCTCCATCTGTTCGGAGGCGGACGCGTTCGTCGCCGCGTCCCTGACCCAGTTCTCCCTCACGGCCCGGCTGGCCTTCCTGGTGGTCGGCCCGATGATCGACCTCAAGCTGTTCGCGATGCAGGCGGGCACCTTCGGCCGGGGCTTCGCGCTGCGCTTCGCCCCGGCGACCTTCGTGCTGGCCATCGCGTCGGCGGTCCTGACGGGATGGGTACTGCTGTGAACCGACAGTCCCAGGCGGCCGTCCTCTTCCTCCTCGGCGCGGCCCTGCTGCACGCCGGCACCACCGACCTCTACCTCCGCTACGTCAAGGCGGGCCTGCGTCCGATGCTGCTGGCGTCCGGCGCGATCCTGATCGTCACGGCGCTGGCGACGGCGTGGTACGAGCACCGCAGGACGAAGGCGACGAAGACGAGGACGACGACGCAACAGAAGCACGGGCACGGGCAGGGGCATGAGCAGCAGGAGCTGAGGCAGGAGCTGGGGCAGAACGCGGTGGACGCCCCCGCCCACACCCCCGTCTCCACCCTCGCCCACGTCCATCCCGAACCCCGGGTCTCCTGGCTCCTGATCCTTCCCCTCCTGGCGCTGATCCTGGTCGCCCCGCCGGCCCTGGGCTCGTACAGCGCGACCCGCACCGGCACGGCCCTCCAAGAGCCCCTCGCCTACCCGTCCCTCCCCGCCACGGACCCGCTGCCCCTGAGCGTCGTGGACTACGCGGGCCGAGCCGTATACGACCACGGCCGCACCCTCACCGGCCGCGAGGTCCGCCTGACCGGCTTCGTCGCCCTGGACCACGACGGCACGCCCTACCTGGTCCGCATGGCCCTCAACTGCTGCGCCGCCGACGCCCAGCCGGTCAAGGTCGGCCTGACCGGCGACATCCCCCCGGTACTCCAGCCCGACATCTGGCTGACCGTCACCGGCACCTACACCCCTCGCACCACGCACGACCCGGTCAACAACGGCCCGATCCCCTTCGTCAGCGTCACCACCGCCGTACCGACCCCCACCCCACGGGATCCCTACGACGAGTCCTGGAACAACTGAGGGGAAACCGGTCGGGGTGCCGGTCGGGGGGCCAGGATCGCGGCCGCCGCGATACAGCACGGTTAAGGCTCCCTCAACCTCTGGTGGCCGGGCGGTGAGCGCTTCATGATGGGGGCCATGACGGCGGCCTCGCGTGCCTTGACGCAACTGGCGACCTGGTCGGACCTCGTGGAGGTCCGACCCAGCTGCGGCACCGGTCGGGCGTTGCGCTCGGGCGGGGTCGAGATCGCGCACTTCCACTCCGACCGGAGTGTCGACCTGCACCTCACCGGCAAGGCGATCCACCGGTTCGAGAGGGACCTGAGGCACTCCACCGCGATCCGGCTGCTGCCCGGCTCGCCCTGGGTGACCGTCCATCTGGAGTGCGAGACGGACATCGACCTGGTCATGACGCTGGTCAGCGCCGCTCTCCAGGCCCACCAGAGGCACCCGGCCGCGGACGTCGCCGTCCTCCCGCGCTGCAACGAGGACCGCGAGGTGGCGCTCACCCGCGAGAGCGCCGGCGGCATCTAGGGTCTGTCGTTTGGATCATGTCGCGCGTCGCGGTCGGCGTCCTCCGGCGAGAACGCGATGCGCTGGTACTTCTTCGCCCCCTTCGCTCATGTCCCCCAGAGGCAGGCCGCGATGGGCGCCCTGCGCAGGGCCGCAGAGGGTCTGGTGAGCTGACGGGCCGTCAGTTATGGTCGCCCTGACGAGCCGAGGCCGGGCCGAACCACAGGCAGAACCCGGGCCGACCCAGGCCGATGCCGAAGCCGAAGCCGACGCCGATGCCGATATGGAAGGGGCGAGCGTCATGGAGAGCGAACCGGACCGTCCGACCCGTGCTCCCCGGAGTCCGCAGCCGCCGGGCGCGCCCCGCTGGGTGGCGATGTTCTACGACCCGGCCTCGGTGTCCTGGCGACCGGGCGCCGAATCCCCCGACCGCACGCCCGTGCTGTACGCGATCGGCGAGATGACGCAGGTCAAACGGGCCCGGGGCGACGAGTTCGCGGTCGCCCTGTGGGGGCCGAAGGACGGTGAGTGGCAGCGCTTCGACCCGTCCCGGGCCGCGTCCGCTCCGGAGGCGGCGGTCACGTCGGAGGCCGCGTCCCCGTCGGCGGGCGACGGCACCGCGCGGCCCGGTCACGCCAAGCTCGCGGAACGCATGGAGGACCGTCGGCATCAGGTCCTCATGGCGGGCCTGAGCAAGGCCGGCCTCTACGATCTCGCGCCGGACGACGTGACGGCCGTCCGGACCCTGGTCGACCAGGTGGACGAGGCCACGCTGCGCAGGGTCGCCCACTGGATGGCCCTGGCCGGCGGGCCGGTCGAGTGATCCGGCCGGAGGTCGGACACGTCGTGTGACGGCCGAGCGCTGCCGTCGCGGGCCGTCAGTGTCCGGGGGTTTCCCGGGGCGGATAGCTCCAGCGGAAGGACTCCAGCGCCCGGGTCCGCGCCTCCACCACCGCCATGCGCGCCTCCCGTTCGGCGGGGTCGACATGTGCGGACTGGCCGGTCACCTGACCGTCCCACTTCCGGTAGAGCAGCCCGGTCCGCGCCGAGAACCAGCCACGGCTCACCGAGTTGAGCGCCAGCAGGACGCCGGTGTCCTCGGAGGCCGGCAGGGCCATCCAGCCGCCGAGCGCGGTCAGCAGGTCCCGCCGTACGAAGAGACTCGCGGGGTGCACCGGCGCGCGGAAGTCGTTCGCCTTCCAGTGGTCGAGGACGGCCCCCCGCTCGATGGGCCCTTCGGCGGGATCGCCGGGAAACCCGACCGTGGAGCCGTCCGGCAGAAGGTCGAGGGCGCTCGAGGTCGCCCAGCCGAGGCCCGGATCGCGTTCGAGGGCGGCCAGGTCGCGGGCGAGGGTGCCGGGCGCCAGCCGGTCGTCGGCGTCCAGGACCTTCACGTACTCGCCCTCGGCGTGCGCGAGCGCGATGGTGCGGGCGACTCCGGGTCCGCCAGGCCGTCCCTGACGGAAGGTCACCCGGGCGTCGTCGGGAACGCGGGGCGCGACCTCGTCCGTCGTGCCGTCCTCCTGGATCACCCAGTGCCAGTCCCAGCCGGTGGGTAACTCCTGTGCGCGCAGCGACTCGTAGGCCTCGGGCAGGTATCGGGCCGAAGGGGCGTGCACAGCGGTGACTATGACGATGCGTCGGCTCATGAGGGCACTTCCGGGTGAAGTCCCGGGAGGTCCGGGCGCCCTGAGCGCTCGTGCCCCCCGCCGTCCCGGACCGCGATCACTTTGCTGGGTATCGGCACGCCGTCAGCCTACGACTCCCGGTCACCGGAACTCACCGAGGGTTCACCGGGGACTCGCGGGGGCGGGTCGGGCGGGAAAGCGACGGGAAAGGAGCAGGGGAGGGCGGAAGAGGGGCGGGGTAGGGCAGGAAAAGGCCCGGTCGCTGGCGACGGGGGATGCACCAGCGACCGGGCTATAGCCAAGGCTAACAAGGCTGCCGGTTCGACGGGAGCCGACTTCTCAGCTGCCTTGTCGTTGTGATCGGGATCACTCTCCCGGTCAGTCCTCGCACGGGGGCTCGTAGGAGAGCCGGGGGAGGTACTCGTGCCATTTGTCGGCTGTCAGCACCCCGTGCGTGGTCGCGCAGATCCGGGTGATCGCCGCGTCGACGTCCAGGTTCCACAGCCGTACGGTGTCGGCGCCGCTGGAGACGCCGAGCATGTGGCTGCTGGGGCTGAAGGACAGGAAGTTGCCGGTCTTGGCGTTGGGGCTCATCGACTGCCCGATGGGGGAGGCCCCTGCCGGGCCGGTCACGTTCCACAGCCGGATCGTGTTGTCGTTGCCGCCGCTGGCGAGGGTGTCGCCGTCCTGGCTGAAGGTCAGCGACACCACCGCCTCGGTGTGGCCGGTGAGGGGCGAGCCCCGCCGGGACGCCCGCGCCGGGTCGGTCACGTTCCACAGCCGTACCGTGTCGTCGTCGCTGCCGCTGGCCAGCGTGTGGCCGTCCGGACTGTAGACGAGCGCGTTGACGGGGCCGACGTGCCCGGTGAGCGGCTTGCCGATGGGCGTGGTGCGCCGGGGGTCGGTCACGTCCCACAGCCGTACGGTGTGGTCCGCGCTGCCGCTGGCGAGGGTGCGGCCGTCCGGGCTGAAGACGAGGGCGTTGACGAACCCCCTGTGCCCGGTGAGCGGGGAGCCGAGCGCGTGGGTGTGGGCGGGGTCGCTGACGTCCCACAGCTGGATGGTCCGGTCGTCGTAGGCGGTCGCCAGTGTGCGTCCGTCCGGGGCGAAGGCCAGGGCGTCGGGGCCCAGGAACCGGGTGCGCAGCTCGACGGGCGGCCCCGCGGAGACCGGCCGGGCCGGGTCCGTCACGTCCCACAGGTACACCGCGCGGTTGGCCGTCAGCACCGCGAGCGTATGGCCGTCGGGGGAGAACGCGAGCGTGCGCTCGCTGCCGTCGTCGGGCATGAAGGGCGCGCCCAGTGTCACGGGCCGGTCGGGGTCCGCCACGTTCCACAGCCGGACCCTGCCGTCGCGGGCGGCCGTGGCCAGCACCCGCCCGTCCGGCCGGAAGGAGCCGCTGCGGCCGATCATGTCCGACGTCGGGATCGACCAGAGCCGGACCTTGCTGTCGCCGTTGCCGGTGGCGAGGGTCCGACCGTCGGGACTGAAACCGACGGCGTACATCTCCCCGCTGCCCCCCGCGAGCGGCTCGCCGACCTGCGAGGGGTACGCCGGGTCGCTGACGTTCCACAGGCTGGCCGTGCTGTCCGCGCTGCCGGCGGCCAGCATGGTCCCGGCGGGGTTGAACGCCACCGACCACACGGGCCCGGTGTGCCCGGTGAGCGGCGGGCCGAGCTGGCTCGCCCGCTCGGGGTCGGTCACGTTCCACAGCCGGATCGTGTCGTCCGTGCTGCCGCTGGCGAGGGTGTCGCCGTCGGGGCTGAAGTCCAGGGAGTGCACGGTGTCCGTGTGACCCGCCAGGACCCGGTCGATCCGTTGCGGCCGGCGCGGATCGGTCATGTCCCACATCAGGATCGTGTCGTCGTCGCCGCCGGCCGCGAGGGTCCGGCCGTCGGGGCTGAACGCCACCGAACGCACGGCGGCGGTGTGGCCGGTCAGCGCGCCGAGCGCCGTGGGCCGGACCGAATCCTGCCCCACGCCCGGCTTCGCTCGCGCGGGAGAGCCCCCCATGTCCCACAGCCGTACGGTGTGGTCCTCGCCCGCGGAGGCCAGGGTCCGTCCGTCCGGGCTGAAGGCGAGCAGATAGATCGTGCCGGTGTGGCCGGTCAGGGGCTTCCCGAGCGGGCGTGGACGGGCGGGATCCCGGACGTCCCACAGCCGGACGGTGCCGTCGTCGCCCGCGCTGGCGAGGGTGTGGCCGTCCGGACTGAACACCGCGCTGCTCACCCAGCTCTTGTGGCCGGTCAGGGGCTTGCCCAGGGGCTTCGGACGGGACCGGTCACTGACGTCCCAGAGCCGGACGGTCCGGTCGTAGCTGGCGGTGGCCAGGACCTTGCCGTCCGGACTGAACGAGGTGAGGTAGACGGCACCGGTGTGGCCGAGGAGCGGCGTGGCCAGCGGCGCGTTCACGATAGAGATCAGGCGGTTGTTGGTGCCCGCGTCGCCCGGCCGCAGGTCGTGGGCCACCAGGTCGAGCTGCGCGGACAGCGACGGATCCGTGTACTGGACCCGGTCGGCCTCCGCGACCACCTGCTCGAACACGGCGTCGTTGCGCTGCTGCCAGGCGACCACCGCCGCGCCGACGGCGAGGATCGCCAGCACCACCAGCGCCGACACCGCACCCCGGCTGATCCACACGATGCGCCGGCGCAGCCTGACCGACGCGGCCAGGAACTCCACCGCGCTGCGGGTCAGGAAGGTGTCGCCGGCGGACTTCGCCCAGCTGTGGGCCTGCTCCAGCCGGGAACCCCGGTAGAGCAGCGCCGCGTCGCGGTTCGAGCTGTCCCAGGCCCGGCCGTCCTCCTCCAGCCGCTGACGCAGCAGATGGTCGCTGCGGTCCTCGTCGATCCAGTCGCGCAGCCGGGGCCAGGCGTGCAGCAGCGCCTCGTGGGTGATCTCGACGGTCTCCGCGTCGAGGGTCACGAGCCGGGCCCGCACCAGGGCCTCGAGCGACTCCTCCGTCTTCCCGGGGTCGGCCGACTCCTCCGCCAGCTGCCGACGCGTGCCCCGGCGCCGGGTGGCCTGGGTGTCCTCGCCGAGCCGGACCAGCCGCATCAGGAGCAGCCGGGCCGCCGTGCGCGCCGCCGGGTCGAGCCCGGACCAGGCCCGCTCGGCGGTCGCCGCCACCGCGCCCTGGATACCGCCCGCCGCGCGGTAGCCGGCCAGCGTCAGCCGCCCCGCCTTCCGGCGCTGCCAGGTGGCGAGCAGGGCGTGCGAGAGCAGCGGAAGCGCGCCCGCGTGCGCTCCGCGCTGACCGTCGACGGTCACCTCACGGATGATCAGCTCCGCCAGCCCCGGCTCGAGTTCCAGCCCCACGGCCCGGGCCGGCCCGGTCACCGCCTCGCGCAGCTCCGGAGTGGACAACGGCCCCAGCACCATGTGCCGGTGCTGGAGCGCGTCGGAGAGCTCGGGGTGACTGAGGCACTCCTCGTAGAAGTCGGCACGCACGCCGAGGACGACGAGGACGGGGGGCGATAAGGAGGTGGCGGCCGTGCCGGTGGCGGCGGCGGGGGTGCAGGCGGCGTGCAGAAGCTGGATGAAGAGCCGCCGGTCCGCCTCGTCGGGGCAGAGGGTGAAGGCCTCCTCGAACTGGTCGACGATGATGACGGGGCGGGCAGGGTGAGCGGAACCGGCGGGACCGCCGGGCCCGGAGAGGCCGGCGGGTTCGGAGGAGGGGGCCGCGTCTCGCCGCGCCCAGGCGGTGACGGCCTCCCGTACGGCCCTCGTGAAGCCGGGGGTGCCGGGTTTCCTGTCGGCGGCGTCGGCCGTAGCCGACTCCGAGGCCGAGGCGGTGAAAGGGGCGAGCTCGGGGATACGGCTGGTCAGCTCGGCGAGCGGATCGGCGCCCGGCACCAGCTGAAGGACCTTCGCGGGGCTCGCGGCCTCCGTCGCCTTCGAGGACTGGGACGCCTTAGGGGACTGGGACGCCTTCGAGGACTGCGACGCGTTCGAGGAGTGCGCGGAGGTGTTGGCCTTCGGCGCCCGGCCGCCGCTGTTCCGGTCGGCCGCCGCACCGTTCTGGAGGGCGGGCACGAGACCGGCGCTGAGCAGGGAGGACTTGCCCGCTCCGGAGGCGCCGACCAGCATGACCAGGCCGCCCGTCCGTTCCGCCGCGCGGAGCTGGGCGACGAGGGCGTCCGTGCTCCGCTCCCGGCCGAAGAACCACCGGGCGTCCTGCTCACGGTACGAGGCGAGCCCGCGGTAGGGGCACACCCCTCCGGGAACGCCCTGAGGCTCGGCCGCCGATCGCTCGCCCTCCTCCTCCGTCACCGGGGCGACGGGGTCGTCGCCGGCGACGGGATCGGCCACCGCCCGCTCCCACAGCCGCTGCCACTGGCCGATGTCGTACAGCCCGGTGGACACCGGTGCGGGCCGGGCGCGCCGCGCCTCGGGTATCAGAACGTGCAGCACCGCGGCGAGGGCGGCGAACTGGGCGGGCACGTTCTTGGCCCGGCGCCAGTCGCTGATCCGCTGGGTCGACACCCTTACGGGTCGTCCCCGCTCGTCGACCCGCTGAAGTCGGCCGACCGTCTCGGACACGCGTTTGAGTGGAGGGTTGCCAGCTTCCTTATACAGCAGCGCGAGTCGTTCCGCGAAGGCTGTGCGTGCGCCCGAGTCGGAACTCAAGGCCTCCACCCCTAACTTTCCCCGCACTTGCAATCCGGACCGGAAAAACCACTTTATATGGCTGACCTGCGGTTAAGTGGCTGACCGGATATCGGATCCTCCTCGGTTCGGGCCGCAGCTGGCAGGATCCGGAGGCAGAAGCGCATCAACCGGGCGTATCGCGGGCGACCGCGCGTCCGGCGCGCGAACCGCGCCGTCATGGCGTGGTCGACTCCGCCCGCACCGTTCGTCACCGGTCCGCACGAGGGGAGGGACCGGTGCCGAACGGTGCGGCGTGTGACGATCCTCAATTCGCGAACCCGACGACGCCTCGCGCCCGCCCACCGCCCGAACCCGCCGGACCACCGCCCGAACCCGCCGGACCACCGATCGTCGCGCCGGACCGCCGATCGTCGTGCCGGACCGCCGGCCGACCCGCCGGCCGACCCGCCGGACCGCCGCTCGACCCGGCCAGACCCTCCGCGTCCGCCGGACCGCCGCCCGACCCGCCGCCCGGCCGCCCGACCTGCCCGACTGCCGGACCGCCGCTCGACCCCGCCGAGCGTCGCGCCGGACCGCCGACCGACCGTCGGCCGACCCGCCGGACGCGGGGGGTCTGGTCGCGGTGGACGACGAAGCCCCCGTTAGCGCCGCGGGGACGATCCCGGCTGGGTCGTCGGGATTCGGTGGGTGAAGAACAGTGCGAGGAGAATGACGCAGCCGATCATGAAGGCCCGCTTGCGGCCGATCAGCGCGCCGACCTTGCCGCCGGGGATCATGAGCATCGCCATCACGAGGGTGTAGGCCGTGATCGCGCCCAGGATCCCGGTCACGGTCGAGTCCACGTCCTCGGCCACGGTGGCGATCGACACGTTCATGACGGAGCTGTCGAGCGCCATCAGGAACTGACCCGCCGCGAGTGTCAGCAGCACGATCCGCGCCGATGTCGAACTCTTGTGCCCATTCGCTGTGGGGGTCGCTGCCGCATTCTCGCCACGGTCACGCGGAACGTCTCGCGACCTGCCAGCGGGGTCAGCCGGGTGGTGGCCCGCCGCCCCGCGGCCGCTCGCGCGTCAGCGGGGGGCCGTGCACAGGGCCCAGATCACGAAGGCGTACAGCGCGATCAGGGTGAGCGACCAGACGGGGTAGTACGGGATCGACAGGAAGTTCGCGATGATCAGCAGCCCCGCGATGCCGACCGCGACGACCCGAGCCCAGGTGGCACGCGAGAAGAGGCCGACGCTCACGCCGATGGCGATCACGCCGAGGACCAGCTGGATCCAGCCCCAGCTCGTCAGGTCGAACTTGAAGACGTAGTTGGGGGTGGAGACGTAGATGTCGTCGTCGGCGATGGCCATGATGCCCCGGAACAGATCGAGGACACCGGCGATGAACAGCATGACGCCGGCGAATGTCACCAGCCCGCCGGCGGCTGCCTCGGACGTGGACGACCTGTGGTGCACCGTGCTCGTGGTCATGGCGGATTCCTCACTTCGTCGGGGATGTGCGACGTGCGGCACTGCCTCTTCGAGCCTGTGCCGTGGCCGGGGACGGGAGATCACCCGAGGCGGGTGAAGTTCGCGGCGCGGATCGCTGGTGCCCTGGAAGCGGACACACCGGCGATGCGGCGGGCGCCCGGAAGCCCGCGGCGGCCGGCGCCGACCGCGCTCCCGCCGAGGCGCGGGCACGCGGACCGCCAGTGATCGGCCGAAGGGAGCCGAAACCTCGCCATGGCCATGACCATCGCCACCGCCCCGGGCGTTCGGCGAGACCACCCCACGGAGCCGCAGCCATGACCGACAACCACCTGGACGGACACGACGTGCGGCACCGCGCCCCGCAGGAACGGGCCGCGCTCGGCAAGGCCGCGCGGGCCGACGTGCCCCGCTCCAGCCACGCCGAATTCGTGCCCGGACCGAAGCGGCCGGACCCGTTGAAGATCATCGAGAAGCAGTCGGCGACACGGCTGCCCGACCTCGTGCCGATCCGCTACGCCAGGATGTCCGAGTCGCCCTTCCGGTTCTACCGGGGGGCCGCCGCCATCATGGCGTCCGATCTCGCGAACACCCCGACGACCGGACTGCGCACCCAACTGTGCGGTGACGCCCACATGTTGAACTTCCGGCTGCTGGCCTCCCCCGAGCGGCGCCTCATGTTCGACATCAACGACTTCGACGAGACGCTGCCGGGCCCCTGGGAGTGGGACGTCAAGCGCCTGGCCGCCAGCCTCGCCATCGCGGGCCGGGCGAACGGCTTCAGCACCAAGGAGCGGGCCGCGATCGTACGGACCACCGTGCGGTCGTACCGGGAGAACATGCGGTCCTTCGCCGGACTCGGCAACCTGGCCGTCTGGTACGCCCAGTTCGACGTCGACTGGGTACGGGACCGCTTCGGCGCGGACCTGTCCGCGCGGGGCCGCGAACGCTGGGCACAGGCCGTGACCAAGGCGCTCTCGCGCGACACCCTTCAGGTCTTCGACAAGCTCACCCACGTCGTCGACGGCAGGCGCCGCATCGCCCCCGACCCACCGCTCATCACCCGTCTCGACGACCTGCTGCCCGGCGAAGGACGCGGGGGCGACGTGGAGAAGGACCTTCGCCGGCTGATCGAGCGCTACGGCCAGTCCCTCCAGTCGGACCGGCGGTACCTGCTGGAGCAGTACCGGGTGGCCGACATGGCCCGCAAGGTCGTGGGCGTCGGCAGCGTCGGCACTCGCTGCTGGATCGTGCTGCTGCTCGGCAAGGACGACGAGGATCCGCTGTTCCTCCAGGCCAAGGAGGCCGACGAGTCGGTGCTGGCGCCCTTCGCCGGGGTGAGCGCGTACCGGACGCAGGGCGAGCGGGTGGTCGCCGGACAGCGACTGATGCAGGCCACCAGCGACATCTTCCTGGGCTGGGAGCGCGTCGAGGGCATCGACGGCCGCCGACGGGACTTCTACGTACGGCAGCTGCGGGACTGGAAGTGGGTCGCCGTGTCCGAGGACATGGTGCCCCGCGGCATGCGCACCTTCGGCGCGCTGTGCGGCGCGACGCTGGCCCGGGCCCACGCCCGATCCGGCGACCGGATCGCCATCGCCTCCTATCTGGGCGGCGGCGACAGCTTCGACCGGGCGCTGGTGACCTTCGCCGAGCAGTACGCCGACCAGAACGAGCGCGACCACGACGCCCTCGTCACCGCCGTCCGGGAGGGCCGGCTGCCCGCCCAAGTGGTCTGAAGGGGTCGGAGGGCCGCGCACGGGGGCCGCGGCGCGCCGGACGGGGCTCCGCGGCAGGTCCTCCAGCGGTGCCCCACCAGGGCACCAACCGGGCTTGGCACGCTCCGGACCATGAACACGGCAGGCATCAACACGTCAGACGGCAACACGGCAGACATCAACACGGCAGCGGTGAAGTCGGCGGCGGAGAAGTCGGCAGAGGTGACCGAGGTCTGTCCGGACGCGGACGCGCGCGGGACGGACGGCAGAGGCCCGCATGTACGAGAGCGATGAGCAGCGCTGGCGTGCGGTCCGGGAGCGCGACGAGGCCGCGGACGGACGTTTCTACTACGTGGTGAAGACGACCGGCATCTACAGCAGGCCCTCGTGCGCGGCGCGGCTGGCCCGGCGCGAGAACGTGGAGTTCCACGCGTCGCTCGACGAACTCCACACGCGGGGCTACCGGCCCTGCCGTCGCTGCCGGCCGGGCGAGCGGCAGCGGAACCGGCAGCACGCCGACACGGTGGCCCGTGCCTGTCTGCTGATGGACGCGGCGGTGGATCCGCCGAACCTGGACGACCTGGCGCAGAGCGCCGGTTACAGCCGCTTCCACTTCCACCGCATGTTCAAGTCGCTGACCGGCCTCACGCCGCACACCTACTGGACGGCGGTGCGGGCCCGGCGGGTGCGGGAGATGCTGATCCGGGCGCGGACCGTCGCCGACGCGATCTACCAGGCGGGCTTCAGCACCAACGGCCAGTTCTACGCCGTCTCCTCGGCGATCCTGGGCATGACCCCGCAGGAGTTCCGCGCGGGCGGGGCGGGCGTCGAGATCCGCTCGGCCGTGGGCGTCACCGATGCGGGGCCGGTGCTCGTGGCCGTCGCGGGGAAGGGCGTGTGCGCGGTCATCGAGGGCCCGGAGGGCGCGACGCGGGCGCGACTGGCGGAGCTCTTCCCGGACGCGCGGCACCGCGCCGACGACAGGTGGCTGGTGGAACGCGTCGCCCGGGAACTGGCCCGTCCCGCGGCCCCGCATCCGGGCGCGTTTCTGCTGCCGTCGGAGGTCCGCAGGGTCTGCCGGCACGAACGGATCCGTCAGTCCCTGCGGACCCAGCTGCACCCGGCGTCCGGACCCGGCGAGATGGGGGCGCTGCGCGCCGGCTGAGCGGCGAGCCGAGTACGAGCGCAACTTTCTGAGTGCCGCGGCCCCCACCGGTCCATAGCGTGGGCGTGTCGATGCGTCGGGACGAGGGGGATGGGACGATGGCACGCCACGATCAAGGCATCCACAGGCGGAACTTCCTGGCAGGGGGTGCGGCCGCCGGAGGCGCCGCGCTGCTGACCGGGACGGGCCTGGCCACACCGGCCGCGGCGGCCGAGGGAGCCGCGGCAGCGGCGGAGCCGATCACCACGGTGACCCCTGGCGACAAGCGGTACCAGGACCTGGTGCGGGGCTACAACCAGCGCTGGTCCGCCACGCCCGAGAAGATATGCCTCGCCGAGACGACCGCGCAGGTGCAGGCCGTCGTCCAGAGCGCCGTGAAGGCGGGCAAGCGCCTCACGGTGCGCAGCGGCGGCCACTGCCACGAGGACTGGGTCTTCAACTCCGACGTACGCGTCGTCCTCGACATGGCCAAGATGAACAGGGTCTATTTCGACGCCGAGAAGAACGCCGTCTGCGTCGAGGCCGGCGCGCAGCTGCTGAACGTGTACGAGCGCATGTACCGCGGCTGGGGAGTCACCATCCCCGCCGGTGTCTGCTTCCAGGTCGGCGCAGGCGGCCACGTCAGCGGCGGCGGCTGGGGCCTGCTCTGCCGCCAGTTGGGCCTGGTGGTCGACCATCTGTACGGCGTCGAGGTGGTGACCGTCGCGGCCAACGGCTCGGTCAAGGTCCAGGTGGCGACCCGCGAGCCGAACGACCCGCACCGCGACCTGTGGTGGGCCCACGCGGGCGGCGGGGGCGGCAACTTCGGCGTCATCACCCGCTTCTGGTTCCGCTCCCCGGGGGCGGTCGGCACCGACCCCGCGAAGCTGCTTCCGCAGCCGCCCGCCGAGGTGCTGCTGCACGCAGCCTCCTGGCCGTGGGCCGAGATGACCAAGGAACGCTTCGCGCGCCTGATCACCAACTACGGCGACTGGCACGCCGAGCACCTCGCGCCCGGCACCGTCCACGACCACCTGTTCAGCGCGCTGTGGCTGACCCACAAGTCGAGCGGCTACATCGGCCTGGTCACCCAGCTCGACGCGACCGTCCCGGACGCGCGGCGGGTACTGGACGACTTCCTGGCCGCCATGACCGAAGGCCTGGACGTCGCGAGCGAGCCGATGGTGACCCACATGGGCGAGATGGCGGCCCTGCCCGACTTCGCCGAGCCGCGCCGGATGTCGTGGCTCCAGGCCGCCCGCTACGCCGGCACCACCAACCCGACGCTGAACGACCCCAGCCTGAACAGCGACAACAAGTCCGCGTACTACCGCACGGCCATGCCGGCGGCGCAGATCGACGCGTTCTACGAGCACCTGACGCGGGACGACCTGGCCAACACCACGGCCAACGTGCAGCTGAGCTCCTTCGGCGGCAGGATCAACGCCGTCGCCCCGGACGCCACCGCCTTCCCGCACCGCGAGGCCGCGTACAAGGCGGCCTGGTCGATCTGGTGGACCGACCCGGCCGACGAGGCCGACTCGCTGCGCTGGATGCGCGAGTTCTACCACGGCGTCTACGCCGGCACGGGCGGCGTCCCGGTCATCAACGACGTGACCGACGGCTGTTACGTCAACTACCCCGACATCGACCTGAGCGACCCGACGTACAACACGTCCGACGTCCCTTGGTACGAGCTGTACTACAAGGACAACTACGCCAAGCTCCAGCAGGTCAAGAAGACGTACGACCCGCGCGACTTCTTCCGCCACAGCCAGTCGGTCAGGCTCCCGACGACCTGACGCGCGTCAGCCGCCGGTGACACCGGTGACGGCGGTGCTCGGTGATCCGTCGACGTGGAGGGCGAGGACGTCGGGGCGGGCGTGGCGGCCGTTCATCTCACGCGGCCCTCGCCGGCTCCGGAGTCCTCTCCCTCGTCCTCCTCGTCGGGAAGGTGGACGTCGTCGACGGTGATGTTGACCTCGACGACCTCCAGGCCTGTCATCCGCTCCACGGCGCCGATGACGTTGGAGCGCACGTCACCTGTCACGTCGACGATGGGGACGCCGTACTCGACGACGAGGTTCAGGTCGACCGCGGCCTGGCGCTCGCCGACCTCGACCTTCACCCCGCGCGTGACGCCTCCGCCACCGCCTCCGCCGGGGACGCGTTCCCGCATGGCGCCGAGGGCGCGGGCCATGCCTCCGCCGAGATGGTGGATGCCCGGCACCTCACGGGCGGCCATGCCCGCGATCTTGGCCACCACGCCGTCCTCGATGGTGGTCCTGCCTCGAGTCTGCGCCGGCGCCCCGGCTCCGGTACGGCCCTTCAGCGTGCTCACGCCCGCTTCGGACCGACCGGCCGAGCCGACGCTGGTGGTGTTGTCCGTCATGGGGATCGCCTCAGCCTTGTCCGATGTGCTGTGCGGACCCCGGGTACCCGCTCCTCCCGAGCCGCGAAACGCGATCGGCGTCATCGAAGCGGGGCCGTTCCTCCGGCGTCGTTCCGGGGCGCGGGGGAGTAGTTTGGGGGAGCGAGGATCCTTCGTACACCGGCGTTCAGGCCGGTCTCGTCCTCCTGGTTCGACCACACCGGGTGCTTCGCGCTCGAGGCAGGTTCCGCCTTATGGCCGCTGAAGCAGCTCACCTGCCCGATCGTGCCCCGGCCGCGCCGAGCATGTCGCCGTACCCGGCGGTCGCCCGGCAGGTCGCCGACGCGCTCCGCTGGTTCTTCGCCTGCGACGAAGCCGGCGGCTCTCCCGCGGGGTACGAGGACGACGACTCGCGCGGGCAGCCCACCGCGTACGGCAGGAGGAGCTGACCCCCGCCCCCGCGGCGTCCGTCACCCGCGGATTCCGTGCCCTGCGGATTCCGTCCCGCGCAGAGGCAGCGCGTTCCCCGTCCGCGCCTTCGCCGGTCTTCGCCGGCCGTCGCCGGAGCGGTTCACCTTCAGCGAGGTTCTCTCCGCCGCTTTCATCCGCGGCGTCGAACGCCCTGGTCGGGTGCACGACGCGCGGCACACGACGGGCGGTGCACGACGGGCAGTGCACGACGGGCGTCGGCCCGCTCGGGCCCGGATCGCCGCGCGCCGGGCCAGAACCCGCGCGCCGGGCCAGAACCCGCGCGCCCGCCGATCACCGCCCACCGACCACCACCCGCCGATCACCGCCCCCCGGATCACCGCCCAGCGACCATCGCCCACCGCCGACTGATCCGACCGCCGTACGGCAGCCGACAGGAGCAGATATGACCACCGCACTCGATCCCCCGCTCCCCTCCCATCCCCTCCTCCGCCTGAGCCTGGCGCCCCGCGGCACCATGCCACGGCCCATCGACGGCGCATGGTGGCCCCGCTCCTACGACCTGCTCGCCGAACTCCCCCGTCTCCTCGGCGGACTGCCGCCCGAGTGGGGCCAGATCACCAGCGTCACCGTCAGCGGGGCGAAGTGGTCCGCGACGCCGGGCCGGACACTCGTCTGCAATCAGGTCGTACGACTGCGCAGAACCGTGACGGCGTCCGCCCCGGACACCGTCGTCCTGCTCGCGCCCGGCCGAGGGCGCTGGGATCTGCTGGTGGTCCCTCCGGACACCACCGAGCAGTCCGCACGGTCGTCCATGGCCGCCGCGGCCGACGGTCGCTCCTGACATCGACCCGCGCACGGACCGGCCCGCGACGGACGGACCGGCACGCGACGGACGGTCCGGCGCGACGGACGGACGGCGGTGCGGTCAGTCCGGTGTCGAGTCCGGTGTCGCGGTCTTCGTCCGTGGGCGGGTGGCCGGCAGGAGACGTGAGCGGCTCACGGTGAACCCCACCACGGCGCCACCGCCGGGCTGCGTACCCGCCGACACCGATCCGCCGTGCGCCTCCGCGACGTCGTGGACGATGGCGAGGCCCAGTCCGGAGCCGGGCAGAGCGCGAGCGCTGTCGGCCCGGTAGAAGCGGTCGAACACCCGGCTGGTGTCATCGGCGGCGATGCCGGGCCCCCGGTCGCGGACGGTGATCGCTCCCTGGCGGATGTGCACCTCGATGGGCTCGCTGCCGTCGGCGTCGAACTTGGCGGCGTTCTCCAGCAGATTGCCCACCGCGCGTTCGAGGCCGTGGGAGCTGCCGCGCACCACGCAGTCGTACGCGTCCACGTGGACCAGGCGTCCGGTGCGCCGGTACACGCGCCGCGCCGCTCGGCGCGCCACCTCGGCCAGGTCCACGGGTTCCTCGGTCTCCCCGCGGCGGCCTGCCAGTGCCAGTTCGACGAGTTCGTCGACGAGATGACCGAGTTCGCGGGTCTCGTTCTGGACGTCGTCGAGGAGTCGGTCGCGGGAGTCGGGGGACAGCTCGGCGACGCGGTGCAGCACGGTGGCGTTGGCCAGCAGGCTGGTCAGCGGGGTCCGCAGCTCGTGGGCGGCGTCGTGCACCAGCCGTTCCTGGGCCTCGCGGGCGGCGACGATGCGACCGAGCATCCTGCTGAAGGAGGCGGACAGCCGTCCGACCTCGTCGCGCCCGCCCGCCGGTTCCGAGGCGTCGTAGCCGAGCCGGCCGTCCGTGCTGACCTCTTCCGCGACTTCGGCCAGCCGGGCCAGGCGTCGGGTGACCCGTCCGGCGAGCAGTCGGCCCGCGGCCGCCGCGACGAGCATGACCGCCAGGCTGACCGCCGCGATCTGTCGCGCCATGCCGGCCAGCACGTCGCGGGTCTGGTCGATCTGGACCGCCACCTGCAGGGCGCCGCGGCTCTCGCCGAGAGCGGTCGTCAGCAGGCGGTAGCTGTGGCCGCCCGCGTCGATCTCGGTGATGTCGGACTGCCCGGCCTCGCCGGTGGCGGCGAGGGCTCGCGCGGTGTCGGACACCGGCAGCTGCTCCAGCGGGCCGCTCAGGCGGATGGGCCGACCGTCCCGGGCCACGGCCTGGAGGACCGGCTGCGGTGCCGCATCGCCTCCCGGGGCGGGCAGGTCCGGTCCGGGAAAGGGGGCGGGCCTCCGGCTTTCGGGACTTCCGCTTTCGGGTCTTCCGCTTTCGGGACTTCGGCCTTCGGGACTCAGGCTGGCAGGACTCTGGCTGACGGGGCTCTGGCTGACAGGGCTCCGGCCGGCCGTGTCGGACGGAGCCTGCTCCTCGCGTTTCTCCATGCCACGGGTCAGGGCCACGGTGGTCGACCGCAGCGTCCGGTCGACCTCCGCGAACACGCTGTCGGAGGCGGCGAGGTAGCTCAGCGCACCGACCGTCACCGCCACCACGGCGCCGACGGCGGCGAAGGCGAGCGCGAACCGCGAGCGCAGGCTCATGGCCGCCGCGCCGCGTAACCCACGCCGCGTACCGTGCGGATCAGGTCGGGCGCTCCGGCCTCGGTGAGCTTGCGCCGCAGGTAGCCGATGTAACCGGCGAGGTTCTTGGTGTCCACACCGGCGTCAGGACCCCAGACGGCCCGGTAGATCGCCGCATGGTCCAGTACGAGACCCTCGTCGCGCACCAGAAGCTCCAGCAGGTCGAACTCGGTCCTGGTCAGCCGGATTTCCGCCGCCCCCCACCAAGCGCGGCGCGTGCCGGGGGAGACGCGCAGTGCCGCCATCCGCAGCACGTCGACCGGGCGCTCGCGCTCCTCGGCCTCCTCGGCCGGTGAGGCGGACGACGCCGTCAGCACGGCCCGGCGCAGGAGCGCCCTCAACCGCGCGAGCAGCTCGGGCACTTCGAAGGGTTTGGGCAGGTAGTCGTCGGCGCCGGCGTCCAGGCCGTTCGCCCGGTCGGGGATCCCGGCCCGTGCGGTGAGGATCAGCACGGGGGTGCGGTCACCGTCGGCGCGCAGCACACGGCACACGGCCACACCGTCGATGTGCGGCATCATCACGTCGAGGACGAGCGCGCTGAAGGAGTCCCGGCGGGCCAGGACCAGGGCCTCCACGCCGTCGCCCGCGGTGACGACGTCGTACCCCGCCAGCTCCAGTGCTCGCTCGACGGCTTCGCGGACGGCACGATCGTCGTCGGCCACGAGGACACGCTCCGGCATGCGCGCATGGTCGCACAGCGTCCTGTGAGCCCGCTTCTCAGCCAAGCCCGCTTCTCATCCAATTCCGGACTGGCTCCGGCCGCGCTCTGAGACCGCTCTCCCACGATGGATGACTCCACCCCCTCACGTCAGAGGAGTCCCATGTCCTCCCACACCCGCCCCGTTCTGCGCCGGCCCGTGGTGCTCGCCGCGTGCCTCAGCGTCGCCCTCGGCACCGTCGGCTATCTCGCCTTCGATCCGGGGTCCGCCTCGGCGGCGGTCGCCAAGCAGGCGGTCCCGGCCTCCGCGGCCCGCACCGGAGCCGGTGGCGCCAACACCGCCCAGGTCGTGAAGGCCGTCAACGCCTTCCTCGCGACGTTGTCCGACGAACAGAAGGACGCCGTCCTCTACGACTTCGACGACGAGGCGAAGAAGACGGGTTGGTCGAACTTCCCGACGCCCGTCGTCGAGCGCAACGGGCTGAAGCTGGGCGACCTCACCGACGCACAGGACGCGGCGGCCATGAAGGTCATGGAGGCGGCGCTCAGCAAGCAGGGCTACGAGGAGCTCGTCGAGATCCGCACGGCGGACGACTACCTCGGCTCGCTGTCGGACACGGGGGACGGCTCGTCGGCCACTCCGACCATCACGCCTACCGCCACACCGACCACCACGCCCACCGCCACTCCGACCGCCTCGTCCACCGCCACGCGCACGCCGCCCTCCGGCGCACCGACCGGCGGGCCGGGCGGCGGCGGTGGTGGTGGCGGTGCCAACTTCGGCTCGGAGTGGTACTACATCTCCTTCTTCGGACAGCCCAGCAAGACCGGCGAGTTCACCGTCCAGTACGGCGGCCACCACGCGGCGTACAACATCACCTACGCCGGGAACAACGTGACCATGTCACCCACGCTGACCGCGGTCGAACCGGAGGAGTTCATCTGGAACGACAAGGCCTACGCTCCGCTCGCCGACAAGCGGGCCGCCACCGTCGGCGCCGTCCAGTCGCTCACCGCCGACGAACTGGCCGCCGCCGAGATCGACGGCAGCTTCGACGACCTCTACCTCGGCCCGGGCAACGACGGTCCCTTCCCGACCGAGCCCGAGGGCGTCCTCGTCAGCAGCCTCACCAAGAAGCAGCAGGCGAAGGTCACCGCGATGCTGCGCACCTGGGTCGACGACCTGGACGAGCAGGCCGCGGCGCGGCTCCTGACCAAGTACGTCTCCGAGTACGACGAGACGTACATCGGGTGGAGCGGCGGAACCACCATCGACAACGACCAGACGTACGTCCGTCTCGACGGGCCGTCCGCCTGGATCGAGTTCTCCAACCAGCCCGGCGCCTCGACCGACGAGATCCACCAGCACACGATCTTCCGGGACGAGACCTCCGACTACGGCTGGGAGTAACGTCCGTGCGCCGTCTCTTCTCCGCCCTGCTGCTCGCGGCGTTCCTGCTGGTCGGCGGCCTCGCGTCGCCGGCCGGCGCCCACCCGATGAGCACCTCGGCCGTCCTGCTCGACATCCGTGACGACCGGGTCGAGGGCGAGGTACAGCTGCCCATCGACCGTCTGGCGATCGCCGTCGCCCGCGACCTCACCCGCACCAGCGTGCTCGGCGAGGACCGGTCCTTCCTCAAGGGCTATACGGCACGGCACATCAGCGCCGTCGGCGAGGACGGCGCCGCCTGGACCGTGGCGCTCGGCACGGGGTCGGTGCGGACGATCGACGGGACGGCGCACCTCGTCTACCCGCTCACCATCCGTCCCCCCGACGGGCAGGTCACCGACTTCCGGCTGCGCTACGACGTCATCGTCGAGGAACTCCTCACCCACAAGGTCATCGCCACCGTCCGGTACGACTTCGACCGCGGCATCCTCAAGACGGACGACGCCGAGACACTCGGCGTCCTCGACTGGGACACCAAGAGCCTGAGAGTCCCGGCCGCCGAGGGTTCCTGGCTGAAGGGCTTCGCCACCACAGCGGGTCTCGGCATCGAGCATGTCGGTGAGGGCGCCGACCACCTGCTGTTCCTGCTGATGCTGCTCATCCCCGCCCCGCTGGTCGCCGCCGGCGGCCGATGGCGCACCGGGGCCACCTCGCCGCGCCGCAGTCTCGTACGTGTCGTGCACGTCGTGTCGGCGTTCGCCCTGGGCCACTCGCTCACCCTCGCCCTGGCGGCCTCGGGAGTGGTCCACGTGCCGTCACGGCCGGTCGAGACGCTCATCGCCTTCTCGATCGCGGTGTCCGCGGTCCATGCGATACGGCCGCTGGTGGCGCGCGGCGAGGTGCTCATCGCCGCGGGTTTCGGGCTCGTCCACGGCCTCGCGTTCGCCTCGCTCATCGGCGACCTCGGCCTCGACCGCGGGTCGCTCCTGACCACGCTGCTGGGCTTCAACCTGGGCATCGAACTGACCCAGTTGCTCGTCGTCGCCCTGATGATGCCGTCTCTGGTCGTGCTGGCCCGTACGACCTCCTACCCCGCGTTCCGCGTCGGCGTGGCCGTCATCGGGCTCGTGTTCTCGGTGTCCTGGATGCTCGAACGCGCGAACCTGACCGCCGGCGACCCGTTCGAGGGCGTCCAGACATGGCTGGTCGGGCACCCTCTGCTCGTCGCCGGGGCAGTGGCGGCACTCGCCGTCGCCGCCCGCCTCCGCTGCGGGGCGCCCCGGACGCCAGGTCCGGGAGCCGTCGCCGAGGAGGCGGAGGAGACCGCGTCACCGACCCGAGCCTCCTTGCCGCTCACTCCATGATCTGTATCCCGACCGGGCGAGCGCCCCCTGCCCGCCCGGTCCGCGGAAGGCGGACACGGACGATGGACACGGACGGCAGACGCGGACGGCAGACGAGGACGAGCAGGGGCCGGTCCTACGGCTCCTCGGTGATGGCGGTGGCGACCCCGTCGGTGACCAACACCGTGGCCGCCAGCTTCCCGCCCTTCGCGGCGGCCTCCAGCTTCGCCTCGGTGCACTGCGTGCCGGCCGCGCACATGGTGCCCGCCCCGATGATCTTCGTGTCCTCGGCCAGCCAGAACTGCTGCTCGGGGTCCTTCATGTCCGACACCGTGTACTTCCCCGGGGCCAGGTAGGACACAGTGCCCAGCCAGGTGCCGCTCACGCCCTTGCCCTTGCCCGCAGTGACGTCGCCTTCCCCGGTGTCCTTCGTGGCGGTGCTGTCCTGGTTCGAGGCACCGGTCGAAGTGCTGTCGGAGCCGCCCGTCGCAGTGTCGCTCGCCGGCGAGCCGGCCGGGTCCGACGCCTCGCTCGAGGCGGCATCGGAGGCGCTCGCCGTCACACTGGCTCCCGCCGAGCCGGTCGGGTCCGACGCCACGGCTTTATCGTCCTCCTGGCAGGCCGTCAGCGAGAACACTCCCGCCACCAGAGCCGTGGCAACCAATATGGAGCGGACACGCGAGCGGTAAGCCATGGCAGAACAACCCTTCACAGGCCAGACATAGGGAACGGCGAACGCGGGGCCACCTCACCACCGTCCGGCCGTGGACCGGCCGACGTTTCGCCGGGGCCAGCATAGGGTCCTCCCTCACCCCCTGATGAACCATCACGCCGCCCACGGACCACGCAACTCACCTGCGGAAAAAGCCCTGTTGAGGCAAGCTCGAACCCCGGTTCACCCTCCCGCAACGGCAGCGGCACACGCCCCCGAGGAGCCTCGACGACCGACGGGACCCACGGCACCCCGCGCCCCGGACCGCCTACGCCCGGACAGCCGACCTCGCGACGCCCGAGGACCGCCGATGAGGCAAGGCGAGGCTCACAGAAGCACAGCCCGACACAGCTCGTCGGGCGGGAGAGATGCCGCCGTTCACAGCACACCTTCGGTTGGAGCCCCGGCCTCCATGCAGCTGCACTGGTCCGCGTGTGGCGCGAGCCAAGGATGTGACACTCTCGCGGACCGGCTCGGTCAAACGACAGGCCGCCGCCGTGGAGGTGGTGCGGGCGTGTTCCTGGCGGCATCTCGACTTCGAAGACGGGTATTCGAACATTGCTCGCGCTTGAGGAGGCCTGATGCCCATGACCACCCCGATCGCCTACAAGGGGCTCGAGTCAATGCCGACATGGTTTGTCTCCGTGGTCGCGGTACTGGCTGCGATCGGAATCGTCCTGGCCTATCGACGGGGACGTTGACGCTCCGGCGCTGACCGCTGCGGTTCGTGCTTGTCGGTGTCAGCCGCCGGTGTCGGCCGCCGCCCGCAGTCTTGACGAGGCTTACTTCGCCGCTCTACAGCACCCGTCCTACTCCTCCGGCTCCCACGCGCGGAGCAGGTCGAACAAACCTGCGTCTCCCTCGAGCTGCAGGGAGTCCGCCGGGATACGGTCGTACACGAAGAGGACCAGCTCACTGGCCGTGCCGCGGACGGAGACGCCGGCCGCGTTCGGGCCCTCGTCGGCAGCGGCGACAGGCGTCGTGCCGGGCGCGGGGATACGGGTGGAGCGTGCGCCGTCGCCGTCGACCGTGAGGCACCAGGAGTGGCCCTCGGTGGCGTGGAAGTCGAAGGCGGTGGGCTTGTGCGGCCAGGCACTCGTCGTTGCGACGCAGGTGGACAGGAACTCGTCGACACCGTCGAGTGCCACCTCGGCGGGCAGCGGCTGCGGGGCACCCACGGTGATCTGGGCGTCGTAGGTGTGCACCGCGAGCTGCTGGAGCTGGTGCCGAGCTACGGCACCGGACGTCTGCGGCGACTGCGACGTCTCCCACCACGTCCAGCAACCGCGATCCGGGCCGGCCTTCCGCAGTGCGTCCAGCAGTTGCTCCGTGGACTCCGCCAACCAGGCCGACAATGCCTCACGCTCACGAGGCGCGACGGGGGTGCCCTCCGCTGCGGACTTGGCCGGAGCAGGACCTGCGGCGACGGTGGCGGCCCAGGAGCGGCGCCCCTCGCCGATGTGCTGCGCCAGATCGAACAGCGTCCACTCGGGGCAGGTCGGCACCTGCACGTCGAGGCTGGGCGCGGAGGCGACCGCGGCGCGGAAGGCGCTCGACCGTTCGTCGATCAGTCGCAACAGAACGGGGAACTCAAGTGTCGTTGTCACCCCGACTCTCTATCACCGCCGCCCGACAATGGGACAGCGATTTTCACAGCCGAGGCGGCGAGCACGCGGCACGGGCCGGGCGGCCTCGGATGACGCCGTGTCCCCACCCTGAAACGATCAGCGAGTCACGCAACGTACTAGTGGCCACTGCAGTTGGCGGCAATGTCTTCCAATTGCACCTGGAGTTGGGCTTCGTCGACCTCTATTCGATTTTTCAGTTCTTCAATTTCCTCCCTCAACTGTTGAGCCTTTATTGGATCCGTTTCATGCTTGTGCTTGAGCGCGGAGAGCTTTTTTCTCTCGTCCCTTAGTTCCTTTTTGCTCAGCTCGGCATCGTGCCTCATCTGGGCGCAGATGTCAGTGCTGGAGCCAGCGTGAGGTGTCGTTGCCATGTCGGCCCCTCTCCCACGTAGGGGCGGACGGCAGGCGGTGCCGGTCCGCTATTTCCAGCGTCGCACCGCCGTGCAGTCCACGCATCCGGGGGAGTTGGGATGTAGCTCCACCAGGCGGACCCGCCGCAACCGGAACGGCGCGGCTGTCGTGGCCCAGGATGTCGGCGAGCTCGATGGCGTTGGCGCCGGGCGGCATCGACCCTGATCCGACTGGATTGGAGGACTCCCGAACTATGCCTCCCCTGGATGGTCACCTGGTGCAGGGCTTGGACCTGACAGTGCTCCCCCCAGTATCTGGCAAGGGTCTGGCACGGGGCGCGTTCAGGCGGATTAGTCAGTCGCGCCGCGACCCCGGCACACCGATACCGGATCCGAGATCGGTGGAGGCGGCCAATGAGTGGGCCGCGGTCCTGAGCCCGTTCTCCCATCCCGGGAGTTCGTCCGTGTCCATCCATTCGCTGTAGTCCGCTGCGATGGAGAGGAACTGTGTCTCCTCCGGGGTGCGGGCTGCGACTGTCATCGACAGGCGGTCGACCACGTCCTTGGGGCTCAGTTCGGCATTCGCGAGACCGACCGCGAGCCTTACGAGAAGCCGGCGGCCGGCTGTCTCATCATCGGGAAGGGGTACGCCGCATTCGTGCAGGGCTTGGACGTACAGTTCACGGATCTCGGTCTCGTCGCTCCTGCGGGGCAGGCCGGCCAGTGAACGCAGGGCGGGGGAATCACGCCCGTCGACGAGCGCACGAGCAGCAAGCATCGGGAGCTCCTCGGGTGGGAGTATCTCCGCCACATACCGCCAAGCGCTGTGCTGCAACCGGTCCATGCACTCATCGTGCGAGCAACGAGACTTCCTGGCCACCTGATTGCCGTTTCGGCCTCGGCTTTCATCTGCGTTGAAGGCCCGCAGACGTCCGCGCTCGTTCGCCGTTGTGCGCGCGTTGTCACTCAGTCAGACAGACACAGCGGACGTGACACGAGCTTCAGTCGCCCGCGAACCACAAGCGACTTCCTGGAGTGGTCGCGCACTCTTCCAGCATCGTCGCGAGGTCGTCCAGTGCGGCGAGGTGACGTTCATCGCCGCATCTCCGCCTCAGACCGTGGATCTCCCGGAGGGCGGCTTCGGCCTCTTGCTCCCCGCCCACTGGGACTTCGCCGGTACCGGCCTCTCCGATGCCGAAGCCCGGCTCGCCGCCAGCCTCAGCAGTGACGGGCACCCCACCCACCAGACCGCCCCGAAAGGAGCCGCAGCATGACCGCCGCCACGCCCGAACTGCTCACCCTCCCGGAGGTCGTGACCCGGCTCAAGGCCGGCCGCACCAAGGACGCCCAGGCCGATGCCGTGCTCAGGGGAGCTGAGGGCACCTCGATGCACGGGTACATCGTGCTTGCGCTGCTGACCGGGGCCCGGACCGAGGAACTCCGGGCGCTGCTTCGTGTCTCTGCTGTCCGACCATGGCGTCTCGCTGGAGGTGATTTCGCGGCTCGTCGGGCACTCGGGGACGGCTGTGACGGAGGAGGTCTACCGGAAGCAGATCCGGCCCGTCATCCAGACCGGGGCCGTCGCCATGGGAGGCATCTTCGGCACCGATCCGCGGCGGCCGTAGCTGCCGTAGTCACGCACCCGAAGCACTCACGAATCGATAGTCACGCAGTGAGACACACAGCAACGCGAGAGGGCCCTTACCGACTCGGTAAGGGCCCTCTGACCTGCTATTCAGCTGTCGGGGTGGCGGGATTTGAACCCACGACCTCTTCGTCCCGAACGAAGCGCGCTGCCAAGCTGCGCTACACCCCGATGTCGCTGCTTGTCCTGCTTGTCGCGGCGACGTCGTTTACTTTAGCCCACCGGTGGCCCGAGACGAAATCCGGTTTTGAGGCGGTGGCTGATCGGGTTCGGGCGGGCATGGTCGAGGGCCACTAGGAGGACCGCGAGGGCGTAGAAGGAGAGGCCGAGGAGGAGGGCGTTGGCGAGGGCGTGCCTGTAGCCGTGGGCCTCGACGTCGAAGAAGGGGTAGAGGTAGCGACCCGGGGTGCCGACGGTGATCAGCTGGGCGCGGGCGAGGGAGAACGCCAGGTAGGCCACGGGGTAGATCATCCAGGTGGCGGCCCGGCGCAGGCGCAGTCGGCCCGGGGGCGTCAGCAGCAGCCAGTCCAGGACGGCGGCTATGGGGGTCACCGTGTGGATGAGGTGCCCGGCGACCAGGTGCCAGCCCGTGGGGGCGGTCGTCGTGCCGGTCACCGAGAAGGGGGTCGTCGCGTCCGTCAGGAGCAGGTGGTAGACCAGGCCGGTGATCATGACGTAGAGCAGTGCGGCGCCCGTCAGGGCGGCGGGGAGGGGTCGGCGGGCCGTCCACGCGCGGCGGGCGGACAGCAGCGTGACCAGGGCCAGCAGGATGTTGCTCTGGATCGCGAAGTGGCTCAGGACCCGCAAGGGGCTGCCGAGCAACAGGGCGAGCGTCACGCCCGCGGCCGCTGTGCCGGCCAGCAGCAGACGCAGGACGGCGGCGAGTGGACGGCGTACGGGGGTCACCACCGCCGACGCGGGGACGGAGGAGAGGAGTAGCGCGTGGGTCCGCGGGATCGCGGGCAGATCCGGGAGGTCCCTGGGTATCGGCGCGGTCATGCCCTCACGCTAGGCAAGCGTGACAAAAGCGGCGATATGGGAGGGCCGTTCGAGGGAACCTCTGCCACCCTCCGGCATTTCCGCCCCGCTTCGGCCCCTACCCCTCCCTCTGCTCCTTCCCCCTGCTTCTTCCCCGCTGCTCCCTCTCCCCCTCTTCCGATTCCTCGCCCTACTCCTTCTCGACCAACGTCAGCAACGTCACCTCCGGCGGGCACGCGAACCGCACCGGTGTGTAGCGGCTCGTTCCGCATCCCGCCGACACGTGCAGGTAGGACGTACGCCCCTCGACCGTATGCGTCGACAGGCCCTTCACCCGCTTCGTGTCCAGGTCGCAGTTGGTGACCAGGGCGCCGTAGAAGGGGATGCAGAGCTGGCCGCCGTGGGTGTGGCCCGCCAGGATCAGGGGGTAGTCGTCCGCCGTGTAGGAGTCCAGGACCCGCAGGTACGGCGCGTGCACCACGCCCATCGAGAAGTCGGACGACGTCGACGGGCCGCCGGCCACCCGCGCGTAGCGGTCGCGCTTGATGTGCGGGTCGTCCAGCCCCGTCAGCTCGATCGACACGCCCTCGACCTTCAGCACGCCCCGGGTGTTCGTCAGGTTCAGCCAGCTCGCAGCGTCGAAGCCGTCGCGCAGGCCCTCCCACGGGTTGTGGACCACGTCGACTGCGGGCGCGTTGCCGTTCAAGCCGTGGCGTCCCTGGGTCTTCTCCAGGAGATAGCGGGCGGGGTTGCGCAGCGTCGGGCCGTAGTAGTCGTTCGAGCCGAAGACGTAGGCGCCCGGGAACTCCATCAGCGGGCCGAGGGCGTCCAGGACCTCGGGCACGGCGTCCGGGTCGGACAGGTTGTCGCCGGTGTTGATCACGAAGTCCGGACGCAGACCGGCCAGGGAGCGCAGCCAGCGCTGCTTCTTGCGTTGGCCGCCGACCATGTGGATGTCGGAGACCTGCAACACGCGCAGGGGGCGCATCCCGGCGGGGAGGACGGGCACCGTCACCCGTCGCAGGCGGAAGGAGCGGGCTTCGAAGCCCGCCGCGTACACCAGGCCGGCGGCGCCGGCCGCCGCAATGGACAGTGGTACTCCGTATCGCGCGCGCATACGTCCATCGTGTCAGACGCCGCCAACGGCCTTTGCCCCGCCGCCCCTTAAATCGGCGGGCGTGCGGCCACCGACACCTGCGACAATCAAGCCCATGACCACGCTCAAGTCGAAGCTTCAGGAAGACCTCAACGCCGCGATCAAGGGGCGCGACGAGCTCCGCTCCTCGACGCTCCGGCTCACGCTCACCGCGATCACCAAGGAGGAGGTCGCCGGCAAGGAGAAGCGCGAGCTCTCCGACGACGAGGTCCTCAAGGTGATCACCAAGGAGGCGAAGAAGCGCCGCGAGGCGGCGGACGCCTTCGCGCAGGGTGGCCGGGTCGAGTCGGCCGAGCGGGAGAAGGCGGAGGGTGAGCTGCTCGCCACCTACCTGCCCAAGCAGCTCGGCGACGAGGAGCTGAACGACATCGTCGCCCAGGCCGTCGCTGAGGCCAAGGCGGCCGGTGCCGAGGGGCCGCGGGCGATGGGCGCCGTCATGAAGATCGTGAACCCGAAGGTGGCCGGCCTGGCCGAGGGCGGCCGCGTCGCCGCGGTCGTCAAGAAGCTGCTCGCGGGCTGACACGGTCACGCGACGGCCAGGCGCCTGCGCGGAGCATCAGCCTCCACCGAGCGCCACCGGCCCCGCACGACGAACGGCCCTGGTCGAAGAACGGCCCCGCACGACGAACGGCCCCTGCCTCTCCGTACGAGAAGCAGGGGCCGTTCGCTATGTTCCCTGCGGGCCTGCGGGCCTGCGGGCCTGCGGGCTGACCGGTCGGCCGCCGTTGGATCGGGCGACCGGTCGACCGCCGTCGGAACGGTCTCAGCCGCGTCCGCCGCCGTTTCCGTTGCCGTTGCTCTGGCCCTGGAAGAAGGTGCCTCCGTCGGTGCCGCCGGTCGAGTTGCCGCCGTTCGTCGTGCCGTTGGTGAGCAGACCGGTGAGGAAGCCGTCGTCCTGGTTGCCCGCGGTGTCGCCGTTGTCGTCCCCGTTGTCACCGTCGTTGTTCCCGTCGCCCCGGTCCTTGTCGGGCGGGTTCGGGATGTTGACGAGGTTGAAGGACGGGGCTTCCTTGCCCTCGAGCGCGCCGGTCATCGCGTCGCGCCAGATCGGGCCGGGGGTGTCGCCGCCGTAGACCTGGGAGTGGTAGACGCCGCCGATGGTGATGTCGGTCATCTCGACCTTCTGGGTGGCGCTGCCGACCCAGACGGCGCCCGCGAGGTTCGGGGTGTAGCCGACGAACCAGGCGTTCTTGCGGGAGTCCGTCGTACCCGTCTTACCGGCGTTGGCGCGGCCGGACAGACCGGCCTGCTTGCCGGTACCGGAGTCGGTCACACCGCTCAGCAGCGTGTTGACGGTGTCCGCGGTCTTCTCGCTCATCGCACGCGAGCAGGTCGACTTCGGCACCTCGAGCGACTTCTTCGTGCCGCCCACGGTCTGGGTGATCGACTCGATCGCGACCGGGGTGCAGTACATGCCCCGGCTGGCGAAGGCCGCGTACGCGGTCGCCATCGTCAGCGGCGAGAGGCCGGTGGAGCCGAGGGTCATCGAGGAGGGCACCTCGGGGACCTTGTCGCCGTTGCCCTGGACCACGCCCAGCTTGTCGGTCATCTTCACCACGGGGCACATGCCGATGTCGGCGAGCATCTGCACGAAGTAGGTGTTGACCGAAAGCTCCATGGCCTTCTTCAGCTGGTACGGGCCCTTCTCGGACTCGCTCTCGTTCTCCAGCTTGTCGTTGCCCTGGTTGGTCCACGGCTTGCTGCTGCACGTCTGGACCGTGGCCGGGTACGGCATCTCGTACGGCGCCGGGTAGCTCTGGTTCGCCGGGCGGCCCTCCTCCAGCGCGGCCGCGGCCACGAACGGCTTGAAGGTCGAACCGGTCGGGAAGCCGTAGTTCGAACCGCCCATGGAGGAGTTGACGGAGTAGTTGTACTCGGTCTCGTTCTTGCCGTAGCCGTACGGCTTCGACTGGCCCATGCCGAGGATCTTGCCGGTGCCGGGTTCGACGAGCGTGGCGGCAGCGGCGACCTTGTCGGACTTGTAGACGTGGTCCTTGAGCGAGGCCTGGACGGACTTCTGAGCCTGCGGTTCGAGCGTCGTCCGGATCGTCAGGCCGCCCTGGTTCCAGAGCTTCGCCCGCACTTCCTTGGTCTTGCCGAAGACCGGGTCGCTGAGGAAGACGCGTTCCACGTACTTGCAGAAGAAGCTGGCGCCCTTCACGGCGGTGATGCAGCCGTTCTTCGGCTGCTTGACCTTCAGGCTCAGCGGGGCCTTCTGCGCCTTGGCGGCCTCGGCCTCGGTGATGTCGCCGACCTCGGCCATGCGCTTCAGCACGACGTTACGGCGGTTGGTGGCCGTGACGTCGTCCTTGACCGGGTCGTAGACGGACGGGGACTGGACGATGCCGGCCAGCAGCGCCGCCTGGGGGAGGGTGAGGTCCTTGGCGTGCGTGGAGAAGTAGCGCTGGGCGGCCGCCTCGACGCCGTAGGCCTGCTCGCCGAAGAACGTGATGTTCAGGTAGTTCTCGAGGATCTTCTTCTTGCCGAGCTCCTCCTCCACCTGGATCGCGTACTTCAGCTCCTTGATCTTGCGGCCGATGGTCTGCTGGGTGGCCTGCGCGACCTTCGTCGGGTCGTCACCGGCCTCCTCCACGAAGACGTTCTTCACGTACTGCTGGGTGAGCGTCGAGGCGCCCTCGGAGACCCCGCTGCTCTGCACGTTCTTGTTGAGCGCGCGCAGCATGCCCTTCAGGTCGACCGCGCCGTGCTCGTAGAAGCGCGAGTCCTCGATCGCGACGATCGCCTTCTGCATGTACGGCGAGATGTTCTTGAGGTCGACCACCGTGCGGTCACGTGAGTAGACCGTGGCGATCTGGCCGCCGTCCGCGTCGAGGATGGTGGTGCGCTGGCTCAGCGGTGGCGTCTTGAGGTTGGCCGGGAGTTCGTCGAACGACTCCACCGACCCCTTGGCGGCGAGGCCCAGCGCGCCGAACGCGGGCAGAGCGATACCGGCCAGCACGGCTCCCGCGAGCACACTGACACCGAGGAACTTGGCGGCCTGCTGCGTTGACGACAGACCACCGCCCGAGCGCTTCTTTGGCATGAGGGCAGCCTACGTTCTCATTCGCCGGACACGCGTCAATGCCTTGGCCTAAGCTGCTCTCAACTGTCACAGCAGCAGGGCTACGTATCAATACGTCCGGCGACCCCGAATCGTTCCGGATGTTCCCCGACTTTTTTGGTGGGGACGTGTCCGAATCCGCCTTGTGTGTCACCCGGCGTCCGTTGTGACTCAACTGAACTGTCCCGGTTGCCGGGAAAGTCGCATATGTCGCGGGCTCACTCCCCCGGGTGATCTGCCGCTTACGCATAGTCCGTTCGGGCCATTCAAGATTGGGCCCGAAGGGGGTGTTGCGCTGTGCCCACCTTCCGTAACGTCCTCAACTGGCGGCGGTGAATATGCCGCTGCCGCCGTGGGGGAGCCTCGATTCGGGAGAGGACGGCGCCGGTATGGGCTGGGTAACCGACTGGAGTGCGCAGGCCGCCTGCCGCACTACCGATCCGGATGAACTGTTCGTTCAAGGAGCAGCGCAGAACAGGGCCAAGGCGGTGTGCACCGGATGCCCGGTACGCACCGAGTGCCTGGCCGACGCGCTCGACAATCGTGTCGAGTTCGGCGTGTGGGGAGGCATGACCGAGCGCGAGCGCCGCGCACTGCTGCGCAGGCGTCCGACTGTGACCTCCTGGCGCCGCCTCCTGGAGACGGCGCGTTCGGAGTACGAGCGTGGGGCCGGCATCCTGCCGCTCGACGACGACGAGATCTACGAGAACTACGCGGCGGTGGGCTGAGGAGAACCCTCGGCTCAGGCGTCGGCAGCCTCGGGCAGCTCCGGCCGGTTGGCCGCGAGCCGGTTCCCGATGTCCCGCAGTCCCGTGAGGTCATGCACATCGCCGGGCAGCGCGGCCACTTCGGACACCGCCACCTCGGGGTGCAGCGCGGTGAAGCGGTCACGCGTGCGCTGCTCGCGGGAGAGCAGGTGCATACGTTCGGCGTGCAGCCTCAGCAGGCCTGCGGTGAGATCGTCCACGGTCCGGTCCGCGTCCGCGCCGGTGTCCGCGTCGGCGCTCGCTGTCCGGTCCGTGTCGGTGGCCGTGGGCCGGTTCGCGCCGGTGGGGGCGTCGCGCTCCGGATCGGTTGCGGGAGATTCTGAACTGCCGTACGTGTCGGGAGAGTTACGAAGACCAGCTTTCCCGCCGTCCTGATCCACAATGCGGGGCTCTTCAAGATTTTCCGCAGCGCGGGCATGGACGAGGTCGAGGTTCTCCGCAGCGGCGAGCGCCCGCTCGGCGGACAGCTGGGCGGCGCCGCTGCCGTGCACGCGGTTCAGCACCAGGCCGGCCAGCGGCATGTCCTCGGCGGCCAGCCGCTCCACGAAGTACGCGGCCTCCCGCAGCGCGTCCCGCTCGGGAGCCGCCACCACCAGGAACGCCGTGCCGGGCGCCTGGAGCAGCTTGTACGTAGCGTCCGCGCGCGTGCGGAAGCCGCCGAACATCGAGTCCATCGCCGCGACGAACGTCTGTACGTCCTTCAGCAGCTGTCCGCCGAGCAGCTTGCCGAGCGCGCCGGTCATCATCGACATCCCGACGTTCAGGAACTTCATTCCCGCGCGGCCGCCGACCTTGGCGGGCGCGAGCAGGACGCGGATCAGCTTGCCGTCCAGGAACGACCCGAGTCGCTTGGGCGCGTCCAGGAAGTCCAGCGCCGAGCGGGACGGCGGTGTGTCGACGATGATCAGGTCCCACTCGTCCCGCGCGCGCAGCTGCCCCAGCTTCTCCATCGCCATGTACTCCTGCGTGCCCGCGAAGCCCGCCGAGAGCGACTGGTAGAACGGGTTGCCCAGGATCGAGGCCGCCCGGTCGCCGTCCGCGTGCGCCTCGACGATCTCGTCGAAGGTGCGCTTCATGTCGAGCATCATGGCGTGCAGTTCGCCGTCCCCCTCGACGCCTTTGACGCGGCGCGGGGTGTTGTCCAGCGAGTCGATGCCCATGGACTGGGCGAGCCGGCGGGCCGGGTCGATGGTGAGGACCACCACCTTGCGGCCCCGCTCGGCCGCCCTCAGCCCCAGCGCCGCCGCCGTGGTCGTCTTGCCGACGCCGCCGGAGCCGCAGCACACCACGATGCGGGTCGCCGGGTCGTCGAGCAGCGGATCGAGGTCCAGCACGGGCGCGGGGGAGAGCCGGCGCCGGGTGCTTCCTTGGTCGTGAGCCTGGTCCGGACTCATGCGATCCCCTGTTTCCGCAGTTCGTGGGCGAGTTGGTACAGGCCCGCGAGGTCCATGCCCTCGGCGAGCAACGGCAGTTCGTGCAGCGGCAGATCGAGCTCGCCGAGGACCGCGCGCTGCTCGTGCTCCAGCGCGTACCGCTCGGCGTACTCCTCGGCCTGCCGAAGGAGCGGATCCACCAGCCGCTCGGCGTGTCCCCCGCGCCGCGCCCCGCCGAGCCCGGCGGCGGACAACGACCGGGCGACAGAAGAACGAGGCGCGGTCCGTACGAGTTCCAGCCCGTCCTCGTCCAGTACCTCGGGCCGCACCATGTTGACGATGACCCGCCCTACCGGCAGATTGGCCGCCCGCAGCTCGGCGATACCGTCGGCGGTCTCCTGGACGGGCATCTCCTCGAGCAGCGTCACCAGGTGCACGGCCGTCTCCGACGACTTCAGCACCCGCATCACGGCCTGTGCCTGATTGTGTATCGGGCCGATCCTGGCCAGCCCGGCGACCTCGTCGTTGACGTTCAGGAAGCGGGTGACGCGTCCTGTGGGCGGGGCGTCCATGACGACGTAGTCGTAGACGAACCGCCCGTTCTTTTCCTTGCGCCGCACCGCCTCGCACGCCTTGCCGGTGAGGAGCACGTCCCTCAGGCCGGGCGCGATGGTGGTGGCGAAGTCGATGGCGCCGAGTTTCTTCAGGGCCCGTCCGGCGCCTCCCAGTTTGTAGAACATCTGGAGGTAGTCCAGAAGGGCCAGTTCGGGATCGATGGCCAGTGCGTACACCTCACCGCCCCCCGAGGCGACGGCGATCTTGCGTTCCTCATAGGGCAACGCCTGTGTCTCGAAGAGCTGTGCGATGCCCTGCCGGCCCTCCACCTCGACGAGAAGCGTCCGCTTCCCTGCCGTGGCGAGGGCCAGCGCGAGGGCCGCGGCGACCGTCGTCTTGCCGGTCCCGCCCTTGCCGCTGACGACCTGGAGCCTGCTCACGTCTTCGAGCGTAACCATTCGGCGCCCGAGGCAATCGGGAGGCTGTGGACAAGAGGGGGCGATATCGGCCACATGGCCTGTGGAACGGGCCGTCGGGCGACAGCGGATACAGTCGGCCTCATGACCAAGTGGGAATACGCAACCGTGCCGCTGCTCGTCCACGCAACGAAGCAGATTCTGGACACCTGGGGCGAGGACGGCTGGGAGCTCGTCCAGGTCGTGCCCGGGCCGAACAACCCGGAGCAGCTCGTCGCCTACCTGAAGCGGGCGAGGGCGTGAGCGCGGTCGAGGAGAGGCTCGCCGAGCTGGGACTGACCCTGCCGGCGGTCGTGCCGCCCCTCGCGGCCTACCAGCCGGCCGTGCGGTCCGGCCCGTACGTGTACACGGCCGGCCAGCTGCCCATGGTGGACGGCAAGCTGCCGATCACCGGCAAGGTCGGCGCCGAGGTCACCCCCGAGGAGGCCAAGGAGCTGGCCCGTACCTGCGCGCTGAACGCCCTGGCCGCCGTCAAGTCGGTCGCGGGCGATCTGGACCGCATCGCGCGCGTGGTGAAGGTCGTCGGTTTCGTGGCATCGGCATCGGACTTCACCGGCCAGCCCGCGGTCCTCAACGGCGCGAGCGAACTGCTGGGCGAGGTCCTCGGCGACAAGGGCGTGCACGCGCGCAGCGCGGTGGGCGTCGCGGTGCTGCCGCTGGACGCGCCCGTGGAGGTCGAGATCCAGGTGGAACTCGTCCCGTAGGCGACCTCCGCCCCCGCGGGCGCCTTCGCGCTGTAGGCGCCTTGCGGACGCCTCTCCCGGGTGCCACGCCGGCATCCCGGAGGCGTCCCCGCAGACACCCCGTGGACGCGCTCCGACCTCGGGGGCCTCTCGAACATTCGCGCACCACGGGATAGCCTCGCGCCCATGGCGAATGGGCAGTGGTTCCCCCAGGACTGGCCGGAACGCATCCGTGCTCTCGCGGACGGCACCCTCACTCCGGTCGCCCCGAAGCGCGCGGCCACCGTCATGCTCCTGAAGGACACCGACGGCGGCCCTGTCGTCCACATGCTGCGCAGACGCGCCTCCATGGCCTTCGCCGGGGGCGCGTACGCCTATCCCGGCGGCGGCGTCGACCCACGCGACGACGACCTTCACGTCCGCTGGGCGGGCCCCACGCGCGCGTGGTGGGCCGAGCGGCTCGGCGTCGACGAGACGGCGGCCCAGGCGATCGTCTGCGCGGCCGTACGGGAGACCTACGAGGAGGCCGGCGTCCTGCTCGCGGGGCCGACGCCCGACTCCGTCGTCGGCGACACCACGGGCGCCGACTGGGAGGCCGACCGGGCCGCGGTGGCCGCCCGCGAACTGTCCTTCGCCGAGTTCCTCGACCGCCGTGGTCTGGTCCTGCGTTCCGACCTCCTCGGCGCCTGGACGCGTTGGATCACCCCGGAGTTCGAGTCCCGCCGCTACGACACCTGGTTCTTCGTGGCCGCGCTCCCCGAGGGCCAGCGCACCCGCAACGCCTCCACCGAGGCCGACCGCACGGTGTGGATCCGCCCGGCGGACGCGGCGGCCTCGTACGACAAGGGCGAGCTTCTGATGATGCCGCCCACCATCGCGACCCTGCGGCGGCTCGTCCCGTACGCCACGGCGGCCGAGGCGCTCGCCGCGGCCCCCGACCTCGACCTGACGCCCGTCCTCGCGGAGGCCCGCCTGGAGGAGAGCCAGGTCGTGCTGTCGTGGCCGGGACACGACGAGTTCACCAAGCACATCCCGATCGAGACGACCGGAGTGACTGGTGCGACCGGTGCGGCCGACGCGGCGGGCGGGGGCCCCGCATGACGGACATCCGTGGGCGGACGCGAGCGGGCGGACTTCGAAGCCGGCCGCGTGGCGGAGGGCAGCTCCTTCGCGGGCCCCTCGCGCCGCCCGATGCGCCCCGACACGCCGTGCCGTCCATCGGCCTCGGCCGCCGTGGTGACGTTCCGCTCAGCCCTATGGAAGGCCCCTTCGCATGACCGACGCAGCCGCTCTCCCCGGCCAGCCGCGAGGCGGGGTCCTCTCTGGCCCGGCCACCCCGCGCGCGGTCAACGTCCTCGCGCCGAACGCGTCCGCGATGACCCTGGACGGCACGAACACCTGGATCGTCTCCGAGCCCGACTCCGACCTGGCGGTTGTGATCGACCCGGGCCCGCTGGACGACGGCCATCTGCGCGCGGTCGTCGACACCGCCGAGCGGGCCGGCAAGCGCGTCGCCCTGACCCTGCTGACGCACGGCCACCCCGACCACGCCGAGGGCGCCGCCCGCTTCGCCGGGCTGACCGGCACGAAGGTGCGGGCCCTGGACCCGGCGCTGCGGCTGGGCGAGGAGGGCCTGGCCGCCGGGAACGTGATCACGGTGGGCGGCCTGGAACTGCGGGTCGTCCCGACGCCCGGCCACACCGCCGACTCCCTCTGCTTCCACCTCCCGGCCGACCGGGCCGTGCTGACCGGCGACACGGTCCTCGGCCGGGGCACGACCGTCGTCGCGCATCCCGACGGTCGCCTGGGCGACTACCTGGACTCCCTGCGGCGGCTCAGGTCCCTCACGGTCGACGACGGCGTCCACACCGTCCTGCCGGGCCACGGACCGGTGCTGGAGGACGCACAGGGCGTCGTGGAGTTCTACCTCGCCCACCGCGCCCACCGCCTCGCCCAGGTCGAGACGGCCGTGGAGGACGGCTACCGCACCCCCGCCGAGGTCGTCGCCCATGTGTACGCCGACGTCGACCGCTCCCTGTGGCCGGCGGCGGAACTGTCCGTGCGGGCGCAAGTGGAGTACCTGAGGGAGCACGGGCTCATCCAGGGCCTGGCCTAGGCCGTTTCCGACCTGGGGCCTGTCGTTTGGATCATGCCGCGCGTCGCGGGGTGTGGCACGCACATCTGCGGCGTTGTCGTCGGTCGCCGAGGCTCCGCCTCGACTCCCTCCTCTGCCTTGCAGCTGCACGCACCACACCCCGCTCGGGCCCGCCGACAGGGCACCGTCGGTCAGGCCGACCTGATCCAAACGACAGGCCCTAGGCATCCCCCGGCCGGTCGGCCTTCACGCCGTGCACGCGCGTGTACTCCTCGGCGAGCCAGGGGCCGAGGTCGTCGACGTAGGACGAGAGGACGGCGCGGTCGCCGCTCGGCTCGTACCCGAGGGCGGCCGCCGTCCGTAGCTGCTCCGCACGCTGCGGGTAGTAGGCGCCGAACGCCTCCGCCATCTCGTGCAGGTCGCTCGTCCAGCCGTTCCAGCGGGGCATGACGAGCGTGAACGCGGTGCGCACGAGGCGACGGGACATGAACCGGACGAGAGGCCGCCGGGCCTCCTCGGAGTCGCCCGCCGCGGCGATGCGCTCGCGCCAGCGCGGCAGGACCAGGGCGAGGTCGCCGTTGGTCTCGCGGGCGAGCAGGGAGTCCGGGCGGTAGCGGGGGAGTTGCTCGGCCAGGTCCTCGCCGAGCAGCGGCGTGCACAGGCACGCCAGGAACCAGCCCAGGTCGTGCCTCTCCAGGTCGCTCAGCACGCGCGCGTGGCCGACCAGCAGAGTGCCGCTGCCGTCGATCTGCGGGAACTCCTCGTCTAGGGCCTCGTCGAGCGCACGGCCGTCGGCCCGGTCCGCCTCGGTCGGTTCCTCGCGCAGGACCACCAGAAGGTCCAGATCGCTGCGGCCCACGCGCGCGGTGCCGCGCGGAATCGACCCGTAGAGGTACGCGCTGTGCAGGCGGTCTCCGAAGACGCCCGGGATCCGGTCCCGAGCAGCGGCGACGATCGGCCGGAAATCATCCGCCACGCGCGTGAGGGAGCCTTCGCGGGCGATGTGCCCTCGGGAGTCGAGACCTCGGGAGTCGAGACCCGGGGAGGGAAGCGTTTCTGCCATGTGGCCACTGTGCTGCCCCGAGAGCGGTCCGGCGGACCATTTTCGGGCGCGGGCACCGGCACCGGCACGGGCGCGCGCACGCAGAGCAGTCCGTACGACGAGTTCGAGGACAAGGCCCGTTCAGGGCCGGCAGCGGGGGCCTGGGGGCGTCGGCCCCCAGGGACGGTCACACCGGACCGACGTCACCCCTCGGACAGCGGCGGTGCGGCTAGCGCGACCGCTTGGCCAGTCGCTCCACGTCCAGCAGGATGACCGCCCGCGCCTCCAGGCGCAGCCACCCGCGCTGGGCGAAGTCCGCCAGCGCCTTGTTCACGGTCTCGCGCGACGCGCCGACGAGCTGGGCCAGCTCCTCCTGCGTCAGGTCGTGGACGACGTGGATGCCCTCTTCGGACTGCACGCCGAAGCGGCGCGAGAGGTCCAGCAGGGCGCGTGCGACTCGGCCGGGGACGTCCGAGAAGACCAGGTCGGACATGGCGTCGTTGGTCTTGCGCAGGCGCCGGGCGACGGCGCGCAGCAGTGCGGTGGCCACCTCGGGCCGGGCGTTCAGCCAGGGCTGGAGGTCGCCGTGCCCGAGGCCGAGGAGCTTGACCTCGGTGAGGGCGGTGGCCGTCGCCGTGCGCGGGCCCGGGTCGAAGAGCGACAGCTCTCCGATCAGCTCGCTGGGGCCCACCACCGCGAGCATGTTCTCCCGGCCGTCCGGGGATGTGCGGTGAAGCTTGACCTTGCCTTCGGTGACGACATAGAGCCGGTCGCCCGGGTCGCCCTCGTGGAAGAGGGAGTCGCCACGGGCCAGGGTCACCTCGCTCATGGAGGCGCGCAGTTCCGCGGCCTGCTCGTCGTCGAGTGCCGCGAAGAGCGGGTTGCGCCGCAGAACGTCGTCCACGAGTTCTCTCCTTGTCGACCTGCTCAGGGGATCTTGTTCCCCCGCTTACCAGGGGACCGTGTTCCCCGTTTTGCTGGACGGTCCAAACAGTGTGATCTGTCACAAGGATGCCGCACACATGTCCCGAGGTAAGCGGCAGGGGTCCAATTGGGGGCCGATCTTCAGGGTCCAGGGCGGATGTCGGTGCCGGGCTTTAGGCTGGCCGAGTGTCCAAAACGCCGGTGAGAGCACAGGCCAAGGGGGCTGGGCGGGTGGTTGTACGTCGCGTTTCCGCTGTGGGCGAACAGGAACCCGGCGGTGGTAGCAATACGGCAAAGGTGACAAACGAGATGCCTGCGAAGAAAGCGGCCGACAGCGGGAAGGCGGCCGTCAAGAAGGTCGCGGCCGGGCGCGGTGCGGCCAAGGCCCCCGCGAGCAAGGCCCCCGCGAGTGAGGCCCGCACGAGCAAGGGTGCCGCTGCCAGGAAGCCCGAGTCGCGGACCGCTCTTGTCCGCCGTGCCCGCCGCATCAACCGCGAGCTCGCCGAGATCTACCCCTATGCCCACCCCGAGCTGGACTTCGAGAACCCCTTCCAGCTGGTGGTCGCCACGGTCCTGTCCGCCCAGACCACCGACCTCCGGGTGAACCAGACGACCCCCGCCCTCTTCGCCAAGTACCCCACCCCCGAGGATCTGGCCGCCGCCGACCCGGAGGAGGTCGAGGAGATCCTCCGCCCCACCGGCTTCTTCCGGGCCAAGACCAAGTCGGTGATGGGTCTTTCCAAGGCCCTGGTGGAGGAGTTCGACGGGGAGGTCCCCGGTCGGCTCGAGGATCTGGTCAAGCTGCCCGGCGTCGGCCGCAAGACCGCCTTCGTGGTGCTGGGGAACGCGTTCGGCCGGCCCGGGATCACCGTGGACACGCACTTCCAGCGGCTCGTACGGCGCTGGCGGTGGACCGAGGCGACCGAGCCCGACAAGATCGAGGCGGCCGTCGGCGCGCTCTTCCCCAAGAGCGACTGGACGATGCTCTCGCACCATGTGATCTTCCACGGCCGCCGCATATGCCATGCCCGCAAGCCGGCCTGCGGCGCCTGCCCCATCGCCCCGCTCTGCCCGGCGTACGGCGAGGGCGAGACGGATCCGGAGAAGGCGAAGAAGCTCCTGAAGTACGAGAAGGGCGGCTTCCCCGGGCAGCGCCTGAACCCGCCCCAGTCCTACCTGGACGCGGGCGGCAGGCCGGCCCCGCCGCTGGGGGCCGGATGACGCAAGGGCTGACGGCGGCCCGGGCCGAAGGGGCTGCACGGGCCGATGAGGGGCAAGCGGTCGACGAGGGGCAAGCGGTCGGTGAGGGCCGGACGACCGCCGCGGGGCAGCCAGCCGTACGCGTACCCGCGACCCGTACGACCCGCGGAAAGCACACGATCGGGGGGCGGCCCGCGGAACGATCTGTCGGTGCCCGGGCGTTGGACAGGGCAGAACGGGGGGTGGTGTGGCGATGACACGCGCGAGCAACACGCAGGGCGGTGCCGTGACGCTCAGCAAGGAGGGCCTGCCCGCCTGGCTGGACCCGGTGGTGCACGCCGTGGAGACGGTCCAGCCGCTCCAACTCAGCCGCTTCCTGCCCCCGGAGAACGGCGCGGGGCGCCAGTCGGCCGTCCTGATCCTGTTCGGCGAGGGTGAACGCGGCCCCGAGCTGCTGCTCATGGAGCGCGCCAGCTCCCTGCGCTCCCACCCCGGCCAGCCCTCCTTTCCGGGCGGCGCCCTCGACCCGCAGGACGGCGACCCGCACGGGGACGGGCCGCTGCGGGCCGCCCTGCGCGAGGCCGAGGAGGAGACCGGGCTCGACCCGGCCGGCGTCCAGCTCTTCGGTGTGCTGCCCAAGCTGTACATCCCGGTCAGCGGTTTCGTCGTCACCCCGGTGCTGGGCTGGTGGCGCGAGCCGAGCCCGGTCGGCGTCGTCGATCCCGCGGAGACGGCACGCGTCTTCACCGTTCCCGTGGCGGATCTCACGGACGCGGAGAACCGCGCCATGGCCGTGCACCCCAGTGGTCACCACGGCCCGGCATTTCTGGTCGAATCCGCCCTTGTGTGGGGTTTCACGGCCGGTGTGATCGACCGCCTGCTGCATTTCGCGGGCTGGGAGCACCCCTGGGACCGCGAGAAGCAGGTCCCGCTCGACTGGCGGTCATGACAGGGTGTCCACCGTGCTGTGTGCGCCCGGGGGGAGCTGTGTCCCCTCGCCGCTTCGCGGCGGGTCGGACCCCCGGCCGACCTGTGGTGACCGCGAATTGATGAGGCGAGGCGCGAAGCGGTGAACGTGCTGGACATCCTGTTGTTGGTCGCGGCCGTCTGGTTCGCTGTCGTCGGCTACCGCCAGGGCTTCGTCGTCGGCATCCTGTCGGTGATCGGTTTCCTGGGGGGCGGTCTCGTCGCCGTCTACCTGCTGCCCGTGATCTGGGACGCGCTGACCGACAACGCCGAGGTGAGCACCACGGCCGCCGTCGTCGCGGTCATCGTCGTGATCGTGTGCGCCTCGATCGGCCAGGCCCTCACCACCCACCTCGGCAACAAGCTGCGCCGGTACATCACCTGGTCCCCGGCCCGCGCGCTGGACGCGACCGGCGGCGCGCTGGTCAACGTCGTGGCGATGCTGCTGGTGGCGTGGCTGATCGGGTCCGCCCTCGCCGGCACCACCCTGCCCACACTGGGCAAGGAGGTCCGTAGCTCCAAGGTGCTGCACGGCGTGTCCGACGCGCTGCCCGACCAGGCCGACACCTGGTTCGCCGACTTCTCCTCCGTCCTCGCGCAGAACGGCTTTCCGCAGGTCTTCAGCCCGTTCTCCAACGAGCCGATCACCGACGTCCAGCCGCCCGACCCGGCCCTGGCGAACAGTGCGGTGGCCAAGCGCGCGCAGCGCTCCATCGTCAAGGTCATGGGCACCGCGGAGAGCTGCGGCAAGGTCCTGGAAGGCACCGGGTTCGTCTTCGGCGAGCGCCGCGTCATGACCAACGCCCATGTCGTGGGCGGCGTCGACGAACCCACCGTCCAGATAGGGGGCGAGGGCCGTAAGTACGACGCCACGGTCGTCCTGTACGACTGGAAGCGCGACATCGCCGTCCTGGACGTGCCCGATCTCGACGCGCCCGTGCTGGAGTTCACCACCAAGGACGCGGTGAGCAGCGACGACGCGATCATCGCCGGGTTCCCGGAGAACGGGTCGTACGACGTCCGCGCCGCGCGGGTGCGTGGTCGCATCACGGCCAACGGCCCCGACATCTACCACCGCTCCACCGTGCGCCGCGACGTGTACTCGCTGTTCACGACCGTCCGTCAGGGCAACTCCGGCGGCCCGCTGCTCACCACCGACGGCAAGGTGTACGGCGTGGTCTTCGCGAAGTCCCTCGACGACGCCGAAACCGGCTACGCCCTCACCGCGGACGAGATCCAGCAGGACGTCACGCAGGGGCGTACCGCGGGCCAGCAGGTGGACAGCGACAGCTGCGCGCTGTGAGAAGCCCGGGGGAAGATCCCTCTGAGGGGTCCGTAGAGGGGCCGCGCAGAGGGGCCCCGTAGAGGGCCCCTCGGAGATCCTTCGCCGGGTCAGCCTCGAGGATGACGCAGGCGGACCGAGACCCAGCGGGCTCGGCGGCGCAGGATGCGCGGAATGCCCACTCGGAGGTCGGAGCCCGGCAGTTGCGGGTCGGCACCTCGTCGGTGGGGGCTCAGGCCACTGGCCGAGCGGCGGTTGCGTGCTGCATCACTGTAGTCGTGCGTCCAGCCCATACACCGACGTCTGCCCCTGCCCCAAGGTCGATAACCGCGCTCAGAGCGGCCAATTGGCCTATGCGCCGGGCATTTGGCTGTTCGTCGTACAGACGTTCAGGACCGGGTGCCGGGCGCGATGGCGCGGTCACCGATCGGGCTCGGGATCCTTCAGCCAGTTGACCAGTTCGGTGGAGAACGCGACCGGGTCCTCTTCGTGCGGGAAGTGGCCGAGTCCGTCGAACAGCCGCCAGCGGTACGGCGCTTCGACGTACTCCCCGGAGCCGGCCGCGCTACGGGTGCGCATCACCGGATCGAGGGAACCGTGCAGATGCAGCGTGGGCACGCGCACGGGCCGCTTCATGCGCCGGTAGAACTGGACGCCGTCCGGCCGGGCCATCGAGCGCACCAGCCACCGGTACGGCTCGACGGCGCAGTGCGCGGTGGAGGGGATGCACATGGCGCGCTGGTAGACCTCCACCGCCTCGTCCTCCGGCAGCCTCGGCCCGGACCAGTCCCGGATCAGCCGGCCCACCAGTGCGCCGTCGTCGGCGCCGAGCTGCCGCTCGGGGATCCATGGCCGCTGGAACCCCCAGATGTGGGAGCTCGCGGTCGTCTGCCGGACGTCGGCGAGCATCGCCGAGCGCCAGCGCCGGGGATGCGGCATCGAGGCGACGGCGAGCCTGCGGACGAGCTTGGGGCGCATCACGGCCGCCGTCCACGCCAGGTAGCCGCCCAGGTCGTGGCCGACCAGCGCGGCGTCCGGCTCGCCCAGGGAGCGGATCACGCCGGTGATGTCGAGGGCGAGGTTGGCCGGGTCGTAGCCGCGCGGCGTACGGTCGCTGCCGCCCACGCCGCGCAGGTCCATCGCGACGGCCCGGAAGCCCGCGTCGGCCAGGGCCACGAGCTGGTGCCGCCACGTCCACCAGAACTGCGGGAAGCCGTGGACGAGCATGACCAGCGGACCGTCGCCGACCTCGGCGATGTGGAAGCGGGCACCGTTCGCGGCGACCTCGCGATGGGTGACCTTGACGCCGCAGACGGCGTCCGGCCGTACGACCGAAGCGGGCTGGGCCGGAGGAGTGGCGGGGTCCGTCATGACGACGAGCGTGCCACAGCCTCGATGGCCTCCGGGACCCGGTCCTGCGGGAGCTCCGGCCGCGGGTGCGGCTTGGCGTTCTGCAGAACGCCCGCCGACGCCTTCATGGACGCGGCGACCTTCTGCGGGCCCTTGCCCTTCTGCGCCTTCTTGGCGAAGACCACGCCGATCAGGACGAGGATGAGCGCGATGAGCACGTTCGCCGCGAAGGACAGCAGGAAGCAGATCGCGAGATTCCAGTCGCTCCACGTCCGAATGCCGTACGCCAGCGCGAAGTTGAGCATCGGAAGGGAGAAGAGCAGGACCGCGCCGGCCCCGGAGAACGCCCCACCGCTCGTCGCTCCGCGTTTGACGTCCTGCTTCAGTTGCGCCTTCGCCAGCGCGATCTCGTCGTGCACCAGCGCAGACATCTCGGTCGTCGCCGAGGCGAACAGCTGGCCGATGCTGCGTTCGGCGCCGACCGGGCTGCCGTCGGGTGCGCTCATCGCGTTCTCCCTCTTCTGCTGTGCTGCTTCTGGCTTCTTTTGTACCGTCCCGTCAGATCATGCCGGACGGTCGCCCTCCTCGCCTGCCCCGCCCATCACTTCGGCAGGCCCGTGGCGCGTGTCGGCCCCTCGCCGGACTCCCCCCGGAGCGTCCCCCCGCGCCTCCTCCCGGCCGCTCTCGCGGGCGATCTCCTCGGCTCGGCGGCGGTGCTCGGCGGCCTTGCCGTCGTAGATCTCCGCCATCCGCAGGTGATGGGCGGGGTTGTCCTCCTCGTACACGTCGGGGATGCCGTCGAGGTCGTCGTCGCGCTCTTCGGCCTCACACATCCGGCGGTACGCGGCGTTGCGGAGCTTCAGCAGGACCGTCGCGAGGGTCGCCGCGATCAGCGAGCCCAGCAGGACGGCGGCCTTGACCTCGTCGGTCAGCGTCGGATCGCCCTCGAAGGCGAGCTCCCCGATCAGCAGCGACACGGTGAAGCCGATGCCGGCGAGGGACGCGACGGCGAAGACGTCCGCCCAGGTGAGGTCGTCGCTCAGCGAGGCGCGGGTGAAGCGGGCGGTCAGCCAGGTCCCGCCGAAGATGCCGATCGTCTTGCCGACGACGAGACCGAGGACGACGCCCAGCGTCTCCGGCCTGCCGAACACATCGCCGATAGCGTCGCCCGAGATGGCCACACCGGCGCTGAACAGGGCGAACAGCGGCACCGCGAGGCCGGACGAAAGGGGCCGGACGAGGTGCTCGATCCGCTCGCCGGGGGAGTGTTCCTCGCCCTCGCGCGTCGTACAGCGCAGCATCAGGCCCATCGCGACCCCGGCGATCGTGGCGTGCACGCCGCTGTTGTACATCAACGCCCAGATGACGAGCGCGAGCGGGACGTAGACGTACCAGCCGGTCACGTCCTTGCGCAGCAGCAGCCAGAACACGAGGAGGCCGACGGCCGCGCCGCCCAGCGCCACGAAGTCGATGCTGCTCGTGAAGAAGACCGCGATGATCAGGATCGCGAACAGGTCGTCGACGACCGCGAGGGTGAGCAGGAAGGCGCGCAGCGCGCTCGGCAGGGACGTGCCGATGACGGCGAGCACGGCGAGCGCGAACGCGATGTCGGTGGCCGTGGGCACCGCCCAGCCGCTCAGCGAGCCACCGCCGCTGAGGTTGGTGAGCGTGTAGACGAGCGCGGGTACGGCCATCCCGCACAGTGCGGCCGCCACGGGGAGCGCGGCGGCCCTGGGGTCCTTGAGGTCACCGGCGACGAGTTCTCGCTTGAGTTCGATGCCGGCGACGAAGAAGAAGATCGCGAGCAGGCCGTCGGCCGCCCAGTGCGCGACGGAGAGGTTCAGTCCGAGGGCTTCGGGGCCGAGGTGGAAGTGGCTGACGCTCTCGTAGCTGTCGTGCAGCCCGGGTGCGTTCGCCCAGAGCAGCGCGGCCACGGCGGCGACGAGCAGCAGCACACCGCCGACGGTCTCGGTGCGCAGCGCCTCCGCGACGAAGTTCCGCTCGGGGAGGGACAGCCGTCCGAAGGCCTTGCGGGGGGCGGTGTTGCGGGGCGCGGACACGGTGGGGGCCTCCGGTCGGTGGGCAGCACGGAACACATGCCGACCAGACTTCCCGGCGCACCTTTTTCTTCAGCCTACCTAGAGTACGCAAGGGGGAATCCGGCGATCTCCACGTTAGGTGCGAAAAGGACACCCGGCGCGGTCATCGCCGCCGGGTGCCCTTTCCTTGCCCGCTCAGTCCTCGCTGGGCGCGGCCGGGAGCTTCGCCTGGATGAGATCCATGACCGAGGAGTCGGTCAGGGTCGTGACGTCTCCGAGTTCACGCTTCTCGGCGATGTCCCGCAGCAGACGGCGCATGATCTTGCCGGAGCGGGTCTTGGGCAGTTCCGTGACCGGGTGGATCTGCTTCGGCTTGGCGATCGGGCCGAGCGTGGTGCCGACGTGGTTGCGCAGGTCGGAGACGAGCCGCTCGTCCTCCGCGTTCGCGGTGCCGCGCAGGATGACGAAGGCGACGATGGCCTGCCCGGTGGTCTCGTCCGCGGCGCCGACGACGGCCGCCTCGGCGACGGACGGGTGGGACACGAGCGCGGATTCGACCTCGGTGGTGGAGATGTTGTGGCCCGACACGAGCATCACGTCGTCGACGCGCCCGAGGAGCCAGATGTCGCCGTCCTCGTCCTTCTTCGCCCCGTCGCCGGCGAAGTACCTGCCTTCGAAGCGCGCCCAGTACGTGTCGAGGAACCGCTGGTCGTCGCCCCAGATCGTGCGCAGCATCGACGGCCACGGCTCGGTGAGGACCAGGTAGCCACCGCCGCCGTCGGGCACCTCGTTCGCCTCGTCGTCGACGACGGTTGCGGAGATGCCGGGCAGCGGACGCTGTGCCGAGCCGGGCTTGGTCTCGGTGACGCCCGGCAGCGGCGAGATCATCATCGCGCCGGTCTCGGTCTGCCACCAGGTGTCGACGATGGGCGTCCGGTCGCCGCCGATGTGCTTGCGGTACCAGATCCAGGCCTCGGGGTTGATCGGCTCACCGACCGAGCCGAGCACCCGCAGGCTGCTGAGATCGAACTTCGCGGGGATGTCGTCGCCCCACTTCATGAACGTACGGATGGCGGTCGGCGCCGTGTACAGGATCGTCACCCCGTACTTCTGCACGATCTCCCAGAAGCGGCCCTGGTGGGGGGTGTCGGGCGTGCCCTCGTACATGACCTGCGTCGCGCCGTTCGCCAGCGGCCCGTAGACGATGTACGAGTGCCCGGTGACCCAGCCGACGTCGGCCGTGCACCAGTAGACGTCGGTCTCCGGCTTGAGGTCGAAGACCGCGTGGTGCGTGTACGCGGTCTGCGTGAGGTAGCCGCCGGAGGTGTGCAGGATGCCCTTGGGCTTACCCGTGGTGCCGGAGGTGTAGAGGATGAACAGCGGGTGCTCGGCCTCGAACGCCTCGGGCGTGTGCTCGGCCGACTGCCGCTCGACGATCTCGTGCCACCACACGTCACGCTCGCCGTTCCAGGCGACGTCCTGGCCCGTGCGCCGGACGACGAGCACATGCTCGACGATGCCGGCGCGGTCGGCCGCGTCGTCGACGGCCGGCTTCAGCGCGGACGGCTTGCCGCGCCGGTATCCGCCGTCGGACGTGATGACGACACGTGCGTCCGCGTCCTGGATGCGCGTGGCCAGCGCGTCCGCCGAGAAGCCGCCGAAGACGACCGAGTGCGCGGCGCCGATCCGGGCGCAGGCCAGCATCGCGACCGCCGTCTCGGGGATCATCGGCATGTAGACGGCGACCCGGTCGCCCTTCTGAACTCCCAGCTCCAGCAGGGCGTTGGCGGCCTTCGACACCTCGTCCTTGAGCTCGGCGTAGGTGATGGCGCGGCTGTCGCCGGGCTCGCCCTCGAAGTGGATGGCGACCCGGTCGCCGTGCCCGGCTTCCACGTGCCGGTCGACGCAGTTGTAGGCGACGTTGAGTTCGCCGTCCTTGAACCACTTGGCGAACGGCGGGTTCGACCAGTCCAGCGTCTCGGTCGGCTCCTTGGCCCAGGTCAGCCGACGGGCCTGCTCGGCCCAGAAGCCGAGCCTGTCAGCCTTGGCCTGCTCGTACGCCTCCGCCGTGACGTTGGCGTCGGCCGCCAGATCAGCGGGCGGCGCGAACCTGCGCTCTTCACGCAGCAGGTTGGCCAAGGATTCGTTGCTCACGACATCTCCCTCTCGAAGGGTGTCCGTGTCCGTTGTGTCCCAGGCCACAGCTCATCAGACCCAGGGCGCGGTGACAAGAGCCGACCAAAAATTGGTTTAGACCTGTAGGGGTCGCCGCGTCTCGACCCTGTTTCCGGTGGCCAGAGGTCATCCTCTGGACCGGCCCAGGGGTCATCCGTACCCACGGACACGGAGCGGAAGGAGTTCAGACGGTGTAACGCCTTTCACATCCCCGCCCCGCGCCGTGAGACGACGGGGAGGCGTCACGCCGGTTCAGGCCGGCATGTCCACCTCTCCCACATGACCGAACAACTCGCCGTCGCCCGCGGCCTCCTCGGTGAGCAGGTACGTCTGCGCCTCGCCCACGTGGAAGTACAGCCCGTGCAGTTCCAGCGCCCCACTCAGCAGGGACCGGGCCACCGACTCGTGGGCCCGTAGGTGCTCCAACTGCTGGACCACGTTGGTCAGGCAGAGCTGCTCGACCGCGTCCACCGGTGCCCGCCCGGCCAGTCGGGCGCGCGGGCGGTCGTCGTCGGCCATCCGCTCCAGGCTCGGCACACCGTGTCGCAGCCACCGCTGCAACGGGGTCCGCGCCCTGCCCGGTTCGGTGTCGAGCAGTGCCTGCATGGCACCGCATCCGGAGTGCCCGCACACCGTGATGGACCGCACCTCCAGCACGTCCACCGCGTACTCGATCGCGGCCGCCACCGAGTCGTCCCCGCTCTCCTCGCCGGGCGGCGGCACGAGGTTGCCGACGTTGCGCACCACGAACAGGTCGCCCGGACCACTGGAGGTGATCATCGAGGTGACCAGCCGGGAGTCGGCGCAGGTGAGGAAGAGCTGGGTGGGCTGCTGGCCCTCGCGCGCCAGCCGCGCCAGCTCGCCGCGCACCAGTGGCGCGGTGTTGCGTTGGAACGCGCTGATGCCACGCACCAGTTGATGCCCGCTCGGCTCGACGAACTTCCCCGGCTTCTCTGGCTGCCCGTCCTGCCCCGGCTGCCCCGGCTCGCTGAGCTTCGCCGGCTCCGTGGACTCTGTCGCTTCCCTCCCCTGGACTGTGCCGGGCGACCCCGCCGCCTCTGCTGGGCTCGCCGCGGAGGTCGCCTCTGCCGACTGAGCTGCCGGTGGCGTCGGCGTTGATGTCGGCGTTGGTGTCGTGGATGTCTGTGGTGTCCGTGTCGTTGCCCGAGGGACTTCACACTGGTGGTTGCGCCACGGCGTCCAGGGACGACAGCGGCAGTCGGCGATCGGGACCTCGCCGGCCCGAGCGGGATCGAGAGCCGGGGGAGCGGTCGAGTCACCGTCCCCGACGGCGATGCCGAGACGGCTGCGGGAGCCGATGCCTGCCTCGGCGTCCGCCTCGACGTCGGTTCCGGTGTCGAGCCCTGTGCCGGAGCGGCGGCCGGTCAGCTCGACGGAGCCACCCTGGGCGGTGTGTGACTTCTGCCAGTCCTGCAGGGCCTCGAACGCCGCGTGGTCCATGAAGGAGCCGTCCAACTCGACGACGGCATGGGTGGCTTGGGGTACGAGATGCAGGATGCGGCTCAGTCGCGGCACGGCGAGGAACGTCAGCTGGCCTCTGACGTGTACGTGATGGACTCCTTCCTTCTCGTAGTGCGTGATACGGGTGCGGGCGAGGCGGTGCAGGGCGACGGCCACGGCCACGGCGATGCCGAGCGTCACGCCCTCCAGGACGCCGAGGAACACCACTGCGAGGGTGGTGACGGCGTACACCAGCACCTCACGGTGGCGGGTCACCGTGCGAATGTGGTGCAGGGACACCATCTGGATGCCCACGGCCATCACCAGGGCGGCGAGTGAGGCGAGCGGGATGAGATCCAGAACCGGGACCATCAACAGCGCGGCGACTACTACGAGAACGCCGTGCAGCATCGTGGAGTTCCGGCTCACGGCACCGGCTCGGACATTTGCCGAACTGCGCACGGCCACACCCGCCACCGGCAGCCCGCCGAGTGCGCCGGAGACGATGTTGGCCGCGCCCTGGCCCAGCAGCTCGCGGTCCAGGTCCGAGCGGCCGACACGGGCGGAGCGGTCGCTGAGCAGGGCCGGCCGCGAGGCGATCAGCTTGTCCACGGCGACCGCGCCGAGCAGCGACTGCACGCTGCAGACCAAAGTGGTGGTGAGGACGGCGGCCATGAGCCCGAGCACCGGTCCCTCGGGCAGCCCGGCCAGCGCGTGGCTGCTCCAGGAGGGCAGGTCCACCTTGGGCAGGGTGAGGCCCGCGAGCGCGGCGGTGGCGGTGGCGCCGGTGACGGCGACGAGTGGAGCGGGGATTTTCTGCACCAGGCGGCCCACTCGGCCGGGGATACGCGGCCAGAGCAGCAGCAGGGTCAGGGTCAGCGTGCTCATGGCCACGGCCGCCGGCTGTAGTCCGGCCAACTGGGCGGGCAGGGCACGGAGATTGTCGAGGACCGAACTCTGGGGGGTGCCGCCGAGGACGACGTGCAGTTGGGCGACGGCGATGGTGACGCCGATGCCGGCGAGCATGCCGTGCACGATGGCGGGGCTGACGGCGAGGGCGGTGCGCGCCACGCGCAGGCAGCCGAGGCCCAGCTGAGCGAGTCCGGCCAGGACGGTGATGGCGCAGGTCGTCCGCCAGCCGTACCGCTGGATGAGGTCGGCGGTGACCACGGTCAGGCCGGCCGCGGGGCCGCTGACCTGGAGCGGCGCGCCGCCGATCCACCCGGCGACGATTCCGCCCACGGCGGCGGCGACGAGGCCGGCCTGGAGCGGCGCGCCGGTGGCGAGGGCGATGCCGAGGGACAGGGGCAGGGCGATCAGGAAGACCGCGATCGAGGCGGACACATCGGCGCCCGCGATGCGGAAGCGGCGGTGCGGGGCCGGTGGGGGGCTGTGGGGTGAGTGGATGCGCTCGGTGCGCGTCGAGTGGTCGGTGCGGGTGGGGGCGCAGGCGGACATGGTTCCCGTCTCCTCCGGGGCAGCGCGGTCGCGGAACATGTGGTCCCCCGGTTGGGGCGGGGGCGGTCGCGGCCGTGGGTCACGGCGTGCAGCGGCGGGATAAAAATCAACGCTCGGTAAACAGATCGTAATGCAGAGTAAAGGCCAAGCCTGGATTTTTGCGGCAAATGGGGCAGGTAATCACCCCCGAGAGTGAAGTGGCCTTTTTATCGGCTTGTCGTATTAATTCCTTCTCGACTCCGTGCGACCTTGACGGCGCTGCCGGCTCGTCCCGGCGCGTCACCAGAGAACGCCCTCGTCGGCGTTGGCCGAGAGAAGGAAGAAGGTGGGCGGAAGATGGCCGCCACCCAGAGGATCGCCGCGGGCGCAGTCGTCGCCGCGGTTGTCGCCGCATCGCTCGCCGGTTGCGCGACGGGAACCGGGGGTTCCCACGGCTCCGGGGAGGGAGTGCCGGGCCCGCAGAAGGTCAAGCCGGTCCCGGCCCCCAAGAGTGTCGTCCGCCTGATCGGCGACGGCTCCACCGCGTACACCGGAGCGCAGCCCCACCTGCCCCGCCCCGAACGGCTGAAGCCGGGCCAGAAGCCGCCGCAGTTCGTGGTCTTCTCCTGGGACGGCGCAGGCGAGGACAGCCAGAAGCTGTTCTCCCACTTCCGCCAGGTGTCCAAGGCCAACAACGCGACGATGACGTACTTCCTCAGCGGCGTGTACATGCTGCCGGAGGAGAAGGCCGACCTGTACAGGCCGCCGCAGCACTCGCCGGGCCGTTCGGACATCGGTTTCAACGACGAGCAGGGCATCGCCGAGACCGCGAAGCAACTGCGCCTGGCGTGGTTGGAGGGCAACGAGATCGGCACCCACTTCAACGGCCACTTCTGCGGGAAGAACGGTGGCGTCGGCGAGTGGTCGGTCGAGGAGTGGAAGGATGAGATCGACCAGGCCAAGCAGTTCGTGAAGACCTGGAAGACCAACACCGGCATGAAGAACGCGGCCCCGTTGCCCTTCGACTACGACAAGGAACTCATCGGCGCCCGCACCCCCTGCCTCGAGGGCCAGAAGAACTTCATGAAGGCCGCCCGCGAGCTGGGCTTCCGCTACGACACCAGCGGAGTCAACAACCAGGTGTGGCCCGGCAAGAAGCAGGGCCTGTGGGACCTGTCGATGCAGCTCGTGCCCTTTCCCGGCCACTCCTACGAGCAGCTCACCATGGACTACAACTTCATGGTCAACCAGTCCGGCACCTCCACGCAGGGCGACCCCGACAAGCGCGCGTTCTGGGGCCACCAGATGCGTGACGGCCTGCTGAAGGGGTTCGACCGGGCCTACTACGGCAACCGCGCACCGCTGATCATCGGCAACCACTTCGAGTCCTGGAACGGCGGCACATACATGCGCGCAGTCGAGGAGGTCGTCGAGAACGTCTGCAACAAGCCGGACGTGCGCTGCGTGTCCTTCCGGCAACTCGCCGACTGGCTGGACGCCCAGGACCCGAAGGTCCTGGCCAGGCTGCGCACGCTGGAAGTCGGCGAGTCCCCGAAGCACGGCTGGGAGTCCCTCCTGCCCGTCAGCCCCGCCCCGGCCCCGAAGGGCGTACCCGGGGCTCCGGCGGTCAGGCGGTAGGGGCCAGGGCGGCCGTCACGCAGGAACTGTCACACGGAGGCCGTGAGGCTTTCGCCGAGGACGAACCCGGGGTCGACCTGCGCGGCCAGGTCGACCCCGGTCCGTTCATTGCCCCAGGACTCGGCGTTCTTCAGGTGGAAGTGCACCATCTGCCGTGTGTAGCGCTCCCGGTCCCGCTTTTCGAACGCCGAGTCGACGGTCGTCCGCAGCAGGCGCAGGGCCTGACGGTTGGTGTCCTCCAGGAGCTCGAACCGTGGCGGCCGGCCCTTCTCCATGGCGCGCACCCAGTCCGAGTGGCCGACCGTCACGAGCAGGTCGTCCCCGACCTCGGCGCGCAGGAAGTCGACGTCGTCCTGGCCCTGCACCTTGTTGCCGACGACCTTCAGCTCGACGCCGAAGTCGCGGGCGTACTCCTTGTACTGGCGATAGACGGAGATCCCCTTCCGGGTTGGCTCGGCGACGAGGAACGTGATGTCGAAGCGGGTGAACATGCCGGAGGCGAAGGAGTCCGAGCCCGCGGTCATGTCGACCACGACGTACTCGTCACGGCCGTCCACCAGGTGGTTCAGGCACAGTTCCACCGCTCCCGTCTTGGAGTGGTAGCACGAGACCCCCAGGTCGGCGTCCGTGAAAGGGCCCGTGACCATCAAACGGACGGCGCCGCCGTCGAGTTCCACCGGCCGGGCACAGGCGTCGTACACCGGGTTGTTCTCGCGCACCCGCAGCAACCGGGAGCCCTCGCCGGGCGGTGTCGTCTTGATCATCGTCTCGGCGGAGGCGATGCGTGGGTTGGAGCCGCGCAGGTAGTCCTTGATCAACGGCAGCCGGTCACCCATCGCCGGCAGCCCCGCGGCCTCCGCCTCGTCGAGGCCGAGCGCGGGCCCCAGATGCTGGTTGATGTCCGCGTCGACCGCGATCACAGGTCCGCCGTCGGCGACCAGGTGGCGGATGAACAGGGAGGACAGGGTGGTCTTGCCGCTGCCGCCCTTCCCGACGAAAGCAATTTTCATGTTCACAAAGGGTAGTGCGGTGATAGCTGTGCGTGGCAGTCGCGCGTGAAGAAGACCACTCCTTCGTGGGGTGCGGGTGCTGGTTGCGTAGGGTCGTACTCATGAGTACGACAGGCGCGTCCGCCGATCCGCTCGCGGCCCTGGGCTCCCTGCCCGGTGTGGCCGAGTCCGTGGAGACCATGCGCAAGGCCGTGGACCGGGTCTACGGACACCGTGTCATGCGCCGCCGCAGCACCGAGATCACCTCCGAGGCCGCACTGCGCGGGGCCCGCGGCTCGGCGGCCCTCTCCGGCGCGGACTGGGCGCTGGAGGAGGTGCGTCGGCGCACCGACTTCGGCGTCGACGACGAGGCGCGCGTCATGGGCGCGGCTCTGCGGCTGTCCGCCGAGGCGGGCCAGTTGCTGTCCATCTGGCGGCAGTCCCCGCTGCGGGTGCTGGCGCGGCTGCATCTGGTGGCCGCGGCGACCAGCGACGACGAGGTCGGACGTCCGCGACAGGCCGGTGAGGCGGTCGACGAGCCGCTGATCGAGCTGCCGCTGCCGGGCGCCGCCGAGGTGGCCGGCCGTCTTGAGGGGCTGTCCGAGCTGATCATCGCGGGAGGCTCCGCGCCCGCCCTGGTGACGGCCTCCGTCGTCCATGGCGAGCTGCTGGCCCTGCGTCCGTTCACCTCGCACAACGGCCTGGTGGCACGCGCCGCCGAGCGCATCGTGCTGATCGGCAGCGGCCTCGACCCCAAGTCGGTCTGCCCGGCCGAGGTGGGGCACGCCGAGCTGGGGCGGGCGGCCTACCTGGCGGCCTTGGAGGGCTACGTCTCCGGCACACCGGACGGCATGGCGGCCTGGATCGCGCACTGTGGCAGGGCGGTCGAGCTGGGCGCGCGCGAGTCGACGGCGGTGTGCGAGGCGCTTCAGCGCGGGGCGGCGTGAGCCTCACGCGCGCGTGAGGCTCACGGGAAAGCCCCTCGCGGGGGCCTCACAAAGGGTTGCGGCGGTACGAGTCCTCGTACCGCCGCTGGCATGCTCACCCGGTTACCAAGCGTCCTCGATATATTGCCCATCAGGCCGGGATCTTCGCCCGTGACCTGGTGCGGCTGGCCCGTATTCGACGGGTCGACGTCGCGTGGGTGCCCAGTGGTCATGCGCGGTCCGTGGGGCCAAATGCGTTATCAAGGTGATCCTCTCGGATGTCCTTGGTCTCGCGGGCCGCTAAGTCCTTTGTACTCCTGGACCCGGACAAGCGGAAGTGCTGGCGCCAGTTCCTTTGCTTTTGCTCCCAAACGGGTTTTAAACGGACGGCCCTGAAGGGTGACAGGCCGTCCCGCGCGCGGAACGGCCTGTCAGACGGTCGCCGCCCGGCGTCGGTTCGCGTACCAGACGAGGCCCGCGGTGGCCGCCGCCGCTCCTATCGCCGCGGCCGCGACGAGCGCGGGGCGGGGCGGTACGGAGAACGAGGGAATCCGCTGCTTGAGGCGCACCGGCCGGTGGAAGTCGAGAATCGGCCACCCGCGCGCGACGGCCTCGCGCCGCAGGGCCCGGTCCGGGTTCACGGCGTGCGGGTGCCCGACCGCCTTCAGCATCGGCAGGTCGGTCGCCGAGTCGCTGTACGCGTAGCAGCGCGAGAGGTCGTACCCCTCGGACTCGGCCAGCTCCTTGACCGCCTCCGCCTTCGTCGGCCCGTAGGCGTAGTACTCCACCTCGCCGGTGAAGCAGCCGTCCTCGCCCACGACCATGCGGGTGGCGACCACGCGGTCCGCGCCGAGCAGCTCGCCGATCGGCTCGACCACCTCGGCGCCCGACGTGGACACGATCACGACGTCACGGCCGGCCGTGTGGTGCTCCTCGATCAGCGAGGCCGCCTCGTCGTAGATCAGCGGGTCGATCAGGTCGTGAAGGGTCTCGGCCACGATCTCCTTCACCTGTTGGACGTTCCAGCCGCGCACGAGGGCGGACAGGTACTCGCGGGTCCGCTCCATCTGGTCGTGGTCCATACCGCCGACGAGGAAGACGAACTGGGCGTATGCGGTCCGCAGGGCCGCCCTGCGGTTGATCAGACCGCCTTGGTAGAAGGACTTGCTGAAGGTGAGCGTGCTCGACTTCGCAATGACCGTCTTGTCCAGGTCAAAGAAGGCCGCTGTGCGGGGCAAGGAGTGGTTTTCCACAAGCATGAGCATAGGGGCAGCTCATTCGGCGTAAGGTTGGCGCGTGGGTTTGCCTGAGAAGGCTCTCGGGTACACCATGGAAGTCACGGATCGTTCGCGACCGTGCTAACGCGGTCCGACTCCTCCCCCCCCGAGTCGGCCGTGAAGGCGACCCCCGCTCTCCCCCCCGGCGGGGGTCGTCGCATGTCCGGGTGGGTTTTCCAGTTCTGCACGCGGCCGCTGTGCCGCACCGAGGCGGCTGCGGCCGCCTCTTTTTCTTGCCCGCCCTCCGTCACTGTGCGTAGTCGTCGGACTCCTCTGCGGAAGTCGCACAGCAGATGGTGTGGGGCTCACCGGTATGGGTGACGGCGATATTCACAACCATCTGCTCGTCCACAGTTTTCCACCAAGATCAACACGATTTCCGGCTTCGCTGCACGGTGATTCCGACGCGTTCGCACCGGGCCGGCTTCACATGGCCGGTTCCGTTTGCCGGGGGCGTTCGGCCGGATTCTGGCGGCCGTTCATATGGAGACCGGCTGCCGGTTCTTCACACGTTCGGGAATCGCGGGACCGCAGCGACTGCGCGCCCCGCAGTGAAGGGGGATGGAAAACGTGACCGGAGCCGTCACACACGACCCGCCGCCCACCGTCGGAGGCGAACCGGGCAAGCCACTGATCGTCACGGAGGACACGGAACTCCTCGACGATCTGCTGCGCCTGTGCGCCGCCGCCGGCGCCACTCCGGAGGTGCACCACTCGGTGCCGGAACGCCGGGGCAGCTGGGAGGCCGCGCCGCTCGTCCTGGTCGGCGACGACGCGGCACGCCGTGTCCGCGGGGCCGCCCGCAGACGCGGAGTGGTACTCGTCGGCCGCGATCAGGACGACCCCGGGGTGTGGCAGCGCGCCGTGGAGATCGGCGCCGACCACGTCCTGATGCTGCCCGACGGCGAACAATGGCTGGTCGACCGCATCGCCGACGTCGCCGAGGGCGTCGGACGGCCCGCCCTCACCGTCGGCGTCATCGGCGGACGCGGCGGCGCCGGAGCGTCCACGCTCGCGTGCGCCCTCGCCGTCACCTCCGCGCGAGAAGGGCTGCGCACCCTTCTGGTCGACGCTGATCCACTGGGCGGCGGACTCGACGTCCTCCTCGGCGGCGAGAGCACGGAAGGCCTGCGCTGGCCCGCGTTCGCAGCCTCGCGCGGGCGGGTCGGCGGCAGCGCGCTGGAGGAGTCGCTGCCCAGGCTGCACTCGCTGCGGGTGCTCAGCTGGGACCGGGGCGACTGCGTAGCCATCGCGCCCCAGGCCGTACGCGCGGTGCTGGCCGCGGCCCGGCGCCGGGGCGGCACGGTCGTCGTCGACCTCCCGCGCCGCATCGACGACGGCGTTGCCGAGATCCTCGCCCAGCTCGACCTCGGACTCCTCGTGGTCCCCGCCGAACTGCGCGCCGTCGCGGCGGGCAAGCGCGTGGCATCCGCCGTCGGCATGGTGCTGCGCGACCTGCGGGTGGCGGTGCGCGGCCCCTACGCGCCCGGACTCGACGACAGCGAAGTGGCCCGACTGCTCGGCCTGCCGCTGGCCGGCGAGGTGCCCGTCGAGTCGGGGCTGCTGCGCCCGGACGGCGGCAAGGCGCCACCCGGCGCGACCGCGCGGGGGCCGCTCGCCCGCTTCTGCAAGGAGTTCTGGGAGCGCGCGCTCACCGAGGCGGGTGGCGCATGAGCACGCCGCCCGAACTCGAACACGTGACAGGTACCGGGACGCTGCTCGACGGCGTACGGCAGTGGCTCGCCGACAGCGGCGCCGAACCGACACCCGCGCGCGTGGCGCAGGCACTGCGCGAACAGGGGCGGGTCCTCGGGGACGCGGAGGTCCTCGGCGCGGCCGAGCACCTGCGGTCCGAGCTGATCGGCAGCGGGCCTCTGGAGCCACTGCTCACCGACCCCAGGGTGACCGACGTACTGGTGTCCGCCCCGGACCGGGTCTGGGTCGACCGGGGCGGCGGCCTGGAGCTGACCGGCGTCTCCTTCCCGGACGCGGCGGCCGTACGGCGCCTCGCGCAACGACTCGCCGCCGTGGCCGGACGGCGCCTGGACGACGCCCGCCCCTGGACCGACGCCCGGCTGCCCGACGGGACGCGACTGCACGCGGTGCTGCCCCCGGTCGCCGTCGGCTGCACCTGTCTGTCGCTGCGCGTCGTACGGCCCCGAGCCTTCACGCTCGGCGAACTGGTGGCCGCGGGCACGGTGCCACCGGGCGGGGACGCGGTGCTGCGGGCCCTGATGCGGGCGCGGCTGTCCTTCCTGGTCAGCGGCGGCACCGGCACCGGCAACCCCAATCTATGACTACGACACCACTAAAAGGATCATGCTGGGAGAACCGCCTGTGGCCGCAGAAAGCACCCTCTGACCTGCGGTTATGTGGAGCGGTTCGAGGGCTTCGGCTCGTACCTTGGATTCCAAGGTTGGGCATGGGTGCGGCCCCGGTCGGCAACGGGATGCCGGCGGGGCCGCGTTTCCGCCCGCCCTCATGACGCCTGGGGTACGAGGGCGGGCGAGCTGCTGCTGGTAGTGCGTCACCCCTTGGGCGGGACGATGAAGCCCCGCTTGGGCTGCGGCTGCGGGTCACGGGACTGAGGCTGCTGCGTGCGCTTCCACGCCGCCACCACTTCCGCGTACCGCGGGTCGATCCACTCGGACATGCGGCCTCCCTTCAGCAGGGAGGCTAGACCACGCCGCCGGGCTTCGGCTTCGTGATGACGATGGTGCAGTCCCCGGAGTGCTGGCACTTCGCCGCCACGGACGCGAGCGTCTCGTCGGACGGCGGCCCCCACAGCTGCGGGTCCGCCTCCCACCCGAGTTCGGTGATCTTCTCGCGGGTCCGGTCGAGGATCGGCGGGTCGTAGTTCGTCGGATCCCACCCGGGGAAGTGGTGCACGAAGGCGCCGCCGAGCCGCTGGCAGAGGTCGGCGTAGGTGGCGGTGTGGAGGATGAGGGCGTGCCAGCCCTCGTCCACGATCCGCGACGGGGCGAGGCCGACGCCCGGGTTGCGGGAGCATGCGGCCACGAACTTGAGGCCCTCCTCGACGATCCGGCTGGCCATCTCTTCGGCCATGTCCGGGTTGCCGTCCATCACGGTGTTGCGGCAGCCGGCGAACTGTTCGTCGGTGATGAGCATGCGGGCGAGCGCGGGCATGGGTCCCGGGTCGGGCATGGGTCCCGGCGGTATGGTCACGTGCGTCTCCTTCGCTGGTTGCGGATGGGGACTGGCGCCCGGGCCGGGTTCTTCGCGGGATACGGCCCGGGCGTTCCTGCTGTCGGCGCGCCGTAGCGCAGGCCGCGGCAGGAGTCTGGGTCTCAGCTCCGGCTGAGCGTCTCGTAGTGGTCGCAGAGGGCGCCGAGGACGCGGGCCAGCTTCCGGGCGTAGACGAGGGCGCCGCCGGGTGCGCGGCTGGGCTCGGCTCGCAGCTTTCCGCGCGCCTCCCCGAGGCAGGCGAGCGCGCAGTAGCGGGGGATGCTGTCGCGCTTCAGTCGGCTGGCCGCCTGCTCTACGTCGGGGATCAGCAGCTCGAGGTGCCCGCGTGTGGCCAGCGTCAGCGTGTCCAACTCGGGCCCGGCCGGGGCGAGGGCGACGGCGTCGGGGTCGAGCAGGATCCGCGCGGTCTCCCGCATGGTGGCGATGTCTGGCGGATCGGCCGGGGGATGCTCTGCCGCCGGTGGAGGCTGCGCTGTAGCGTTCGGCACGTCGACCTGCTCTCTCAGGTTGGCCACGCTCCGGGGCCGTTCGCGCGGTCGCCGGGGCTTTCTGCTTCCGGCTACCGTCGTCCTGATGCGGCATGTGCCGCGACGACGTCAGAGGCGTCATGTCGGCGTCCAGTGGGACGTCATTCCGGTGTCATTTTCCGGGTGTGAGGGCTACCGTGATCTGCATGAGCACGCCGAACAGCACCCTCCGGGCGGTCCGTATGGGGCTGCTTCTGAGTCAGGACGAATTCGCCCGCGCCATCCGCGATGCCGGGCATCGCACCGGCTCCCCGAACGACGCCTCCAAGCGGCTCGTACAGCGGTGGGAGAGCGGCACGACCGTCGCACCCCGGCCGGTCTACGCGCGCGCCCTGGAGGCCGTCACAGGCCTGCCCATAGAAGCGCTCGGCTTCCCCGCCCCGGCCCTGGTGCGGATCTCCGAGGACGGGCACGGCGGCCACGACCTCCAAGGCTCACCCGTCGGTATCCCCGTCGCGGCCGGGTCTCCGACACCGCAGGCCGCACCGCGCGGGAACTACTCGGGCGTGTGGCTGAGCACATACGAGTTCGTGTCCAGTGGGCGGGACGACCAGGTGTTCACGGGTAAGCACTTCGTGGTGCTGCTTCAGCACGGCAACCGGCTCACCGGCCGGAGTCTGCCGAACGGATCCCTCAACCCGGACAGTCCGCTGACCCTCGACCTTCAGGTCGACGGCAGCACGGTGACTGGGACGTGGACCGAGCAGACGGCCGCCGAGGGCTACTACCGCGGGGCCCGCTACTTCGGGGCGCTACAGATGTTGGTCGAGCCGACGGGCCGGCGGATGGCCGGGAAGTGGGTCGGGTTCGGGAAGGAGTTCGACGTGAACACGGGGCCGTGGGAGCTGCGGCTGATGGACGCGTCGACAACGAAGGCCGTGCTGGACAGCTACAACCGGCCCCCGGAGTAGGTTCCCGGACGCACGAAAGCGGCCCCGCCCTCCCGGAGGAGAGCGGGGCCGCTGTCAGGTGTTCAGGTCGTGCAGGTAGGGACGCACCTCGTCCGGCACGGGCTGCGGTGGGGGCGGCGGCTCCAGCCGCTGATCCCGCATGTAACCGACCAGCGTCCGACACCAGCCAGCGACGTAGCGCAGCGCGAAGTCCTGCGCGCCGATCCGTGACCGGTCCCGCTCGGACTGTGCCTTCTGCTCGGCCAGCTCCGACTTCACCTCGCCGAGGCTCGTGCGTAGTTCGCCGACGATCGTGGTGAAGTCGTCCCGCCGCTGCTGCCCGCGCGGCGGCCGCCGGCCGACGATGGCCGTGAGGACCATGCCTCCAGCGGTCACCGTGGCGACGGCCAGCGCGGACAGTGCGGTCAGCATCTCAGCGCCCATCCGTGGGCTCCGTTCTCGCGCGCGGCGGTTCGTCCCAGCCGATCGCCACCAGGCACACCGCACCGAACGCGCCGAAGATCAAGGCTGCGACCCACCCTCTGGGATATTCGCCGAGCGGCCACCACGCCACCAGGTACGCCATCGACCACGGGGCGGTGATCGCCCAGACGGCGAGGAAGCCGGGCCAGTCGCGGCCCTGCGGCAGCCAGGCACAGAGCAGGGCGGTCAGCCCGGCCACGATCCACGCCGTGGCCCACGCCTCGAGGGGCACCCACCTCAGGAGCAGGCACAGGCCGCGCCGATCTCGGAGCGGCTCGATCAGCTGGCCGTATCCGTACAGGGTGGCGATCGTGCCCTTGAGGGTGAGCAGAGCGCCGCGGCGGCCCAGACGTCGGGTGAGCCGCCGGACCGCCGCGCGCATCAGACGCCCTTGGCCAGGGACGCCGAGTTCTTCGTGCCGAACGCTCGGGCGATCATGCCCTTCAGCAGGGTGCCGCCGGCGGCGATCCCGGCCGCGGCCATCGTCTCCCAGAACGAGGCGTGGAACATGTCGGCGGGCCCGGCCGCAACAGCCACGCCGCCGGCCGCGACGACGGCCGTCGCCAGGGTCCGCTCGGCGAGGTCTCTCGCATACGTCGCCGCGGTCTTGATGACGGTCTCTGCCTGGGGCAGCTGGATCTCAGACACGTGTTGTCCTTCCGTGGGTGGGGTCGGGGGGTGGGTCAGGAGGTGGCCCAGTAGGGGCCGGACGCGGTGCGGTGCAGCAGGTTCACCGGGCCGCCGTCGAGGGTCGTCACGCGCAGTTGGAACCGCAGGTGCTTGCCCGCCGGGACGGTGCCGGACAGGGAAAACTGGTGGCCGCCACCGCCGTAGCGGGGGCCCACTACCTGGTAGGCAGACGGGTTCCTGCCCGCCGTGTCGGTCAGGTAGAAGCGGCCCTCGACCGCAGCGCTGGCCGGGGTGTCCTCGGCGAGGGTGACGTGCACCAGGGTCTGGTGCAGACGCGGCCCGGAGTGGACGACCGGGTCCGCGAACGCCAGACCTACCCACTCGCCCGACGGCAGCTCGGCGTCGGTGGGGTTCGACTCGGACAGCATCATTGGGGCGGCAGCCACGTCAGCCTCCTGGGCGGGTGCGGTCGGGGTCGAAGGGGCGGGCGCCGGGGTGGTGCTGGGGGCCTTGGCCAGGCGCGCGGCGACCCTGGCGCGGAAGTCCGCCATCGCGAAGCCGCGGGGGTCGGTCTTCGTGTTCGTCCACTCCTTGTGTCCGATCACGGAGGCGGCAGACCAGCCGTGCGCCCGGCAGAGTGCGGCCGACGCGCGGACCATGGCCTCGAGCTGGACGGCGGGCCAGGGGTCGATGCCGTCGCCGAGGTTGATGCACTCGAAGCCGTAGAAGTGGACGTTGCCGTCGGTGTCGTTCTCGTTCGGCGCCGGCAGCGTGGCGCGCTCGGCGATGACCGCCTGGAGGACGTCACCGTCGCCGGAGCCCGCGTGGTTGGTGCGGCCCCAGCCGACGAGATGCACCGTGCCCTGCTTGTCGATCACGCCGTGGCACAGCGGGCCGGGCAGGCCCGCGTACCCGTCGCGGCAGATGGCCACCGAGTTGGCCGTGCCAGAGGTGACGGTGTGATGGACGACGACGCCGTTGACCGGGCCCCACGCGCCGTGGCCTTCCCGGTTGTGGGTGCGCCAGTCGCCGACCTCGACGACGGTCACGCCCTCGGCTCTGAGGGCGGAGAGGACCGCGGCTGCGGTGAGGGGATTGGACATGGTGCTCCAGACATGACGAACGCCCCGGCCATCGGCTCGGGGCGGCAGGTTGGTGGGCGGTCAGCTGGCGGTCTGGTACTCGACCTGCGCCCTGACGACATGCGTGTTGGCGAGGGTCTCGGGCACGGTGGCGGCGAGCGTCGCCGACCGGGTGTCCGTACTCGACGCGGGGAACGTGCAGTTGAACGCGGCCGAGCTGGCGGACATGACTACCTGCCCGTTCCAGGCGTTGGCCGCGACCAGCCGGGCGGTGCCGAGGTAGTCGACGCCGGCGGCCGCCGTGAACGGGAGGCCGAAGCTGTAGCCGCCGGATCCGTAGGTAGTGGTCGAGCCCATCGTGAGCTTGATGGAGACCAGGCACCTGCGCCCGATCTTGATGTACCTGCCGGTCAGGGAGCCGTTGCCGATGGCCGGGTTGGACGATGCGGTCCACGTTGGTGTGTACGTGGTCCACGGATCGAACATCGAGTTGAGCTGGTCGCGGATCTCCTGATTCATCAGGGCGGCGGAGACGACCTCGCCGACGACCCAGGTGCGGGGAGCGAAGGTCACACGCCACCGCCCGGGTCACCGACGACCGGGACGTCGGGGTTGCGCGGGTCCAGCGGGTTCCACCAGGTCCGCAGGAACGGAGCCTTCGGCAGAAGACTGGCCTCCACGGCGGCCGGGTCGCTGGGGAAGATCACGACGACCCAGCCCCATCCGCACTCGGTGCACGCGTACCGCTGGTCGGTGGGGCTGACGACCTGGGCGCTGCCACAGATGCAGTCGGCGACCCAACGGTTCTGGTTGATGCGCGCCCAGTACGGGGACTGGTCGGCATCGCCCTCGGGCGGGGTGACGCGGCGGCCCATACGGGCCTCGATCCATTTCCAGACCAGCTCGGCCGCAGGCACGTCTTTCCAGGCGTCCTTGGGCTGGCTCGTGGGGGGCAGATAAAACGTCTCTGCTCGCACGATGGCGATGGGCACGGGGGCTCCTAGTAGGCGAGGCGGGTAGTCGATCCGAGGACGGAGTACGTGGGGTCGTCCAGCACCCACACGGAGTCCGTGACAGAGGCGCTGGTGTGGAACTGGATCAGGTGCTCGGCGTGCCTGATGGTCTCCGTGTAGCCCTCGACGGTGACGCGCATCGACGAGGCCGGCGCCTGCGACGGCATGCCGGTGACAGAGAAGTACGAGCTGATGTCGGCGTCGAGGATGTCGAGGTAGGTAGACATCGAGTACGCCTGGATCGGAACCTCGCGCAGCTCCGGGTCGGGGTTCGCATAGCGGGACACCCGCCAGTACGCGGCGTCCAGCACGCTGTTGTCGGAGGTCTTGAGGATGTTCAGGACGCCCGGGTCGTACACCCCGAACGCCAGGATGCTGGCGGGCGCGGTCACTCGCTGGGTGGCGCCGCCCGGCCGGGACGCCTCGAGGGAGTTGACGAGCTTCTGGTCGTCGTCGGCCAGCTGGACGTCGGGCGTCTCCAGATCTGCGTAGGCGATCGTGAACACTTCGGATGCCGGGTCGGGGTTGTAGCGCAGGTCACGGGACTGGAACGCGAGGCCGTAATAGTCCCGCTCGGCGAACAGGCGGGCGGACTCGGTGGCTTCGACCTCCCGCATCCGGGCCACGACCGCCGAGCCGCCCGGGCCCTGCGAGGCGATCGGGTCGAAGGTGCTGCCCCAGATCGTCACCGAGCTGAGGTCGGCGTACCGGGCCAGGCGGGTGACGCGGGCGTCGGCGTCCTCCCCGGAGAACCCCGTCGTGGCCGCCGACCAGCGCAGCGGGGACAGGGTGGCGCCGATGCTGCCGGTGCTGAACGTGACCGCGACGTGGGCGATCTGCCCGACGAACATCCTGGCCCCGCGGTAGCCGCCGACGTGCAGGAAGCGCAGCCCGGACATGGCCGGGGTGAGGACGGAGACCGGCCCGGCGACGCCGTCGATGTAGAGCCGGGTGGAGAGGTTGCCGTCCCACAGAATGTGATGCCACGAGCCGTCGTTCAGCGTGCGCAGCGAGTTGTACACCGTCAGCGTGCCGCCGCTGTCGGTGTACTCCACGGTCAGCTGGCCGGAGGCGTCGAGGGCAAGCACCACCTGGTGGTCGAGGGACGGCTCGTACATGCCGAGGATCGCCCGGCTGGTCGTCGTCGTCTTGATCCAGAAGTCGATGCTGGTGACGTAGGGTCCGCTGTTCGTCTGGAACGCGGCGCCGAGGTCGCCGACGAGATACTTGCCCGCGCTGGTGCTGGCGGGGGTGAAGGTGACGCAGGTGTCGCCGGTCTCGGCCAGGCCGTCGGTGCCGAAGTCGAGCGTGCCGCCGGCGCCGACCTGGGTGACGGCGAGCGACCCGGAGCCGGAGCCGGAGATGTCGCCGGCGGACAGGGACTCGGACGGTTCGGTGAGCGGGTAGTAGGCGCCGAGCGCGGTGGTCACGCTGGGCACGGACTGGTGGAGGATCTCCTCGGCCAGCATCGACTTGAGCAGTGGCCGGCGGTTGAGCCACTTGAACAGGTCGGTGCACGAGATCCGGGTCTGTGAAGCGAGGCCGCGCCAGCTGACGGGGAACTCGTTGACGACACCCCAGAAGCGGGGCCGCACCTCGGCGCCGACCAGGTCCCACTCAACGAAGCCGCTGCTGCCGCCGGTGCGGGTGGTGGGGAAGTCCGCGGCCACGGTCTGCGAGGTGACCCAGGCCGGGGTGGCCAGGGTCCGCCGGACCGTCCAGTACGCGCCGTCGTCGGACGTCTCCCAGTAGACGTTGCCGCCGGACTCCCGCACCCGCAGCCAGGCGTGGTCGATGGCGCTGTAGGTGAGGTTGGTGGGGGTGCCGTCCGCGAATCCCACCTGCGACATGGCGGCGAGGACACCGGTCAGCGCGTCGTAGCGCCAGCCGATCCGGGTCCCGGACGTTGTCGACAGCACCCACATCGAGGCGGCGCAGTTCGACGATCCGTTCGCGGCCGGCACCGTCGTGAGCTTCGCCGTCAGCTTGGAGCCGACCAGCGTCCACTGCCGGGCCGACGTGAAGTTCGTGTCCACCCCAGGGGCGAGCGGGATGCGGAGCCGCCCCGTCGCCGTCTCCGTCGGACTGCCCGTCGCCGTCGGCCACAGCGTCGAGTTGATCCGCCCGTCGTCGAAGTCATCGCCCAACTGCGCGAGCGGGTAGGGCGCCGACCCGGACACCGTCGGCATGACCGCGACCGCCACCCGGATCGGCGCGTTGCGCCGCACGAACGGCCAGTACGGCGACCCCGAATTGCCGGGGGTGAACCGGCCGTCGGAGTTGTCCAGCCACAGGGTGGCCGTCCCCGGCTGCGTATCCGACAGCTCGTCGGACGCACCCCGGGTGACGGCCACCCCCTGCTGCTGCACGTCGGCGAACGTGGTGATGTCCGTCCACGTGATCGTCCATGGGTACTGGACCAGCCCGCCCCAGCCCATCTCCACCAGCAACGGCACGATCGTCTCCCCTTCGTCAGCCGAACCCGTAGGCCGCGCCGCCGCGGCCGCGCTTGTACTTGTTCAGCAGCTTCTCGACCTCGCGCACCGTGGCCTGTGGATCGCTGGCCCCGTTCACCGTCAGGTGCACCGTCAGGTTCCCGCCGCCGCCCGCGGCCGCGGCGGCCCTGCCCAGCACCGGCTGAGTGCCGGCGAACCGCCCGGCCACCGTCCCCAGCGCGCGGTCCAGGACCGGCACCCCCTCGACCAGGCCGACGGCCAGGCCCTGCGTGGAGTAGGCGCCGAGCTGCGCCATCACCCGGCTGGGGCTCTTGATGCCGAGTGCCTTCTTGATGCTGGCCTGCATCCCCTTGGCGATGCCGAGCATCAGCTTCTCGATGTCTTTCTGCTGCGCGGCGAGCCCGGCCAGGAATCCCTTCCCGGCCTGTTTGCCGCTGTCGTACATCAGGTCCGCGCCGGTCCGGCCGAGCGTGTCGGTCGACGACCGCAGCTGAGTCTGGAGCGAGTTGATGGCGCTGAACGTGGCCTTGTCCGCGCCGACCAGGGCGGACGCGTAGGCGAAGCCCTGCTCGGGGCCCATGTTGAGGATCTGCTGGAGCAGTCCCTTGTTGAGGCCCTTCTTCGCGAGGATCTGGATGTAGCTGGTGAACTGGCGGATGTTCGCCAGCTTCGTCGCGAGGCCGGCCTTGATGCCGCCGGCCGTGACCTGGTCGGCGTCCATGCCCAGGTTGGACAGGCCCGCGTTGTCCCGAGCGGACTGGGTGACGGTCGACGCGAACTGCCTCGCCGCGGTGATCGAGGTGGCCAGCTTGTCGCGTGCGGCCGCCATGCCCAGCAGCTTCTTCGTCTGGGCGTCGACTGCCCGGAGGAGGCCGGCTTCCTTCTTTCCGGAGAACGCCGTGCGGATGTCGGCGGCCAAGTCCTTGGCCGTGGACGCGATCTTCTCCCTGCTCGCCGTCAGCCCGGCGATCAGGCCCTTGCCGATGTCCTTGGCCAGCGCCGTCATCTTCTTCGACGGGGAGGCGATCTGGAGCTCGTCCTTCACCCCGGCCGTGACGGCGGCCGCCATCAGCCGGGCGGCGCCGCCGACCATGCCCGCCGAACCGGTCATCCCGGCGGCCAGGCCGGCCGCGACCGCGGCACCCGCGCCGGGCATGCCGACGCCGGTGCCCAGCGTGTCGTTGTTGATGGCCTCGACCAGGGGCCGGTACTTGGCCGTCGACCGGGCATTGATCATGTACTCGCCGTTCGAGGCCATGATCGGGATGCTGTCCGACGTCCCCGTCCCCGGGCCGCGGATCGCACCGCCACCGCTTGGCGATCCGACCGGGCCGCCTGCGGCCAGGCGACCGGCCGAAGCCAGCGGAGGCTTGGCGCCGTATGTCTGGTAGTAGGTGGCGATCGTGACCGTCGCGCTCTTGCCGTCGAGGCTGCTCAGCTGCCGGTTCGCCTCGGCAACCTTGGCCGTGAGGTCGGCGATGGTTGCCTTCAGCGCGGCCTGCTTGCTGGCCGGGACCGTCTTCAGCTTGGCCTTGGCCGTGGCCAGCTGCTCGGTCCAGTTGTTGATGTTCAGGCGCAGCTGACCCGCCGCCAACTTCGGCGCGGACGACGCCGCGAACGCATCCGCCTTCGCGGCCGCCGAGTCCAGCGTCGATGCGTAGCTCTCGCGGAACCGGTCGAACTCGGCGTTCGCGGCCGTGATCTTGCCGCCGATCCCGGGAATCCAGCCGAACGCCTTGGCCGCCGCGCTCACTGCCACGTTCGCGACGTCGAGGATCCCGGAGGAGATGAACCCGAATGCGCGGATGATGGTCGGCGCGGCCTGGATCGCGAACCCGGTCATCTCCAGGATCGCGGTACCGAAGACTCTGGCGCCCTCGAGGATCGCGCCCTTGTTGTTCCGGATGGCGTCGCTCAGTCGTTGCAGCGGCCCCTTGGCCTGGTCGAGCTGGGAGAACGACGGCAGCAGCGTGCCCACGATTGCGCTTCCGACGTCGGCCATCGTGGGGCCGATGATCCGCGTCAGGTCGATCACGGACTTCACGCCGTAGCCCAGGTCCTTGAAGACCGGCAGCAAGCCCTTGACGACGTTGCCGAGCATGTCCAGCGCCCCGGCGCCCTGAACGCCCAGGCCGGTGAACATCTGCCCGAGCAGCGGGCCGAAGGTACGGGCGACTTCACCGGAGAACCGGCCGAGGGCGGGAAGCAGGTTGTTGAGCATGCTGAAGAACCCGGCGAGGAACTTCGACGATCCGTCGATGCCGATCTTCAGCCCGTCGAACATGCCGGGCAGGCCGACACCGAGCAGGTCCCGGATCCCGCCCGACAGCACGGTCAGCGTCGGCCGCGAGGCGGCGCCGAAGTCCAGGAACGAGCGGCCGAGTCGACCGAGCCCCGACAGCATGTCGCCGACGAACAGGCGGCCCATGTCGAGGTTGTCCTTGAGGTCCTTCTGGAACTGGCCGTTCTTGAACATGCGGCCCGCGCCCTCGGCCGCCTTGCCGAACGCGCCGCCGAGGTCGGTCATCCCCTGCCCCACGATCTTCACCAGGGGCGCCGCGTCCTTCAGCGCCTTGGTGAATCCGGGCAGCATCGCGGCCTGGATCTGCTTGCCGAACCCGCTGGCCTCCTTCTTCAGCGAGACCAGCTCTTTGACGAATTCCCGTGCCGGAGCGGGCAGCTTCTTCAGTGCTGCCGCGTACTCCTTCTGGCCCTTCGTCTGGGCCTCGAGGGCGTCGGTGACGCCGGCGAAGCCGAGCTTCAGCGTGCCCATCGCCAGCCCGGCCCCGGCCGCCATGGGCACCAGCGCGCCGAGGGCGGGCAGCAGAGAGAGACCGACGATCGCGGCGACGCCCATCATGGCGCCGCCGAGCCCGCCGCCGCCCTTGCCGAGCGCGCCAGCGGCATCCCCGCCTGCGTCGCCGAGGTCGCCCAGGCGGCGGATCAGCATGGGCGTGCCGTCGCCCATCATCCGCTGGGCGTCGGCCGCCGACACGAACCGGCCTTGCAGGTCGCGCAGCCGGCCGTTGGCGTCCTGCGTGAAGCGGCGGACGGCCTGGCCGTTGTTGTTCATGTCGTCGTTGAGACGACGGTGCAGCCGGGCCGATGCGTCTCCGGCCCCGTTCAGGACTGGGGACAGGTGGTCGTCGCCGTCGAGGACGAACCGCAGGTGCTGCGCCATCACTCACCCCCCTGCTGCCGTAGTGCGGCTTCGTGTCGGTCGATCCAGGCGGCGAAGTAGTCGAAGCGCTCCTCGGTGAGCGCGTCGACGACGTCGGGCGGCCAGTGGAGGTAGAGGCCGAACAGCGGCAGGTAGGTCAGGACCCGGTCAGTGAAGGAGCGCTCTCCTCCATCGGCCCCGTCTCCGGCTCCGGTGCGGGCTCGGCGGGGGCCTGGACTTTTGGGGCCGTCACGGCGGCGATCGCAGTCTCCGCGTACTCACGGTCGAACGTGGCGTCGCGCAGCTCTTCGAACGCGTCCTCAAGATCCGGCGTCCCCTGGTACTTCTCGAAGAGCTGCTCGGCGAACGCCTCGGTCTCCGGCCTGTCGAGGCGCACCCGCAGCTCGCCCTCGAACGGGTCGAACTGAGCCAGGCGCAGGGACGGCTCGGCCCGCTTCTTCAGGACGTAGGCGACGGTGCGCATGGCGTTGATGTCACCCTGTCCCATCGCCGACTTGATCTCGTTCCAGCGTCCGTCTGCGGTGCGCTCGATGATCTGGATCTCGGAGGCGCGCAGCTTGCCCGGCCCAGCGTCGAAGTGCTGCTCGGCCCCGTCGGCGGGCGCGTAGATGATGATCACGGATGCTCCTATTCGAGGCGGCGCCGGACGTCGTCCAGGACGCGCGCGACCTCTCGTTCCATACGGGGGGTGTGGCGGCGCACGGTGTTGTCCCACCACAGCGGGGTGGCGTTCTGCTCGGTCCACCGGCGCCGGTTGCCGAACACGGGGTGCCGGACGCGGCCCTCGTTGAGGACCGTCGGCATGTTCCTCAGGTCTGGCGGCAGTCGGCCTTTGTCGACCCAGACGCGGGCGCCCGGGCTGGCCCCGGTGCGGACGCTGATCCGGATGGCGTCGGCGATCGTCGCGCGCAGCGGCCGGGTGGTCGGCGAGGGCCCGCCCCGCTTGCCCTGGCCCCGGCCGCGCGAGCGGATGTCCAGGCTGCGGATGCTGCTCTGGAGGTCGTCCTTCAGCGGCTCGGCCGCGCGCCGGATGCGGCGGTGCATGGACTGGCGGATGTTCTCCCCACCGGCAGCGCGCAGGCGCCGCGACAGCTCCAGCAGGCTGCCGGTGTTGGTCAGCCGTACATCGCGCACCGCAGACTCACAGCGTCACGTCGGTCGAGATGTACTCGATCTTCGGCTGGTTGGTGCCGTCGTACAGGCCGACGTAGGTGAAGCTCGGCTTGACGACGCCGAACCCGTCGACGACCGGCGGGCCCTCGTCCAGGCGGACCGCGGGCAGCGTGATCCGGAACGTCTCCGCGTAGGTCGAGGCGATGATGGGGCCGATGAACTCCAGGACCAGAGACGTCGCGGCGTCGCTGGTGTGGAGGTCGTCCAAGGTGGTCCCGACGTAGTCGGTCTCCAGCGTGCCGGAGATCTTCACCTGGTCGTTCTCGACGGGCTCCTTCTTCAGCCCGGCCTGCCCGGCGTAGAAACGCTCGACGTCCTGCGGCCGCTCGATCTTGCAGGACACCTTGCGGATCCCGTCGAGGGCGGTCTCTGAGCTGTAGGTGCCAGCCTTGACCGCCAGCTGCATGAAGTTGAACGGCGACATGTTGCTGTAGCTGGCGGTGGCCAGGGTCTGGGCCTCGTCGCAGTCCTTCGCGTCCACCTCGAACGACGCGGTGAGCATCTCGCCCACACCGCAGGAGAACTCACCCGACGTGATCTTGCAGCCGAGGAACGTCTTGTCGGTGACGACGCCCGTCGTGAGCGGGACACCCTTCTGGATTGTCAGGCTCTTGCCCGCGGTGCTGGCCAGGGTGTGGGTCTGGAGATAGGCGGTCGTCGCCACCTGCTGGACGGGTGTCACCGTCGTGCCCATGAGCGCCTGGAGCAGGAGGCCCATGTTCTTGTTGGTGACCTCCATCTCGATGGAGCCCGCACCCTCACGGCGGGTCAGCACACGCCGGGACGACAGCGGGAGCAGACGCCCCGCCGCGATGCCGGCCGACTGAGCGGTGGTCTTCTTGAGAGCGAGGCTCTCCTTGGTGAACTCGATGAACTTCGCCGGCGCGACGAACGTGCCGTAGGTGGTCTCGGCCGCGATGCCGAGCTGGGCGCCGAGGCCCGATCCGATCGCCATGGATCAGCCCTCCGTCTTCTGCGGCTTGGCCGCGATCTTCTTCAGCGGCGGGAGCGGCTCGGGCTCTGCGGCCCTCGGCTCCTCGATGACCTCCCAGTTCGAGGGCTGGCAGGCGTAGCCCTCGAACCGGTCGTCGGGTACCTCGACGATCTCGTCGGGCTCGATGGTCCGGCCCAGCTCGGGCACGGTGACCTGCTCGGGCCCCAGGTAGCGCACACGCGCCATGGCTGTACTCCTCGGGTAGGGGTGGGTCAGATGCGGGCGCGGCAGGCGATCGTGAAGGACAGGCCTGCGATCGCGCCCTCCGCGTGGGACTGGACCAGGTCGCCGGCGGTCAGCTCCGACCAGAGCACCGTGCCGTTCAGGGTGGGTGCCTCGGGTGCGTCGCTCGTGGCGCGTAGCGCCTGCTCGATGGCGGCGACCATCTCGAACACCTTGCGCCGGCGGAACGCCATGTCCGTGTCGCCGCCGCGGGATTCGGCGAAGCAGGCGATGGAGAACTCCTCGTCGCGGGTACGGGCCCCCGCCGCGTTCCACTGCTGTTGCAAGGTCACGGCCGACTCGGAGGACGGGGACCAGCCGATGTGAACGCGGTGCCGTTCGGTGGCGTTAACCGCGTCCGGCCCGTCGACGACCCGCACGCCGTCCAGGGCAAGGCCGACGACGATGGCCACCAGCGCGTCGACCGCGTCGGGCACGCGCGAGGTCGTCGGCATCTACGCCACCCCCGGCGGCAGCTTGAACGGCTCCAGCAGCTGCAGCACCCGGTTGGGCACCGCGTAGCCGAAGCCGGGGATCGGATCCGTCACCGACCAGTCGTCGGCCCCGCCGACCGGCACCCGGGACGCCCCGTACTGGGTGCGCCACAGGTGCTGAAGCAGGATCAGCGCCGCCAGCTTGATGGTCGGCGGGACCGTCGCACGGCCGGCCATGTACGTCACGGCGTACCGCCCGACGGGGAAGTGGCTGCCGTCCTGGAGCGCGATGATCCCGGCCGGGCTCGCATCCAGCGTGTCGGCCGCGTAGGTGGTGCTCCCGCCCGGGACGCCGCCCGCAAGCGAGGTCACGGACAGCAGCGGTGGGTGCAGTACGGACAGTGCGGGACCGCCGCCGGTGATGGCGTCGGTGACCTCGCGCTGCTCGACGACGCCCACGTAGCCCTCGATGACCGCGTCCAGCGAGTCGACGTACAGCTGGAGCTCGACGTCGTGGGTGTCGGTGTCGATGTCCAGCTGCCGCTTGGCTTCCTCGAGCGTCACCAGCGCCACGGATTCACCTCCTGGCTACGGTCCCGGCGGGGCGGGCGGCTTACGGCGGCGGGGCGGCTTGCGGGCGGATGTCTCGGTGGCGGTGGCCCGTTCGGGCGTCTCGACGGATGCGGTGCGCACCAGCTCGGCGCGCACCCCGTCCGCCCACTTCGCCGCCTCGGTGCCGGGCAGGTCGATCTCCTGCCCGGCGTGCCACTCGAAGTCCACACCCGCAACGCTGGTCAGCATGCGGATGCGGGCCATCAGCTACCCAGGCCCTGGTGCAGTTCGTTTACCTCGCGCTCGGCCTTGGCCTCGGCCGCCTTGACGGCCTCGTCCTGGGCGTCCTTGAGGGCCTTCACCTCGGCGTCCGGCTCGCTGGATCCGGTACCGTCCTCGGCCGGCCCAGCGGTGACGCCGCGGGCGGCGGTGTCGACGGCAGAGGCCGCCTGCACGGCGAGCTGCTCCTTGTTCGCGGCGAGGGTGGTTTCCCGGTCGCCGATGAACTCGGGGTTGACCTGGTCCATCGATCCGTCCGCCCGGCGCGAGGCCATGACGATGCGGTCGTGGTCGCCGTGCTCGGCGGCCTTCGGGGTGGGCGGGTTCTGCAGGACCCCGCTGTCCGGGGTCTCCTTCTTCGGGCTGGTCGCCATGAGGGCGTCCCTTCCTGTGAGTCGGCGTCAGGGCCGGGGCCGGATCAGGTCGCGGAGTTGCGGTACGCCTTGTAGGCGCTGAAGTCCTGCGGCGTGCCGTCGGTGCGCGCGAACGCGAGGAAGCCGACCTGCAGGTAGTCGGCGTAGCGCTCGGCCAGGCGCAGCATCTGCACGTCCGACACGTCGCGGATGAGGTAGCCCGCGTAGAAGTCGCCGAACAGGATCGACTTGGCGTTGGCCGCCATCACGGGCATGTCGGTGTTGATCGTGTACTTGTAGCCGAGCAGCCCGTCGGGGACGCCGACCTGCACGGACGGCTCCCAGAGGGGGCGCTGCTGGTTGTCCTTCAGCTTGCGGGCCGCGGCCAGGGTGCCGTCGGCCAGCATGAACTGGGCGCGACCGGAGTTGCGGTACGCCGGATCGACGCTGTGGATGAGGTCGATCAGGTCGTCGTAGATCACCGAGGTCGTCTGACCGGTCGTGCCGGTCTTGCCGATCGTCGCGTTGGTCTGCACGCCCTCCGGCTGGGCGGTGCCCGTACCGGTGGTGAAGTGCGTGTTCTGGATCCTGCCGATGCGACGGCCCAGAACGCCGGCCAGCCACGACTCCAGGTTGAACGCGGAGTCGTTGAGCAGCTGCAGCGAGACGCGCACCAGCTTCGACGTGTACATGTACGCGCCGACGTCGTTGGTCCCGAGCGTCACGTCCTGCTCGGTGACCTGGCTGTTCTCGGCGAGGATCGCGCCGACGTTGGCCGTGTCGTCGTTCGTCGGCCACGGCAGCGTGGCACCGGTGTCGGTCGTGATGACCTCGGCGACGTCGCGCATGCTCGAGTAGAACTTCATCGTCTCGATGAGCTGGGCGCGGAACGGGGCGGGCACCATGTAGCCGCCGGCCGCGCCGGTGGCCACGCCCGCGGCGCGCAACTCCTTGCCGTCGACCCAGCCCGAGCGCAGCGTGCTGCGCTCTTCGCTGCTGAGGTCGCTGGTGCCCTCGCGCATCCAGGAGCGCCAGGCGTTGGCGTAGGCGGCGGCCTTGTCCGTGCCGCCGTGCCGCTCCTCGTCGGACTCCTTGCCGGTCTCGATGACCTGGGTGTAGTCGACGCCGGCCAGGCGCTGGTGACGCTCGTCGCGCTCGATGTCGGCGGACAGCCGCTCGACGTCGGCGAGGGCGGCGTCCCACGCGGAGCGGTCCTCGGCGGACAGCTCCGTGTCGGTGGCCGCGCGGTTCTGGAACTCCTGCGCCTTGTTCCAGGCGGTGGCCCTCTGGTCCAGCAGGGTCTGAAGGGTGGGCATGCGTGCCTCCAGCACGAAGAGCCCCGGCGCCATGCGGCGGGGGCTGGGGATGGGTGTGGGTGCGTCTACCGCGCCAGGCGGTAGCGGGCGGCGAGCAGCTCCATCTGCCTCGCCTGACGGCCCCCAGTGGTCTCTCCCGGCTGGGTTGCGTCGCTGCCCCGAGTGGCCGCCGTGGCGGCCGGCTCGCGGCGGAAGTCGAGTAGTTCGGGCCGGATGGCGGCCCGGCGGTCGAAGGCGGCCTCGTCACCGCGGGCGGCCAGGGCCACGCCGACGGAGCGCAGGGCGGCGTCCGTTCCCTCGTAGGCAGGGAACGTCACGGCAGACACCTCGTACAGCTGGACCTCGCGCAGGACGCGCAGCTCAGCTTCCATGTCGCCCTCGGACGTGGAGACCGTGACAGACGTCCACTCGTCCTTGACGGTGCGGAACCCGAAGGACATCCCGGTGATGTTCCGCAGGTCGAGGTTGACCGCCAGGTCGCTGACGTAGGACAGGCGGGTGTCGAGGTCGGCGTCGACCGCCAGGCCGACCTCGTCCTGCGCCAGGCGCAGACTGCCGGCCGACACCCGGGATACGACCAGGCGGGTGTCGTGGTCGACGAGGAACCGGGCGTCCCCCTCGTCGAGGGTCTTCGTGAACGCGCCCGGCGCGATCTCCTCGTAGAAACCCCACGTCAGCGGGTTGCCGATCGCGGTGCGCTGGCTGAAAACAGCGGCGTGGCCGTCGAAGCCGCGCACGCCCTGGCCGTCGCCGGCCGCGCGCAGCTGCACCCCGGCCGTGGCCAGGGCGAGATCGCGGCGCTCCTCAGTGCTGCGGGTCATCGTCGCCGCCCTCCTCGGGTGGGTCTGGGTTCAGCAGTCGGTGCGCGGCCGCGAGGTGCCGGGCGGCACGCGCGGCGGGCTCGGCACCCGCCGGCGCTGCGGTCGTGGCCGTCGGGTCGCTGCCCAGCGGCGCCATGTACAGCGGCTGAAGATGCATGCTGCCCTCAGGTCCGCCGATCGGGGTGAGGTCCTCAAGGTCGCGGATGTCGTCCGCGGAGAACGCTCCGGTGTCGCGCATCGCCCGGTAGAACGTCGCCCGCGCTGCGCTGTCTCCCCTGAGCAGGCCACCGAGTTGGTACTTGGCGAACTGGTTGGCGGGCAGCAGTTCCTTGGTGACGCGCTGTTCGGTCGGCGTCAGCCATGTCGGCGACAGGTCCCACGTGACGAACCCCTGCGCCTGCTGCTCCAACCCCGTCCCCCAACTGGTCGACTTCTCGGTGGACATCAGCAGGAACGGCGGCACCCCGAACATGCGGGACACCTCGGTCACCTGGAACTGCCTGCTCTCCAGGAACTGGCTGTCCTTGTACGGCATCGTCACCGGCTGGAACGACGCCCCGGAGTCCAGCACGGCGATGTCGCCGGCCGACTCGTAGCCGGACAGCTTCGCCTTCCAGTTGGCCTTGAGCTGTGCGGCCTGCTCGGCATTCAGCCGCTGCTCGCTTTGCAGCACCCCGGAGATCATGTTGCCGGACCCGTACAATTTCGCCGCCGCCCGCTCCGCCGCCAGGCCCAGGCCGATGCCCTCGGCGGCCGCACGGACCGGAGAGCAGCCCGTGATGCCGTCGTAACCCAGGGCGGGCAGGTGCAGGATCTCCCGCGACGTCAGCCGCTGGCGGACCCCGTTGTCGTCCAGGACCCAGAACACCTTGCCGCCGGGGTTCTCCGGCGTCGGCTTCTCGCGGTCAACCTTGACTCGGTCCGGGCGGATGGGCCACAGCTGCACCACTGCACCCGCGCCGTTGAAGACCTTCTGTAGGTAGGCGTTACCCCACAGCAGTCGGTGTACGTACACCAGCCGCCACAGCTCGAAGGCGGTGAGCTCCGGGTGCGGGTTGTCCAACAGGGCCACCGTGACACGGTCCTTCGTGCCGGCGGCGTACACGTGCAGTGGCAGGGCCGCCGACACGTTCGCGACGACCGCCACGGCCCGCCACACGGCCGGCATGTGCAGGGCGGTGGTCTCGGTGACCGCCACCCCCGCCCTGCCGGGCGTACCGCCCAGCAGGCTGACCAGGTTTGCGGACGTGAGCGGCACCGCAGGGTTTTCCACGGACCGTCGCTCGAACAGACCGAACAGGCTCATGACGTCGGCTCCTTCGGGCGGGTGGCCAGCGGCCGGACGGTATGGGCGCGCTCGACGGCCACGACGCCCAGCAGGCCACCCAGGACCCAGGCTGCGGGCACGTAGACCAGGGCCACGCCGTACAGCAGCGCGAGCAGGCACACGGCTTCGACGCCGTACAGAACGGCGGTCCTCACCACAGGTTCGGCGCCCCTTCCTCTTCGACCTCGACGCCGAGCCCCCACTTGGCGAGCGTGACCGCCACCAGCGGGCTGATGTCCACCGACACGATGCGGCGGGCCCACGCCCACGCGTCGCCCAGCGGGCGCTTCTGTGCGCCAGCCAGAGCCGCCGCCAGTGGAGCCTGGTCAAGGTGGGACAGGGTCTGCTCGGCGACCGCGTCGTAGAACTGGCCGCACGCCGCGGCGACGTCCCGGCCCTTCGGCTGCACGACCGTGACGCCCAGGCGCTCCTCCAGGTCGGCGATGAGCGACCCGGCGGGGCCCGCGCCGTCGATGACCCAGCAGCGCGGGTGCCACTTCTCGTGCAGGTCGGCTGCCCGGTCGAGGATCCATCCGGTGCCGGGCCGGTGGTCGACGACCTCGGCGTGCGTGCCGCCTCGCCACTCGCCGGCCACACCGATCGCGGCGTGGCTCCGTTCCGGGGTCATGTCGATCGCGAATGCCACCGGGTCGCTGGGGGTCGAGTCCGCGGCCGCCAGAGCCCGCCAGGCGTCCTCGCCGATGACCTGCCAGGTGTCCGCGACGTCCGACGGGTAGTCGCCCACACCGAGCCGCTCACGGGCGTACCCGGCCGGGCTGAGGGTGGACCGCTCATTGGCCACCTTCTCCAGCGACAGCCGGTACCCGATGCCGGGGTTCGACTTCAGCACCGCGGCGTCCGAGGTCACATCGTCGTGCGCCGTGCAGTCGGCCGGGCACTCATCCATGTGGGGCTCCACCGACCACTCGAAGTAGCTCAGGCTCGGGTCCGGCTCGCCCATCTCGATCGCCGCCAGGGCGCGGCGGCGCAGGCGGCCCAGCTGGACGGACGGAGCGCCGAGACCGGCGCTGCCGAGGTACCAGATCTGCGGGTCCTCGACGGCCGCCATCGTCGGCAGCAGGGCGTCCATCTCGTTGTCGCCGAGGATCATGTCCTCGTCCATCACGTTGCAGTGGCCGGTGAAGCCGCGCCCGGAGCCCTTGCTGCGGGCGATGAACCGGAGCAGCTGCCCGGTGTGCAGCTCGATGCCTTCCTCTCCCACGGTCTGCCGGTACGTTTTGACACGTTTATGCAGGTCAGGAGTCTGACGGATCAGGCGCTCGATTCTCTTGAACGCGGCCTTGGCGGTCTTGAACTCGTGGGCCGAGTGCAGGATCAGTTCCTCGCCGCCGATGAACAGGCCCCACAACTCCCGCGCCTCGATCACCCCGCCCTTGCCGTTCTGCCTCGGCACGTTCACCGCGACCTCGAAGGAGGCCCAACTGCCGTCCGGCTTCTCGCCCATGCCGACCCGCAGGATGTGCTGCTGCCACGGGTCGAGCCGCAGACCAGCCCGGGCCGCGAGGTCGATGGCCTCCTGGCCTGCGCTCGACACGGCCGGGGGCGCGGTCTGGATCGGCGGGCACTGCCAGCCGTACACCGGGCCGTCGTCACTCACTGGCCGCCTGCTCGCGGGCGGCTGCCCGGCGCTTCGCTCGCTGCTCAGCAATGTCATCTACCGCATCCCCCTTCACTTGAACGGGGGCCAGCCTCCGCAGGTCGGCCATGATCGAGCGGAGCTTGTCGGCGACGGCCGCCTGCGCGGTGGGTACGTCCGTGCCGTCGATCGCCTTGGCGAGGGCAAGTGCGACGGCCGCCATTCCGGGCGAGGTCTCGTCCGCGTGGAGATCTTCGAGCTCGGCTGTGATCTTGTCGGCGACGCTCATGATCACCCCCGCAACCTGGAAGGCCGAACCGAGTTCGCGTGAAAAGCTCTCCGTCACTCAGGGTGACGTGACGCAGGGTGACCAACTTGGAAGGCTGAACCGAGTTCGCGCGGAATGATCTTTAAGATTCGGCCGCGCAAAAAATCGGGCGACAAGGGCGTTTGGGTCGCCCGGTCCGCTTCCCGACTTTTGACCCAGCTCTCTACCCTTATGTCCGATTCACCACCGTCGGGACGCCTGCGGCATGCCGGCGCGGGGTTGAGAGCGTCGCGCGTTGTACCAACGGGTGGCGACGCGCTCCATCTCTGGCGACCGCATCGCGGCAATACGTTCCGTGATGATGGCCTGGCCGGGGTCGACGACGACGATGCGGGCCTTGAGCCGCTTGTACTTGGCCATCGCCTTGGCGCTGGGCATCGTGTGGATCAGGTAGACGTCGAGCTTGTCCAGCATCTGGCAAGCCTCGTCGATGGCGGCGTAGCGGGCGCGCTGGGCGACGCGCTGGTGCAGCGGGTCGTGGTTCCAGTTGGGTGCGCCGGGTCCGGTGAGGGCGACGGTGATGCGGTCCAGGTCGATGACGATGTCCCGCGCGGTGGCGTGCGACTGGATCCAGCTGGACTTTCCCGCGGCCGGCGGACCTGTGACGACGTACAGCACGGCGTCACCACCTTCGTGAGGCGCGCTGTGGTGCCGCCTTGGGTGGCGCCGGGGTGCGGTTGCCCTTGCTGCTGTTGCACCGCCGGTGCGCCGGCCGGGCGTTGGCCGGGTCGAGGAGGCGGCCGCCGCGGCTGAGCGGGACCTCGTGATCGAGGGTGAAGCTGAGCGGGTGGCGGGCGTCGAGGTCGTAGCCGATGTTGTGGCCGCAGAGCCAGCACGGTAGGTGCTGGGCGCGGAGCCAGGCGCAGAGCCTGCGGTAGGGGCGCCCGTTGCGGGGGTTGCCGGGCACGGGCGTCTCCTCCGGGTCAGGGCGCTGGGGTGGCGTCCTGCTCGACCAGGTCGTCGGTGACGGCCTCAATGGCGGCGTCGAGTTCGGCATCGGACATGTCGCCGCAGGCGCTGCTGCCGGCGGTGGCGTCGATGCTGTCGGAGGAGTCGAGGAGCTCGCGCTCGATCCAGGCCCGGCAGTCGGCAGAGATCTCGGGCCCGGTGGGGACGGCGGCCGGGGTGGCGCTCTTGAGAGCGTCCTCGGCGACCTTGTCGGCCTGGTCGCTGTCGAGCCACTCGGTGGTGACCTCGCCGGTGAGGCGGGTGAGGGTGGCGTCGTCGACGCCGGCGCACGCAGGGGGCCGGCTGCCGGTAGGCATGGGAGAGGCGTTGGTCCTGGCGGCTACGCCTTGCTCGAGCTGCTTGGCCATGGCGGTCTTGCAGGCCGCGACGTCATCGGAGCCGCTGTCCGTGTCGGAGCAGCCGGTGAGGGCGGCGAGGGCGAGCAGGGCGGCGCAGGCTGCGGTGCGGGTGTTCATGGTCCCCCCAAGGACGTGCGGTGCTGAGGGGGCATCATCTGCCGCGTGGCGGTCGCCCGGGGGGCGTGTGTCCGGGTTGTGACCCGTGCGGGTGACACGACGAAGCCCCAGCCGGTGAGCAGTCGGCTGGGGCTTCGTCGTGTGTCTGTGGTGCCGGTTGAGGGCACAGTTGTACACCCGGATCGTCACACGCTGGCTGACCTGCGGTCAAGCGACTGCGCGTTCGGCGCGCGCGGCAACGATGGCGGCGACGGCCTTGGCGTCGTAGCGGGGGTGTCGTTCGGTGCCGCTGGCCCGGGTGAGCTGGCCGCGGTAGACGAGGTTGCGGAGGGCTCCGGCGGTGATGCCGAGGGCGTGGCGGGTCTGTGCGGCGGTGAGCTGGCCGGGCGGGGCGTAGCGGTCGTCCATGCCCCCATGATGCGTCAGCGGGCTCCAGCGTCGTAGGCGCGTCGCCAGGCGTTGTGGGCGCGCCGGCCGAGGCGTAGCCGGAGCTTCTTTCCTCGGCAGCGCGGGCAGGCTCGGGGCTTCCCGAACCGGAGGACCCCGCCCGCTCCGTGGCATCGGCGGCAGGGGCCGAACGGTTTCACGGCGCAGAGGACGCAGTAGTAGCCGAGGGCGGCGAGGACGAGGGCGCTAGCGATCAGCATGGGGTCTGGTTGCCTTCCGGAGGGCGTGTTTCGGCGTCTACGGGGCCCCGGCTGCTAGACGCTAGGTCGCAGGTCAGAGGCGGGTTGTGGTGCTAGCGGAGGTGCTAGGCCTAGCGGGGCGGGGTGCTAGGCCTAGTGGCCGTCCTGGGGCTACGCGGCGGCCCGGTCGGCGTCCCGGCGGGTGAGGGCGGCGGCGACGTCGGCGCGCTTGATGCCGCGCTTGGTGGTGCCCTTGCCGTCGTCTCCGGCGGCCCAGACGTCGGTGGTGGCGACGCCCCACGGCTTCAGCGCGGGGGCGACGGACGCGGTGGTCCACTCGCCGTAGACGTCGGGCCAGGCCTCGGCGAGGCGCGCGGCGATCCGCTCGCACCACAGCTGCTCGTCGTCGGCGCGGAACACCTTCAGCACGTCGCCGAGGACGTCCATGCCGCGCGACGTGGACGGGCCCTCGCCGATGGCGTGGCCGGTGATGTTGCCGTAGGCCTCGCGCAGCTCGCGGGCGCGTGCGACGACGCCCTCGGCTGCGGGGCCGTCCACGAAGGCGGATGCGGCGATGACGGGGTCGTCGCCCTCGCCGGACATGAAGCAGATGCCGCGGTCGGAGCGGGAGAACATGGTGGCGCGGATGCCGGCCTTGTGGGCGCCGGTGCCCAGCACCATGTCGTTCGCGGTGTGGCTCATGACCTTGAGGCAGAACCTGAGGATGGCGTTCGCGCTGATGCCGGGCGGCAGGCTCTTGGCGTCGGGGCGCTGGGTGGCGAACATACCGACGATGCCGAGGGCGGGCCCGCGCTTGGCGATGTCGGTGCAGATGGATTCGAGCTCGGCGCCGTACTTCTCGTGCTCGAAGGGGACTTGGCACTCGTCGAAGCCGACGACGATGGGGTGCAGGCCGAGGCTCTTGTCGCTGGCCAGGGCCGGGGTGACCTTCGACTCGGGGCAGCGGGACTTGGGCAGGTTGCGGATGACCTTCGCGCGGCGGCGCAGCTCTTCCTTGAGCTCGCGCATGGCGTGCAGGACGTACAGCAGGTCGTCGTCTTCCTCGCCGGAGCGGTAGCGGTGGCAGACGGGCTCGAGCGGGCCGAGGTCGCCGGTGCCCTTGAAGTCGAAGGCGAGGATCCCCGCGCGCGGGTCGAGGGAGGCGATGAGCAGCAGCAGCCTGAGCAGGAACGTCTTGCCCATGCGGGGGACGGAGCCGATGACGACGGAGACGAACATCAGGCAGACGACGATGTCCCGCATGCGCTGGTCGTTGCCGAAGACGACGGGCTTGAACAGGTCGACTTGGCCGTCCTTCAGCAGGGGCCACGGGGGCTTGGTGGTCTCGTTCATGGGCTTATCGCCGACCCACAGGATCAGGCGGCCCTCGTGCTCGTCGGGGTCGCCGGACGGCCAGACGCAGCCCAGCTTGCGGCGGAGCCCGGAAGCGAGGGCCTGGCGCTGCTCCATGATGTCCTCGGGCACGACGCCGTAGGGCAGGTCGAGGTCGGCGCGGTAGCCGGGGCCGTCGCGGGTGATTTCGCTGGTGAAGCGCATGCCGTTCATGTCGCCGCCCTTCTTGACGGCGGCGGAGATACGCGGGTTGCCGATGGAGTCCAGGGCGCGCAGGACGATGGTGCCGGTGAGCTTCTGGAGCTCGGTGCGCATGACGGCGGGGCCGATGACGGGGGCGTCGGGCTGCTGGCCGAAGTAGCCGAGGGTGAGCACCCCGCCGGCCGCGAAGGCGTACAGGAACTCGGGGGCCATGACGTACAGCCAGATGCTGAAGCCGAGGCCGAACGTGCAGGCCACGATGGTGACGAGGCCGCGCAGGCGGACGCGTCCGCCGCGGAGGCGGGCGAGGCGCATGTACTCCTCGACGTCGTCGGAGCGCACGGCGAAGTCGCGGAGCGGCGCGGCTTCGCGGTCCCACACCCACCGGTTCGTCGAGGTGACCAGGCGGGCGGCGCCGCGCGGGGCCATGAGAGTGAGCTGCGTGGCGTACCAGGGGGCGCGCAGGCCGTGGTAGGCGGTGGCGTATCCGGCGTGGCCGGCGGCGCGTTCGACGGTGGCGACCAGGTCGCGGCGGGAGCGCAGCCACGGGGTGATGACGGGGCGGCGCCGCTCGGTGGTCACGCCGGGGTCGGGCAGCTTGGGATTGTCGACGGGTACGGGCGGGGCCGGGGTGGCGGGATCGGCTGGCGGGGCGGCCTCGGTGGCGACCGGGGTCGGCTGGTCGGTGATGGGCGGGGCGAGGGTGTCCGTCATGCTGGTCTCTCCGGTCGTTCGGTTGGGCGGTCCGGGGCCCGGGGACGGCCGCTGACTTGCCGGTGAGGGCCGTCCCCGGGGCGTGGCTACTTCTGCTTGCGGCGCAGGGCCTGCTTCTCGATGCGCTCGATGCGCTTCTTCAGGTCGCTGGTGTCGACGCGGTCGCTGCCGTCGTCGGCCAGGCCGCGCTTCGCCATCCGTGCCGTCAGGGCGGCGATGCGCACCTTCTCGCCGGTGGTGAAGTCGGAGAACTTCAGGTCGTCCATGGGGTCCTCTCGGGTCAGTGGCGGAAGAAGGGCTTGTAGTGCTCGCGGATGTGCCGGGCCTCTTCGGCGTCGGCGTTCTGGTCGGCGGCCTGCGCCTGAGGCGAGTCGGCGCCGTGCGTCTGGCAGGCCTTGACGTGTGCCTCGTGTGCGTCGTCCACGCGGTCGATCGACTTGCCCCAGCTCATGATCGGGTCCTCTCGGGTTGCGGGCCGGGCTGTCCGGCCCCACCGCACCCCCGCAACCGCTGCTCAGACGGCAACGGTTGCGGAGGACGGAAGGGCAGGTCAGCGGCCCTTCTGGAAGTCGGCCCACAGTCCGCGCAGGACCAGGGCGAGGATGGCGACCGATACGGCGCCGATGGCGACGGCGACGGCGAACAGCGAGGCGACCAGGCCGCCCGCGATCCCCAGGCCGCCGAGGACGAACCACTTGCGGGCGTCGAATTCCGGGCGGGCCGGAGCGGGCGGCTGGGCGGAGGCCTGCTGCTGGGCAGCTGCCGTCTTGGCCAGCTCGACCGCAGCGAGCGCGAGCTGTACGGCGACGGTGTCGGTCTGGGCGTCCCGGACCGCGGCTTCTGCCTTGGCGAGGGCGTCGCTCACGCGGTCCACCTCCGGACGCTCCGGACGAGGGTGGGACGGGCCAGGACGCCGAGGGTGAAGACGAGGACGGCGGGCTGTGCGGCGGTTGCCACGGTGGCGGCGAGCGACAGTGCGGGCGGGCAGAGGAGGAGGACGCCGAGGACGGCGCCGAGCAGGAGCGCCTTCATACCGGCACCCCCTGCCAGGGCGCGGTCAGCTGGTCGGGGTGGAACAGGTTGCGTCCTCGGGCGTCCTTCTTGAACGGGGCGAGGCGTCCGGCGGCAACCCAGTTCCTGACGGTGGAGGGCTCGACGCCGTAGTGGTCGGCGACGTCGGCGGTCGTCATCAGGGGCGGCTCGGGCGGGGGCGCGTCCTGTTCGTCCTCGCCGTCCTCGGTCGTGTCCTCGCCGTCCTGGCCGGGCGGCGGCGTCGGTGCCGGGCGGGAGACGATCGGCAGCAGCCGGGCCCTGGGCGGGACGGGACGCGGAAAGGGCGGGACGGGGCCGGACGCGGGGGCGTCCTCGGTGTCCGGCGCGTCCTCGGTGGCGTCCTGCCACGGGGACGGCAGATCGATGGTGGCGAGGGATGCGGCGTGGCGGCGGGCGGCGAGGAGGTCGAGGAGCCGGGCCCGCTGCTCGCTGTCCGCGCCGGCCTGGGCCTTGCCGACGGCGACGGACAGGCGCCGCTCGACGCGGGCCCGGCCGCGGGTGCCGGCCTTCATCGTGGCGAGCTTCGCGGCCAGGGCGACGGCGCGGACCATGGCCCGGTCCCGGGTGATCTGCTCCGCGGTACGGTCCCGGACCGCGAGGCCGAGGCGGGAGAGCAGGCGCTCGCGGGCCTCGCGGGCGATCAGGGCGGGCAGGCTGGTCGAGGCGGCGTCCGGGCGGGCGTGCCGGAGTTCGATGCCCATGGCGAGGTGCCAGAGCAGGGCGGCCATGACGGGGCCGACGACGGCGCGGACGGTGCCGCCGACGATCCCGGACTCCGAGTAGGCGGGGATGATCTGCACACCGGTGATGACCCAGACCAGGACGCCGGGTGTGCCGGGGGCGCCCTTGGTGCGGAGGTTCTGGCGGGCCATCAGGGCGCAGGCGAACAGCGCGAGCTCCGCGGCGGCGAACAGCGCGGCCCGCTCGCCGGCGGACGCCATGCCGAGGCGGTGCCCGGCGAACCGCCAGCTGGTGTCTGCGCTGTAGGCGGTGCAGGCGAGGGCGGCGAGGGCGGCGACGGCGACGGCGGCGGGCGGCCAGTCGGCGGCCTTGCCGATGCCGCGGGCAAGCCATGCGAGGGCGGCCAACAGCAGGGCGGCGGCGGCCCCGGTGGCGAGCGGGTTGGCGTGGGACCAGGCGAGCAGAGTGGTCACTGCGTCGCCTCCCCTCGGAACGTGGCGTAGTTGCCGGGCGGGTAGACGTAGTTGGACAGGGCGCCTTCGGCGGCCACCGCTGCGGCCCCGGCGACGGCGATCGCCGTTGCGGCGCCGGTGTGGCCTTGGTCGGCTGCGGCGTTGGCGGCGACGGCAGCGAGCTGCGTGGCGCGGCGCGCGGAGGCGGGCGTGCCGTCGCTGGTGTTCATGGCGTTGTACAGCGCCTCGCGGGCGCGGTCCCGGATGCTCACGGGCGCTCACCTCGCAGTCGGGCGACCTCGGCGAGAGCGCGGTCGAGGCGCAGCGAGGCGACGCGCAGCCCTTGGGCGACCTGCCGACCGTCGGCGGGCGACAGATCGGCGGTGACGTCGAGGTGCAGTGACAGCACCGGGTGGGGCTCCGGCTGCTCGACAGCGTGCGGGGCGTGGCTGATGCACGCGGTCATGATCTCGACGAGGCCCAGCTCATGGGTGTTGGCGCTGGCCTTCACGGGCGGGCCGTTGTGGGTGACGTCGACGAGGTGACCGACGAGTTCGCCGTCGTGGCCGGTGCACCATGCGGGCTCGGGGATGGCGACCTCGCCGTGGTCGAGGGTGTCGAGGATGACGGTGCCGTCGCGGTAGCGGGGACTCTGCGCCCGGGCCTCGCCGGCGGGGCGGGTGTAGGCGCGGTCGATGGCTGCGTCGAGCTCGGCCGTCAGCTCCGCGGACAGCCTCATGGCGTCGGCTTCCCGCTCGAGTTCGAAGATGGCGCCGACAGCGAGGTAGCCCTCGACTTCGCGGCGGACGTCGAGGACACCCATGTCCGCCAGGGACGGTTCGGCTGCAAGTTCGGCGTGGCCGATGGCGAGGGCGGTTCGCAGCTGGTCGCGGGTCAGGGTGAGGGCGACCTGGACGACAGCGAACGGCTCGGCGTTCTCGTCGGCGGGAATGACGTCGGTGGGCCCGAAGCCGGGCAGCGGGGCGGTGTCGTCCCCGCATGAAGGCATGGAAAGATCGGCCATAGCCGGATCTCCTCCTGGTCTAGTCAGGAAGGCGGTCTCGGTCAGGCCCTTGGCTGGGACGGCAATCCCGGCCTTGGGCCGTCTTCAGTTGTGGGTGTTACTCGGTCTTCTTCTGGTAGGCGCGGATGGCCTGGTTGACGCTCGGGGTCTTGATGCCGAGCTCTCGGGCGACGGCTGCTTGTGTGCCGAGTTCTTCGACGCCGGCGAGGAGGGCGAGGGCCCGTTCGTCGGTGGCGTCCTGGTAGGCCTGCTGTGCGGCTTGCTGCTTGCGGACGGCATCGTCGTGCCGTGCTTTCCACGTAGTCACGTCCCTCCTCGTACCGGAGGTGACTGCCTGAGTACAAGGATAAGCACCCCTACTTATCCCGGTCAAGGGGGTCACGCCGGGCCCTTGCCCTTGCGCGCGGCCCGCTCGAACGCCTGATGTATGAGGCGCTGCGCCTCGGCCAAGTGCCGTGCGCAGATCTTCAGTTCGGCGCCCGGGTCGACCGCCTCACCGGTGCACTGGATGCCGCGCCCCGACAGCACGCGGCAGGTCACGATGCGCCCTGTCACACCGACTCCTTCGGCTGGTGGTGCAGGAGCAGCAGCCAGTCCTGCTCCGTGGCGTACACCGCGTGGCACCACTCACACACCAGCCTGGTCTGCCCAGGCTGGTGCCGGATGACCGCGCCGCAGATGACGCCGGACGCATCGATCGACACGCACTGCCCGATCCGCCGGCCCCGCTCCGGCAGCGCGCCGACGATCGACAGCGCGGCACCCTCCATCTCGCGGACCTCCCGGGCCAGATCGCCAGCCGCCGGGTACGCGGCGGCGATCCAGTCCAGGCTCATCCCGATCCAGCGGGCCGCGGCCAGCACGCGCCGCTCGACGCTGCCGGTGACGGCGGGCTCGCCCCAGCCACGCACCCGCTGCACGTCCGACCGCCAGCCCTCCAGGACGAGGGCGATGCCCCCGTACCGGAGGTCGAGGACAGCCTCGTCGACGGGCAGCCCGGGGGCGGTGCGGCTGGCCGAGACGCGCTCGCCGCCGCCGCGGACGGCCGGGGTGAGGAACCCGGCCAGCGCCGCGTACAGCTTCGGCATGCGCTCGAGGCGCTCCGCCAGGGCGAGGGTGTCGCCCGGGCAGAGGTAGCCGTGATCGAGGGCCCGCTCGCACAGGCCGCAGGCCGCGGTCACACCCGGCTCCGGTGCTGCAGCTGGTAGAGGCGGAGGCTGCCCAGGTACCGGTCGCCGGCCGCGTTCTTCCACGCGGCCTGTGCGGCGGTGGCGGACCGGCTCGCCTCCCTGCTAGCCCAGTAGGCGTGCAGGACGTTCGCCACCATCCAGCCGAGGGCAAAGCCGACGGCCAGTATCGAGATCTCGTTCGCGGTCACGTCGACTCCTAGAAGGGGGGCTCGTCGGAGTGGCCCGCGCCCTGCGCGGCGGGCTGCTGCTGGCCGGTGGCGGGCTTTGCCCCCGCCCAGGGGTCGTCGCTACGCGGGGCGGCCTGAACGTTCTGCGGATTGCCCTGCCTGTTCTGCCGCTCGACCTTCGCCGTTGCGCGGGCGAGGGACGGCCCGACCTCGTCGACGTCGAGCTCGTACACCGTGCGCTTCACGCCCTCGCGGTCCTCGTAGGACCGCTGCTTCAGCCGGCCCTGGACGATGACGCGGACGCCGCGGGCGAGGGACTCGGCGACGTTCTCGGCAGCCTGCCTCCACACGGAGCAGGTGAGGAACAGGCTCTCGCCGTCCTTCCACTCGCTCGTCTGCTTGTCGTAGATGCGCGGGGTGGAGGCGATGCGGAACTTAGCGACGGCCGCGCCGGCCGGAGTGAAGCGCAGTTCGGGGTCGTCCACCAAATTCCCCACCACGGTGATCACGGTCTCGTTAGCCACGGTTCAGTTCCTTCGGGTCGATCGTGAGGGTCAGGGCGACGATGTCGGCGGGGCCGACGGGCTCGGCGTGCAGGCAGTAGGGGCAGGTGCAGGTGTGGTCGGCGTAGAGGTTGGCCTCCTCGATCAGCACGGCTCGCCCCTTCGCCGTGCTGCCCTCGGAGCCGAAGCCGTTGGCGCGCAGGTCGCGGACCAGCTGCTCGATGTCGTCGAGGGCGGCCGCGCTGATGTCGGGCTCCTTGTCGTAGCCGCGGGTACGCAGATCGCCGAAGGCGCCGACGAGGGCCTGCGAGGCGACGGTGAGCCGGTCCATCCAGTGGTCGAGTTCGGACACGATGGCCTCCTTCTGTGGTGTGCTGGGCGGGAGGCCGGGCCCGATATCCGCGGGCCCGGCCGGCGTGCGTGCAGGTCAGGGCGCGAACGGGCCGGCGGTGGCGGGCGTCGTGGCGTGGCGAAGGGTGATGAGGCCGAGGCCGGGGGTGTGCTCGCGCAGGTCCGCCTCGGTCCAGACCATGTCGCCCCAGACGAACGCGGGCTTGATCTCGGTGCTGGCGGTGCCGTCGTTCATGTGGGCGGCTACGACCGTGGCCCACCCGATGACCGGGCAGACGACCGCGCCGGTCTCGCCGGCGAGGTTGAAGGCGATCTCCCAGCCGGTCGCCGGGGTCATGCTGAGGGTGCTGCCGGTGCTGAGCTTCATGAGTTCTCCTCGATGGTGGTGTCGCCCTCGCTGTCTGCGGGGGCGGGTCCGTCCGTCGTGCGGGCGGAGGCCTGGTTGCGGAGCTTGGCGGCGTGCCGGTGGGCGAGGCCGCGCTGCCGGGCGGCGGTGAATGCTGCGCGCCGGCGCTTGGCTGCTTCGGCGCGGGCCCGGGCGGCGGCGATCTTCTCGGCCACGACGTCGTCGACGTTCACGGTGCGGGCTCGGCTGTGGTGAGGACGGGCATGGGATCGGCTCCTGGTGCGGTAGTGGTGACCTCGTCCCGCCGTCGCCTGCTGGGGCAACCCCTCTGTGTAACCTCGTCCTCGTCCCACCTAAAGAAGTGGGACGAGGGACGAGGACTCACGACCTCGTCCCGGACGAGGTGGGACGAGGTCGGACGAGGTCAACTACGGGTGGTGTGGATCAAGCAGCTAGGGCAAAGTGGGACAGACTCGGGCAACCGACCTCGTCCCATGCTCGGGACGAGGTCAGGCGGCGTCCTCCTTGGGCGGTTCATCCCGTTGTGTGACGGGGGTTGCGAGTCGGTGGAGAACGGCGCCGCGCGGCCCCGCCTCGGTCACGATGCGGCCGCTGTCGACGAGGGCCGCGACCGCTCGACGGACATCGACAGCACGCCCGGCGACCCGGTCCTCGATGCCCTTGCCGGGCAGCGGCGCTTTCGCTCCGTCGAGCGCCTCGAGCACCTTGGCCTTCAGCTTGCCGATCCGCTTCTCGTCCTCGTCGGCCTCGCGGTCTTCCGGATCGCGCTCCCGCGGGGCGTAGAGGTGGGCCTCGGCGTACTCCTGGGTCTCCGACTTGACGACGAGGTCGGCGTACCAGTGCATGCCGCTGGAGTGCGACAGCCCGTTCTTGCGGATCTGGCCCGGCCGGTCCTTGGCGACGCGGATGATGGACTTGCCGGTGACGCCGATGCCGAACGGGCGGTGGTTCTCCAGCATGTACATCACGCCGTTGAGACCGTTGAGCTTGTGGACTCCACCGATGCTGTACCGGCCGCGGTTCTCCGAGGACTTGACGACGTGGTCGAGGGTGACCACGGCGGCGCCGGAGTTCATCAGCGGCCGCAGCAGGAGCCGGCCGAACTTGGCGATGTCGGTGTTGTCCTTCAGCTCGAGGCCGAAGAGGCTCATGCCCTCGGTGACTCCGTCGACGATGGCGAGCGTCGGACTGAGTTGCAGTACGCCGTCGAGGTCGATCGCGTCGACGGGCCCCATCTGGTTCTCGGGGCGGACGTAGTGGAACCGTTCGAGGATGTCGGCGGGCACACCGCCGAGGCAGAGCAGTCGGCCGACGACTCCGCCCGCGTCGTCCTCGAAGTCGACGTACAGGACGTGGTTGCCATCGTTGATCTCTTGCAGGCAGGCGATCAGGGCGAACCATGTCTTGCCCGCCTCGGACTCGCTGGCCACGCTGTTCATGCGGCCCGGGTAGAACAGCCCGATGCCGTCGTCGCGGCGGCCGACGGTGGGCTGCGGCGGCCGGTAGGTGCCGTCGAGGACCGACCGAAGATCTTGCGGCGCCCAGGTACGCGGCGCCGGCTCACGGTCGGAGGCCGCAGGCGCGGCTTCCCCCCAGTCGTCAGGCGGATCTTCGCCCTCCGGACCGAAGTAGGCGTCCATCGCCTGGTCGATGTCGGTGGTCACGCGGCTCCCCTGTCGCCGGGCCGGGTGGCCGCACTGTCGAAGCTGGCGCGGGCTTCGGATTCGGTGAGCCCGACAGCTGCGGCAGCGGACATCAGCCCAGAGCAGGCGTCGCAGAGGTCGATCAGGTTCTGCTCGGCCAGCTCGTGGGCGCGGCAGGCGGCGAAGAAGAAGGCGTTGTTCCGGTGCCCCTTGCCCGCGTCCATGACGTGCTGGACGAGGTCGGTGACGGTCCACATCCGGCCCCCGCCCGGCCTGCCCTTGGACCGTTCGCCGTGGATCGGGAATCGGTGGCGTGCCGGGCGAGGCGCCGGGATGGCGGGGCGCTCCTTGCGGGGCAGCAGCGCTGCGGGCCAGGCGACAGTCGGCGCGTGGAACTGGACCCCGCCTGCCCACTGGTAGCGCCCTCCGGATGCATGCATGGACGGGGCGAGCAGGATGTAGCCGTTGTGCTTGAAGTCGATGCCGGGGAACGGTTCGCCAGGCAGGTCGAAGCCAGGTGAGAGGTACAGCATGTGGAGTCCGTCGCCGCCGGTGACCTGCGTGGTGGTGCCGGGCAGGACGCCGACGCGCTTCTCCAGGGCGAGCAGGGATTCCCGCCCTCCGTTGCGGGGGTCGACGTCGATGACAGCCCAGCCGTTGAGCTTGCACGGCGCGCCGATGTTGGCGTCCGGCTCCTCTGTCCACCACTTGTGGATAAGTGCCGGGTCGGTGGTGGCCGCCCAGAATCCGTGACAGGTGGGGATGCCGCACTGGCAGTCCTCGGGGCGGTGCTTGATATAGATGCTGCTCTGCCGGTCGCACCGGGGGCAGTTGGCGTATGGGGTCTTGTTGCGGCGGACGCGGAAGACCTTGATGCCGGCGGCAGCGTAGGCCGCGGCGGCGGCCGGGAGTGCGGCGGGGATACGGAGGCCGACGGTCACGAACGTGCTCTCTTCTACGAGCTGGATCGGGTGGTTCGTGGGGTGCGGGCGGGCGCCGCAGGGGGAGTCGACGCCCGCCCGCGGTCAGGCGGCCTTGCGCTTCTCCCGGGCGATGTCGTCGGCGGCCGCGGTGATGCGCGTGCACCAGTTGCGGGCGGCGGTGAGGACCGACAGGGGCGTGGGCTGCTGTCGCAGGTCGTGCTGGATGGAGTCGAGGACCATCTCGTGCAGGGCCCGCTCGGCGGCGCGCTGCATGTACAGCTCGTCGTCGGTGGGCTCGGCAGTGCCGAGGGCACCGAAGTCGACGGGCTCGGCGACGGGCCACTGACCGGACCCCGTGCCGTGGCCGCTCACGGTGTGCCGTCCACGTTCTTCGCGATCCAGTCGGCCAGGTCCTGGAAGGACTGGGCGCGCTCACCGGTCGCGAGGGCGTACAGCGCCCGCATGCTGAGCTCGAACTCGGCGGCGTTGGCGGCTGCTGCCTTCGGGGTGGCACCGCGGGCGGCGAGGTACCTCTCGGCGGCGAACGGTTCGGACCGCGCCCAAGGGGCTTCGACGTCGGACTCGGCTTTGCTGAGGAGTTGGAAGCAGGCTTCCGGGATCTCGTCGCCTTCGCCCATGTCGTGGACGACGACCAGGAACTGGGCGCGTTCGGTGTACGTCAGGCCCTTCATGCCGCCTCCCGGGATTCGTCCACAGTGCTGATCGAGTTGAGACTCACGGTGCTGAACGCCGTCCGGATCACGGCCTTCTGTTCGTCGCTCAAGGGGGGCGCCTGCGACACGATGCGGTCGATGCGCTCCCAATAGCCCGGCGGCCGAGCGGGCCGGGGCGGCGGGCCGGGGGTGTCCACGAGCTGCACACCCCCGGCCAGCGCAGCGTCCAGGGCGGTCACGCCCTTGCCCCTTCGTCAGCGATGCTGAAGCGGGTGACCTGGAAGACGTCGGGGAACAGGTGGGTGGGCAGCTCGAGGTGCGTGGTGATGAGGAAGCGGATGGCACCGTCGCGGGTGTCGGGGTGGGCCTTCGTCGGCGTGTGGATGGTGACGCGGCCGGAGGCGGTGACGGTGACGTAGCCGATGAACTTCGGCTCGTTGATCTCGGTGGTGTCGAGTACGCCGTTCACTCTTGCGAGGAGCTCGTCCATGGGCAGGTCACAGACCTGCTCGGGGGTGAGGGGTGCGGGCGATGCTGTCGTGTGGAGCTGTACCTTGGGCATAGAGCTGTCCCTGTTTCTCATTGCGTGGGTACTGGGTTGCTCGACTGGCGCCGCCGGCTGGACTCCGGCGGCGCCGCCGTTTAGGCGGCAGATCCCGACTGGACTTCGGGACCGGCCACGCTGCTGGGTTCTCCGTGGGGCGCGATGTGCAGGACGCGGAGCAGGTCCGCCGTGATGGCGCGGTAGGAGCGTCCCGCGCGAATGACCTGACACGGAAACTCCCCGCTTCGGGCCAACGCGTAGGCGGTGGTGCGGCCAACCCCGAACGCACGTCCAGCCGTCACGATGTCGATGCTGGCTGGCAGGGCCAGTAGTTCTTCTCGTGTCAGCGCGTGCGCCTCTGTGTCGACTTGTGTCATGGCGTGTCACTCCGGTGAGCCGTTGAGCACTTGCATCACAGCATGGAGTGCTGTCTTGCTGCGTGTCAAGCAGTGTCGTACTGTGCTGCCATGACACAACAGGGGTGGCCCGAGCGTCTGGCTGCGCAGGTAGCGGTGGAGCTCCGGCGGCATCGAGCCAGGCGCGGCTATAGCGCCCAGCAGTTGGCCGACGAGTGCGCCAAGCTGGGCATGCCTATTCAGAGGTCTGTTATCGCCAACTTTGAGAATGGTCGGCGCGCTAATGTCAGTGTGGCGGAGCTCTTGGTATTTGCCGCAGCGCTCCGCATTTCTCCGCTAGAGCTTGCCTTCCCGGTTGGGTATGAGCGCTTGGCGGAGGGGCTGCCGGGGCGATCTGACGAGACGTACAACTGGGCTGCCTGGTTCTCTGGAGAGGAGTCGGGTTTCGACTTCTCCTCTGAAGAGATCAACGCCATGGATATTGTTCGTGCCCTGCTTCCAGAATTTGCCGACCTCATGCGAAGCAAGGGAAAGCTGACAGAAGCGGAAGCGTCTCTTGACCAGGTGAGGCCGGATGTTGAAGCGCTGGAAGCGCGTATCGCTGAGGCTGAGCACCAGATGGATGTGATCCTGGAGCGGCGCGAGGCGAATATTGCCGACCGCGAGGCTGCGACCGATCTATTGTCGGAAGAATATAAGGGGTTGGCGGACGAGGGTAAGCGACTAGCGGCGATGCACAGGGAGGCGCTCGAACGGCTGCAGTCAGCGCGAGCCGCAGGTGAAGAACTCCTGGCTAAAAGGGCGTCAGTTGAGCGTTGGCGTGAGCATGTAGCAGAAGATGAACGAGCTGTCCGTGAGGTTATCGCGGAGTTCGACAAGCACGGTTTCGTCACTCCCGATTTGCCCGATGAGTGGGCGTACCTGCTGGAGCCTGAGGCGAAGAAGATCCCTGCGGAAGGGAGGCGCGGAAGGGGAAAGCCTCGGACCCGAAGGGGCTAGGAGCCTGCGTTGACCCGCACCTGCGGACTATTCGATGGTGCGAGCTCCCCGCTTCCATGCGAACACCACGGCGTCGTAGTCGAAGTACCCGCCGTCCGGCATACGGCCTGGGCGCGGCGTCTTCAGCGTCACCTCGACGAGCGCCCGCAATACGTTCCGCTTCTGGTCCAGGTCCAGCGCCTTCCACGCCTTGCCCACGTCCGGCGCCCCCACCAGAGCGGCGAGCGGGTCCTGCGTGGCAGCCCGGGCCAGTTGATGCGTGACACCGTCCAGCTGCGCGCGCGCCGTATCGGTGCCCACCGTGAACGCGACCATGTCGATCTGCCCGGCGCCGAACAGGCCGCCCAGGTCCCGCATCCGCCCACGGATCTCCTCGGCCTCGGCCTGTAGGCCGGCCACGTCCACGTCACCCCAGCCCGGCAGGAGCAGCTCGTGCGCGTCCGGCTGTTGCAGCCGGGTGATGACGGTCTCCTCGACGTACTGGTCCACCACTTCGGCGCGCCGGCCCCCGCCGTGCGCGCTCTGGCACCGGTAGGACGGATAGCTCCGGCCGCCGGACTGGGTGACGTACACGAAGTGCGGGCAGTCCCCGCGGCCGCACCGGTACAGCAGCGAGCCCAGCCACTTCGGCGTCGCACCCGGGGTCGTCGTCCGGGACGGATCCTTCAGGATCGCCACTACGGCCCGGTACTTCGCCTCGTCGACGATCGGGTCCCACTTGCCCCGGCCTACCTCCTCGCCCCGGTAGACGGCGATCCCGGCGTTCCTCGGGCGCAGCAGCATGTCGCGCATGTCGGTGTGCGTGACGGGGTTCCCGCGGGTGGTGGTGACGCCCTTGTCGGCGCACCACTTCACCAGCGACCGGATCGAGGCGCCGGACAGCATCTCGTCCGTCCAGTGGCGCAGCGCCTCGGCCTCCTCGGGCACGGCCTTCAGCATGTCGAGCTCGGGCGCGTCGACCTCCTCGCCCGTTTTCCGGTCGACCTTCTTCTTCGTTTCGCCCGTGGGCATGCCCCAGCCGAACGGGCGGATGCCGCCCATCCACTCGCCCTTCAGCGCCTTCTGCTGGCGGGCCCGGGCGACGCGTTCGCCCTTGTGCTCCGACTCCAGGCGGGCGACGACGCCCATGAAGCGGGCCTGTGCCCGGCCGCTCGGGGTCACCAGGTCGAGGGCCCCGGCCTGCACGGTGTGCGTGCTCACGCCGCGCTTCTCGCAGAGGTTGATGTACTCCTCGAGCTCCAACGGCGACCGGTGCAAGCGGTCGGTGTGCCACACGATGACGACGGTCGCGGTGCCCTGGTCGAGGTCGGCGAGCATCTTCTGGTAGCCCTTGCGGCGCTTTCCGCTGTAGGCGCTCACGTCGTTGTCGACGTACACCTCGACGACGTCCCAGCCGTTCCGCTCTGCGAGCGCCTCACAGTCCTGCTGCTGGCGTTCCACGCCGAGGCCGCCGCCGGTGCGGTCCTGGCTGATGCGGCAGTAGATGACGGCGCGCGTCCGGCCGCCCGCTGTCTGGGTGGTCTTCATGCCCTGAGTGTGGCTCACCAGTGGTGTCTTTGTCCGGGGTTCGGGAAGACGACCCTGCTGAGCGCGCTGCTGGGCCTCGTCGGGCCGGGCGAGCGGATCGTACTCGCCGAGGACTCCGCGGAACTGCGACCGGACCACCCGCACGTCGTCCGCCTGGAGACCAGACCCGCGAACCAGGAGGGAGCGGGACTCGTCACGCTCGAGGACCTGGTGCGGCAGGCCCTGCGGATGCGGCCCGACCGGATGGTCGTGGGCGAGGTGCGCGGGCCGGAGGTCGTCCATCTGCTGGCCGCGCTCAACACGGGCCACGAGGGCGGCTGCGGGACCGTCCATGCCAACGCCGCCGCGGACGTCCCCGCCCGGTTGGAGGCACTCGGCACGGCGGCCGGGCTCGATCGGGCCGCTCTGCACAGCCAGTTGGCGGCGGCTCTGTCGGTGGTCCTGCACCTTGTGCGCGACCCGGCCGGGCGGCGACGGATCGCCGAGGTGCACGTGCTGGAACGGGACCCGTCCGGGCTGGTGCGGACTGTGCCGGCACTGCGGTGGCGGGCGGACGCCTTCGCCTACGAAAGGGGCTGGGAGCGGCTGCGGGAACTGCTGCGGGGCGACGAGAACGAAGGGAGGGACGGGCGGGATGAGTGAGGTGCCGATGGCCGCGGCCGTGGCCTGTGCCGGAGCGGCGGCGTGGCTGCTGGGCGGACCGTACTCGGGGGCCAGGCGGGCGCAGTTGCTCCTGGCCGGAGGAGGCGTGGTCGGCAGCGGGCCGCCTCCGTGGCGGCAGCTCACCGGCGAGCTGCGGAGGCTCCGGGGACGCTGGCGACCCGAATGGTGGGCACCGGTCGCCGGGCTGGTCCTGGCGCTGCTGGGCGGTTCGGTGCTGCCGGTCGTCGCGGGGGCGGCCGGGGTGCCCCTGCTGCGCCGGGCGCGACGGGCCGCCGAGACCCGGCGGGCGGGAGAGCGCCGAGGGGACGCGGTGATCGCGCTGTGCGCGGCGCTGGCCGGGGAGGTGCTCGCCGGTCGACAGCCGGGGGAGGCGCTGCGGCGGGCCGCACAGGACTCCGGAGGGCTCGGCGCGGCACAGCCCGCGGTGTTGGCGGCGGCACGGTTCGGCGGGGACGTGCCCACGGCTCTCGCGGTCGCCGCACGGCAACCGGGGGCCGACGGACTGCTGGGACTCGCCGCGTGCTGGCGGGTTGCCGTGGACCAGGGCGCCGGTCTGGCTGCCGGACTCGACCGGCTGGAGACGGCGTTGCGCGCGGAGCGCGAACAACGTGCGGACCTAAGGGCTCAGTTGGCCGGCCCGCGCGCCACGGTGGTGATGCTCGCCGGCCTGCCGGTCCTGGGCCTCCTGCTGGGGGCCGCGCTCGGGGCGGACCCGCTGCACGTCCTGCTGCACACCGGAGCGGGCCTGGGCTGCCTGCTCGTCGGCGGTGTGCTGGAGGGCGTGGGGATGTGGTGGGCACTGCGGATCGTCCGCCACGCGGAGGCGAAGTGAGGCGGCGAGAGGGAGATGGGTGACGTGGACGGAGTAGGCATGAGCGTGGAAGTCGTCCACAAGGTGGGGGCGGCCGTGGGGATCGTGGCGGCCTTCTGGTGGCTGACGCGGTGGTGGGAGACCGAGCGGCTCGAACGCAGGGCACGGCGGCGCCTGGCCGAACTGCTCGCCTCGGGGACGGCGGCGACCGTCCGAGGAGCCGGGCTGCGGGATGCCCTACGGCGGTGGCTTCCCGAGGCATTGGTGGTCGGCGCCGGATGGGTGGTGGTCGGCGGCGTCGCCGGACTTGTGCTGGGGCTGATCGGCGCGGTGGGTCTGGGGCGGTGGCGCCGTCGGCAACAGACGGCGGATGTGGTGAGCGAGGCCGACGCTCGGCTCGCCGCACGCCAACTCCCGCTCGCCGCCGATCTGCTGGCCGCGTGCATCGCGGTCGGCGCCGGACCGGTGATCGCGGCGCAGGCCGTGGGCGAGGCTCTCGGCGGCCCCGTGGGGGAAGGGCTGGCGCGTGGTGCCGCCGAGGTACGGCTGGGCGGTGAACCGGCAACCGCCTGGCGCAGGTTGGCCTCGACGCCGGGTGCCGCGGCCCTGGCCCGCCTGCTGGAGCGGGCCGACGTCTCGGGGCTGCCCGCGGCCGGGCCGGTTGCCCGGCTCGCCGCCGACACCCGCGCCGACTGGACGCGTGCCGCGACGGCCCGGGCCCGGCGGGCGGCCGTCATGGTCACCGTGCCGGTGGGGCTCTGCTTCCTGCCCGCCTTCATCGCGGTCGGGGTGCTGCCCATCGTCATCGGGCTCGCGGGCGGGGTGCTGGGAGGAGGTGACCGATGACGGGGTGGACGACGTGAACGCCGAGGAGCGACGGCGCGGGTGGCCGAACAGCCGGCCGCCGACCGACGGGCGGCCGTGCGGCCGTGTGGCGAACGGTCGATAGCGAAGTAGCCGAACCACATCAGAGATCAAGGCGACGAAACCACACGGGGGTTGAGATGTACAAGGCGGTATGGGCGCGACTGAGCGCCCTGGTGTGCAGGATGCGTGCGGCGCGCGGTGACGCGGGGATGGTGACGTCCGAGTACGCGATGGGGATCGTGGCGGCCGTGGGCTTCGCGGTGCTCCTCTACCAGGTGGTGACGAGCGAGGTGGTCGCGGCTCAGCTGCAGGCCATCGTGAAGCGGGCGCTCAGTGCGGGGGCGTGAGCGCGGACCAGAGCCCCGGCGCGTATGCCGGTGGGTGTGCGTCGGGGACCGGGGGTTCGTGACGGCGGAGTCGGCCGTGGTGCTGCCGGTGCTGGTGGTGTTCGCGACGGCGCTGGTGTGGGGGTTGCTGGTCATGGCGGCCCAGATCCAGTGCGTGGACGCGGCCAGGACCGGCGCCAGGGCGGCGGCCCGGCAGGATCCGGCCAGCGCGGTGCTCGAGGTGACCCGCGCGACGGCGCCGCGCGGGGCGGAGGTGACGGTCAGCAGGGAGGGCGACCAGGTCCGCGTCGTTGTCGTGGCCAAGCCACCCGCCCTGCGCGGCCTGCCCTTCGAGGTACGGGAGGAGGCCGTGGCGGAAGCGGAGGAGACCGTGGGGACGGCGGATGGGGCCGCGGGGTCGGCGGAGGAGGCCGAGAGCACGACCGAGGAGGCCGAGGGCACGGCGGAGGAAGCCGAGGGCACGGCGGAGGAAGCCGAGGGCACGGCGGAGGAAGCCGAGGGCACGGCGGAGAAGGCCGTAGGGGCGGCTGAGACGGCTCGGGATGCGCCAGGTGATGCCGGCGCACCGGGTGACCTCAGGGACGCACCGGGGGCCGCCCACGCGCCGGGGGACGCCCACGCGCCGCGTGACCTCCGAGGCGCGGAAGCGGACGCCGGTGGGCCAGGTGTTCCCCGGGGTGCGTCAGGAGACGCCCAGCGGTCTGTGGGAGACGTGCCGTGACCGCGGGGCGTGGAGGCGGGGTCGCGGGCCTTGGAGGTGGGGCCATGTGGGCCCGGGTCCTCGGCGGGCGCCCCAGGGACGTGGACCGTGGCTCGGCCACCGTCTGGAGCGTGGGCGCGATCGCCGTGCTGTGCGTGGTGTTCGGGATCGTGCTGGCCCTCGGGCAGGCCGTGGCGGCCAGGCACCGTGCCGCGGGCGGCGCCGACCTCGCGGCGCTCGCGGCCGCCGACCACTGGACGGACGGCGTCGCACAGGCCTGCGACCGGGCGGACCGGGTGGCCCGGGCGCAGGGCGCGCGACTGGTGCGGTGCGTGGTCGTCGGCGAGATCGCGGACGTGACGGCGGCGTCGGGACGGGGGCTGTTCGCGGCCGAGATCAGGGCGCGGGCGGGTCCTGCGGATGCGGTGCAGGCCCCGCAGCGGCCTCCGCAGCCCGGCCCGATGCCGTCCCCGGCCCCATATTCGGCCCCTCCTTCGGCTCCTCCTCCAGGTCCAGGTCCTCCTTCAGCTCCTCCCCCGGCTCCTTCTCCCGCTCTGCCGGAGGCTTTCCCTCCCGGGTTTTCTCCTCGGGAGCCTCCCGCAGCAGTTCCGTGAGCAGCCGTACGGCTCCCCGCTTGTGCAGTGGGTCGTTGCCGTTGCCGCACTTGGGGGACTGGATGCAGGACGGGCAGCCCGCGTCGCACTCGCAGGAGGCGATGGCCTGGCGGGTGGCCGTCAGCCAGGAGCGTGCCGTGTGAAAGGCCCGCTCCGCGAAGCCGGCGCCGCCGGGATGACCGTCGTAGACGAAGACCGTCGGCAACAGAGTGTCGGGGTGGAGGGGGACCGAGACGCCGCCGATGTCCCAGCGGTCGCAGGTCGCGAAGAGGGGCAGCATGCCGATCGAGGCGTGTTCGGCGGCGTGCAGGGCACCGCCGAGGATCTCGGGGTTGATCCGGGCCGCGTCCAGCTGGTCCTCGGTCACGGTCCACCACACGGCGCGTGTGCGCAGCGTACGAGGAGGGAGGTCGAGCTTCGACTCGCCCAGGACTTCACCGGTGATGACACGTCGACGCAGGAAGGAGACGACCTGGTTGGTCACTTCGACGGAGCCGTAGCACAACCGGCCCTGGCCCCAGGGAATTTCGACGTCCGTCTCCAGGACGGAGATCGACGTCGTGTCACGGGCCACCGTCGAGTACGGGGGGTTGGCCTCCTCGACCAGGGCGACGGAGTCCTCCAGGTCCAGGGAACGCACGAGATACGTGCGGCCCTGATGGAGGTGGACAGCACCCTCGTGGACGGTGGTGTGGGAGGAGCCCGCGTCGACCGTGCCGAGCAGTCGGCCGGTGCCGGCCTCGACGACCTGGACGGGGCGGCCGCCCTCGCCGCGGATGTCCGTGAGGTCGGCGGCCCGCTCCCGGCGGGTCCAGTGCCAGGCCTTGGTCCGGCGGCGCAGCAGCTTCGCGGCCTCCAGCTGCGGCAGCAGGCCCTCGGCCTCGGGGCCGAACAGGGCCAGATCCTCGTCGGTCAGCGGGAGTTCCGCCGCCGCCGCGCACAGGTGGGGGGCCAGGACGTAGGGGTTGTCGGGGTCGAGGACGGTCGACTCCACCGGGCGGTCGAACAGTGCCTCCGGGTGATGGACGAGGAAGGTGTCCAGCGGGTCGTCCCGGGCGATGAGCACCGCCAGCGCGCCCTGCCCGGACCGGCCCGCCCGGCCGGCCTGCTGCCACAGGGACGCGCGCGTGCCCGGGTAGCCGGCGATCAGGACGGCGTCGAGTCCGGAGACGTCGATGCCGAGCTCCAGGGCGGTGGTCGCGGCGAGACCGAGGAGCTCGCCCGAGTGCAGGGCCTGCTCCAGGGCGCGTCGTTCCTCGGGGAGGTAACCGCCGCGGTAGGCCGCGACACGCCGGGCGAGTGAGCGGTCGACCTCGGCGAGGCGTTCCTGGGCGATCACCGCGATCAGCTCGGCGCCCCGCCGGGAGCGGACGAAGGCGACGGTGCGCACGCCCTGGACGGCGAGGTCGGTGAGCAGGTCGGCGGTCTCGGCGGTGGCGGTACGCCGGACGGGTGCGCCTTTCTCACCCACCATCTCGGTGAGCGGGGGCTCCCACAGGGCGAACACCAGTTCACCGCGAGGTGAGGCGTCGTCGGCGACCTCGACGACCCGCAGGCCGGTGAGGCGCCCGGCGGCGACCGCGGGTTCGGCGGACGTCGCGGAGGCCAGCAGGAAGACCGGGGAGGCGCCGTAGCGGGCGCACAGACGACGCAGGCGGCGCAGCACATGGGCGACGTGGGAGCCGAACACGCCGCGGTAGGTGTGGCACTCGTCGATGACGACGTACTTCAGGGACTTCAGGAAGGAGGACCAGCGGGGGTGGGACGGGAGGATGCCCCGGTGCAGCATGTCCGGGTTGGTGAGGACGTAGTTGGCGTACTGGCGGATCCACTCCCGTTCCTCGAACGGGGTGTCGCCGTCGTACACGGCCGGCCGGACGGCGTTGCCGAGAGGTTGTGAAAGTTCCTTCACGGAGCGGCACTGGTCCGCCGCCAGGGCCTTGGTGGGGGCCAGGTAGAGGGTGGTGGCCCCACGGCCGTTCGGGGCCTCGGAGCCGTCCAGGAGGGCCGAGAGGACCGGTACGAGGTAGGCCAGGGACTTGCCGGACGCGGTGCCCGTGGCGACGACCACCGACTCGCCGTCCAGTGCGTGCTCGGCGGCCCGGGCCTGGTGGGCCCAGGGGTGTTCGATGCCGCAGGCCTGCACGGCCGCGATGACCTCGGGGCGAATCCGGTCCGGCCAGACGGCATGGCGGCCCTCACGCGGGGGCAAGTGCTCCGTATGAGTGATGCGCGAGGCCCGGCTCGGTCCCGGGGCGAGCCGGGCCAGAACCTCGCCCGGGGACAGGCGGGGCACGGCCTCGGGCGAGGGTCGATCGGATCGGTGATTCTTGGCCATCGGCACCGAGTGTGTCACCGGCTTGACGGACAATGGGGCCAAGGCGTCGTGCACGCCTGCCGGTAAGTGATTGAATGCCATGGCGGCTGGCGTACCGTCCCGGGGACTCCTGCCCAGGTGTTCCGAGGGGCGACCGCTCGATAGCAAGGTGCTGGAGGATCCGTGGACCTGTCTCTGTCGACCCGTACCGTCGGCGATCGTACGGTCGTCGAGGTCGGTGGCGAAATCGACGTATATACCGCGCCCAAGTTGCGCGAGCAGCTGGTCGAGCTGGTGAACGACGGGAATTTCCACCTCGTCGTCGACATGGAGGGCGTGGACTTCCTCGACTCCACCGGGCTCGGCGTGCTGGTCGGCGGACTGAAGCGGGTGCGTGCCCATGAGGGCTCGCTCCGTCTGGTCTGCAACCAGGAGCGTATTTTGAAGATCTTCCGCATTACCGGTCTGACCAAGGTGTTCCCGATCCACACCTCGGTCGACGAAGCGGTCGCTGCCACCGACTGACCACCCCGTCCCGGGCCCGCGCGGCTCGGCACGGCTGGTCGAACAAAGAGGGGGTCCGGGCTTGGCGGCCCGGCCCCCCGACAGCACGCCCGTAGTTCCGAGGGGGACGTATGGCCACCGTTGAACTCCGCTTCAGCGCGCTGCCCGAGCACGTCAGGACCGCCCGACTGGTGGCGGCAGCGGTGGCGCGCAGGGCCGGAGTGGACGAGGCCGTCCTCGACGAGGTCAGGCTCGCCGTCGGCGAGGCTTGTACCCGTGCCGTCGGACTGCACCAGACCGGCGGCATCACCGCGCCGGTGAAGGTGTCGCTGATCGAGGAGGAGAAGCAGTTCTCCATCGAGGTCGGCGACGAGGCGCCGCGCTCGGCGCCCGGTGACCGGGCGCCCGGATCGGGCGCAGGCGTCGACGTGGAGGCCGAGGAGGACGAGATGGGCCTGGCGGTCATCAGCGGCCTCGTCGACGACGTCGAGGTCTCCGCGGGCGAGCACGGCGGGCTGATCCGCATGACCTGGCCGACCACGCCGGTGTCCGCGACGCTGTCCTGACCCGTACCTCGCGATTCAGTCACCCGAAGGGCCCTACCTCGTAGGGCCCTTCGGCATGTGCGGACCTAGGCGACCGCGCTTACAGTGGTTCCGTGAAATGAATCTTGGAATCTCGGTGAAGTGAATCTTGGCGAAATAAATCTTGCCGCGAGTATCGTGAATAAATTCACGAACCCCAATGCCTCGAAGGCATTACCGGGCGAGATCGTGCGGGTTTTGCGTGCGAAGGCGAATTCCGCTTGCCGCACTCTGTTTTGATCAGCTTCCGGTACCTACAATCCGTCCACATCTTGAGCTCAGCCCAAGCGTCAAGGAGGACGAATGGCGGGGCTTTCTACCCCTCATCGGTTGGACCACTCCACAACCTTCGCAGCCGCAGTGCTGACCGACGGCAACCGCCTGCTCGTGGTGGTCATCGCGGTCGTGGCGCTGGCCGCGCTCGTGGTTGCGGGCGTACTGGTACGGCAGGTGCTCGCGGCCGGCGAGGGCACCGACAGCATGAAGAAGATCGCGGCGGCGGTCCAGGAAGGCGCCAACGCGTATCTGTCCCGGCAGTTGCGCACGCTCGGCGTATTCGCCGTCGTCGTGTTCTTCCTGCTCCTGTTGCTGCCCGCGGACGACTGGAATCAGCGCGCCGGACGATCGATCTTCTTCTTGATCGGTGCCGGGTTCTCCGCGGCCACCGGCTATATCGGCATGTGGCTGGCCGTGCGCAGTAATGTGCGCGTCGCCGCGGCGGCCCGGGAAGCGACTCCGGCAGAAGGCGAACGGGAAAAGGATCTCACCGCCGTCTCGCACAAGGCGATGAAGATCGCATTCCGCACCGGCGGCGTCGTCGGCATGTTCACGGTGGGGCTGGGTCTGCTCGGCGCCGCCTGCGTGGTGCTGGTGTACGCGGCCGACGCGCCGAAGGTGCTGGAGGGATTCGGACTCGGCGCGGCCCTCATCGCCATGTTCATGAGGGTGGGCGGCGGCATCTTCACCAAGGCCGCCGACGTCGGCGCCGACCTGGTCGGCAAGGTCGAACAGGGCATCCCGGAGGACGATCCGCGCAATGCCGCGACCATCGCCGACAACGTGGGCGACAACGTCGGCGACTGCGCGGGCATGGCGGCGGACCTGTTCGAGTCGTACGCCGTGACGCTGGTCGCCGCGCTGATCCTCGGCAAGGCGGCCTTCGGCGACGCCGGGCTCGCCTTCCCGCTGCTCGTTCCCGCCATCGGCGTGCTCACGGCCATGGTCGGCATCTTCGCGGTCGCCCCGCGTCGTACCGACCGCAGCGGCATGACCGCGATCAACCGGGGCTTCTTCATCTCCGCGGCGATCTCGCTCGTGCTGGTCGCGGTGGCCGTCTTCCTCTATCTCCCCGGCAAGTACGCCGACCTCGACGGTGTCACCGACGCGGCGATCCAGGGCAAGAACGGCGACCCGCGCGTTCTCGCGCTCGTCGCGGTGGCGATCGGCATCCTCCTGGCCGCGGTCATCCAGCAGTTGACGGGCTACTTCACCGAGACCACCCGCCGACCCGTGCGCGACATCGGCAAGTCGTCGCTGACGGGCCCCGCCACCGTCGTCCTCGCCGGTATCTCCGTCGGCCTCGAATCGGCCGTCTACACCGCCTTGTTGATCGGCCTGGGCGTGTACGGGGCGTTCCTGCTCGGCGGTACGTCGATCATGCTGGCGCTGTTCGCGGTGGCGCTGGCCGGCACCGGTCTGCTCACCACGGTCGGCGTGATCGTCGCCATGGACACCTTCGGGCCGGTCTCCGACAACGCGCAGGGCATCGCCGAGATGTCCGGTGACGTCCAGGGCGCGGGCGCGCAGGTGCTCACCAACCTCGACGCCGTCGGCAACACGACCAAGGCCATCACCAAGGGCATCGCCATCGCCACCGCCGTCCTGGCGGCGTCGGCGCTCTTCGGGTCGTACCGGGACGCCATCACGACGGGAGCGCAGGACGTCGGGGAGAAGCTCTCCGGGGCGGGCGCGCCGATGAGCCTGATGATGGACATCTCGCAGCCCAACAACCTCGTCGGCCTCATCGCGGGCGCGGCGGTCGTCTTCCTCTTCTCGGGGCTGGCGATCAACGCGGTGTCGCGGTCGGCGGGTGCCGTGGTGTTCGAGGTGCGGCGGCAGTTCCGCGAGCACCCCGGGATCATGGACTACAGCGAGGAGCCGGAGTACGGCAAGGTCGTCGACATCTGTACTCGGGACGCCCTGCGCGAGCTGGCCACCCCCGGACTGCTCGCCGTGCTGGCGCCCATCTTCATCGGGTTCACCCTCGGCGTCGGAGCGCTCGGCGCGTTCCTCGCGGGCGCGATCGGCTCCGGCACGCTGATGGCCGTCTTCCTCGCCAACTCCGGCGGCGCGTGGGACAACGCCAAGAAACTCGTCGAGGACGGCCACCACGGCGGCAAGGGCAGCGAGGCCCATGCGGCGACGGTGATCGGGGACACGGTCGGCGACCCGTTCAAGGACACCGCGGGTCCGGCGATCAACCCGCTGCTGAAGGTCATGAACCTGGTGGCGCTGCTCATCGCGCCCGCCGTGATCAAGTTCAGTTACGGCGAGGACAAGAGCATCGGCATGCGGATCCTGATCGCGGTCCTGGCGCTCGCGGTCATCGTGATCGCGGTGTACGTCTCCAAGCGGCGCGGGATCGCCGTGGGTGACGAAGACAACGCCGATTCCTCGACCAAGTCCCCCGATCCGGCGGTGATTTCGTAGACCCGCCCACCGGTGCCCAGCTCAAGGGGCGGGCGGGTGACGCGCGTTGTCGCGTCGCCCGCCCGTTGTGTTGAGTATGTGTCGGAGCCGTGAGCCTTCTCTCTCCTGGTGCAAATGGCTGTAATGGCTTGCATAGCGGACATTCGTTCTGGGGTTCTCGCCCGGTTGCCGTGTATGTTCCGGGGCCGAGAGCCATGGAAGGGACCAACCCGGTGAACAAGAAGCTCGCGGCCGTGGTGTCCGGCGGTGCGGTACTGGTACTGGCGCTGTCCGGATGCAGCAGCGACGACGATGGCAACAAGGAACTCGACGCCTGGGCCAAGCAGGTCTGCGACGCGCTGCCTGCCCAGGACGCGAAGGTCGACGCGGCCAACGCCGCGATCAAGCAGGCCGCCACGGACAACAACGCTCCGGCGAACGTCCAGAAGACCGACTCGCAGGCCTTCCAGGACATGTCCGACGCCTACGGAGCGCTCGCCCAGGCCGTCCAGAAGGCCGGCACGCCGCCCGGTGTCGACGACGGCGAGAAGAAGCAGAAGGACGCCGTCTCGGCGCTCACCACCCTCTCGACCTCCTACGCGGGCCTGAAGAAGCAGGTCGACGCGCTGGACACGAAGGACCAGGCGAAGTTCGCCGACGGCCTCAACGACATCGCCACCGACCTCGGCGAGCTCAGCAAGAGCGGCAACACCGCGCTGAAGAACCTCGAGCAGGGCGACGTCAAGAACGCCATGGCCAACCAGGCCAGCTGCAAGAAGGTGGCCTCCTCGGCCTCGGCCCGCGCGACGACCAGCTGAGGCCGCGCGGCCGGGGGCGATGCGGGGGAACGCGCCCCGAGTGGTGACGGGAGACAATGGGGGGCGTGAGTAACGCCACCCTCTCCCCCCTGCCCTCCGCCGACCGCCCCGACGTGGCCGCCCTGCTGCGCGAGGCGCTGCTCGCGGCCTCCTTCACCGCGGACGGCCTCCTCGAGCTGCTCGGCGCGCCCGCCTACGCGGCCCTGGCCCGCAGCGAGACCGTGCCCGCGCTGCGCGCGACCCGCGGGGACACGCCGCTGGAGACGCTCGTCCGCCTCTTCCTGCTCCAGCAGCCCGTGCCGCACGCGCGCGTGAAGGAGTTCCTGCCCGTACACGCGTGCGTGGAGAGCGGCTGGCTGGTCCCCACGGGTGAGGACGAGGTCGCCGCGACCGTCGACGTCCGGCCCTACGGCGGGCCGGGCGGCGAGGACTGGTTCATCATCTCCGACCTCGGGTGCGCGGTCGGTGGCGCGGGCGGCAGCGGGAGCGAAGGCGGCCAGGCGGACACGGCCGTCGTCCTCGGCGTCGGCGGCGCGTCGACGACCCTCGCCGGTATCACCGTGCGCACGCCCGTCTCCGCCGCCCTCGACCTCGGCACCGGCTCCGGCATCCAGGCGCTGCACGCCGCCCAGCACGCCACGCGCGTGACGGCGACCGACCTCAACCCGCGCGCCCTGCACATCACCGCGCTCACGCTCGCGCTGTCCGGGGCTCCGGCGGCGGACCTGCGCGAGGGCTCGCTGTTCGAGCCGATCCGGGACGACGAGACGTACGACCTGATCGTGTCGAACCCGCCGTTCGTGATCTCGCCGGGCGCCCGGCTGACCTACCGGGACGGCGGGATGGGCGGGGACGATCTGTGCCGCTCGCTCGTTCAAGGGGCGGGGGAACGGCTGAGCGAGGGCGGGTTCGCGCAGTTCCTCGCCAACTGGCAGCACGTGGAGGGGGAGAACTGGCAGGACAGGCTCAGGTCGTGGGTGCCGCGCGGGTGCGACGCCTGGATCGTGCAGCGCGAGGTGCAGGACGTCACGCAGTACGCGGAGCTCTGGCTGAGGGACGCCGGCGACCACCGGGGCGACCAGGCCGAGTACCAGGCGCACTACGACACCTGGCTGGACGAGTTCGAGGCGCGCAAGGTGAAGGCCGTCGGCTTCGGCTGGATCACGCTGCGCAGGACGGCGGCCGCGGAGCCCGTGATCACGGTGGAGGAGTGGCCGCACCCGGTGGAACAGCCGCTGGGCGACGCCGTCCTGGCGCACTTCGGACGGCTGGACTACCTGCGCGCCCATGACGACGCGGCCTTGCTCGCCGGGCGCTTCCGGCTGGTCACGGAGGTCGTCCAGGAGCAGGTCGGGCTGCCCGGCGCCGAGGATCCGGAGCACGTCGTGCTGCGCCAGCACCGCGGCATGCGCCGGGCCACCAAGGTGGACACGGTCGGCGCGGGCTTCGCGGGCGTGTGCGACGGCTCGCTGAGCGCCGGCCGCATTCTCGACGCCATCGCCCAACTGGTCGGCGAAGATCCGGTGTTGCTGCGGGACCGCACTCCGGCCCAGATCCGCCTTCTGGTGGAGCAGGGTTTCCTCGAACCGGCGGAGTGACCCGGCCGGGTCCGGAGGGACCCGGATCGTCGGAGCGGCGGCTACCGGACACCCTCCGAAAGATCGCCCGGGGGACATCCTCAGGGACATCCTCCGGGAGCTCACCCAGGACGGCACCGGGACATCGCCGGGGCGGCATCCGGGACACGGTCAGGGCGGCATCCGGGACACGGTCGGGGCGGCTTCCTGGACATCGCCCGGGCCGGCATCCGGAAGATCACCCGGGAGATCTGCCGGAACACCATCCGGGACGTCACCGGGAAGTCGTCCGGAACGTCTTTCGGAGGGCGGCCCGCTCCCGCCCCTCCCGCCCCGCTCCGGTCCGTTCTCCCCGCTCTCCGTCTTTTCTTCGCTCTCGGTGCCGATTCGCCAAGATCGTATGCAGTGTGAGCCGATCGACAACGCAGGCGTCGGCGAAGTCGGCCGGAAAGGCCCGCGTCCGGTTCGGTGTGCTCCACCGCACTCCGGGTGGCCCGGGGGCCGGGCCCCGGTGGTCCGCGGGCCGCGGGTCGCGGACGCCGACAGCACCCCGGCCGACGGCTCGCCGAGCCCTCCGCCCCCACCCGTAGCACCGGCGTTCACCTGGGGTTCGCCGGGGCGCCGCCCGGGCGTGACAGCCTCCCGTGGCCGGGGCAGACGCGAGCCGAGCGCAAGGGGCGGGGACGATCATGGAGAGCGGGCCGACGATCTTCACGGGAACGGTGTTCGCCCTGTTCGGGGGCGCCCTGCTGATGTGGACCGCGGTGCGGGTGCGGCACCGTGAACCCGTGGCCCAAGGTGTGAGCCCCGTCGCATCGGCGACCCTGGCGACCCTGGCCTCCGTCGCCGCGCTGGCCGTCGGGGTGTGGTGCTTCACCCGGCTCTGAAGCCGTCTCCGGGACCACCTGGGGGACCCCCTACGAGGCCGACGTCGAGGCCGCCTTCGCGGATCTCGCCGGACCCCCGTTCGAACCGCGTGAACATGGTCGCGCCGTGGTCGCGCCGGTAAAGGGGATGACGCGTTCCGGTCGTAGGGAAAAGGGCCGGTCGGCACTCCGGGCGGCAGGAATGGCGGTAGTCGGGTTACCGTTCGAGTGGCCGTTGCGGGCTTTTCCCGTTTGACACGGGGGCGGGATGTACCGTCACACTCCGCAGCGTCACCATGACCCGACCCCGGGAGCAAGGCCTGGGGAGGCCCCAGCGTCGACCGGAGAGAAGAGCGAAGTTGTCCCCGACCAGCGAGACCGCAAAGGGCGGCCGCCGACTCGTGATCGTCGAGTCGCCCGCCAAGGCGAAGACGATCAAGGGGTACCTCGGCCCCGGCTACATCGTCGAGGCCAGCGTCGGGCACATCCGTGACCTTCCCAACGGCGCCGCGGAGGTGCCGGACCAGTACACGGGCGAGGTTCGCCGCCTCGGTGTGGACGTCGAACACGACTTCCAGCCGATCTATGTGGTCAACGCCGACAAGCGGGCGCAGGTCAAGAAGCTCAAGGAACTCCTCAAGGAATCCGACGAGCTCTTCCTCGCCACCGATGAGGACCGGGAGGGCGAGGCGATCGCCTGGCACCTCCAGGAGGTCCTCAAGCCGAAGATCCCGGTCAAGCGGATGGTCTTCCACGAGATCACCAAGGACGCGATCCGGGCCGCCGTCGCCAACCCGCGTCAGCTCAACCAGAAGCTCGTCGACGCCCAGGAGACCCGCCGCATCCTCGACCGCCTCTACGGCTACGAGGTCTCGCCGGTCCTGTGGAAGAAGGTCATGCCGCGCCTGTCGGCCGGCCGTGTCCAGTCCGTCGCCACCCGTCTCGTCGTGGAGCGGGAACGCGAGCGCATCGCGTTTCGTTCCGCCGAGTACTGGGACCTGACGGGCACCTTCTCGACCGGCCGCGCCGGAGACGTCTCGGACCCGTCGTCGCTGGTCGCCCGCCTCCAGACCGTCGACGGCAGGCGGGTCGCCCAGGGCCGCGACTTCGACTCCGTGGGACAGCTCAAGAGCGCGAACATCCTCCACCTCGACGAGGTGAACGCCCGCGCCCTGGCCGTCGCCCTGGAGAACACGCGGTTCGCCGTCCGGTCCGTCGAGTCGAAGCCCTACCGCCGCTCGCCGTACGCCCCGTTCCGTACGACGACGCTTCAGCAGGAGGCCAGCCGCAAGCTCGGTTTCGGCGCGAAGGCCACCATGCAGGTCGCGCAGAAGCTGTACGAGAACGGCTTCATCACGTACATGCGTACGGACTCCACGACGCTGAGCGAGACGGCGATCTCCGCCGCCCGCGCCCAGGTCACGCAGCTGTACGGCGCCGACTACCTGCCGCCCCAGCCGCGCACGTACGCCGGCAAGGTCAAGAACGCGCAGGAGGCGCACGAGGCGATTCGTCCCTCGGGTGATCGTTTCCGCACGCCTGCCGAGACGGGTCTGACCGGCGACCAGTTCAAGCTCTACGAGCTGATCTGGAAGCGGACGGTCGCCTCCCAGATGAAGGACGCGGTCGGCAACAGCGTCACGGTGAAGATCGGTGGCACGGCGGCCGACGGCCGGGACGTCGAGTTCAGCGCCTCCGGCAAGACGATCACCTTCCACGGCTTCCTGAAGGCGTACGTCGAAGGCGCCGACGACCCGAACGCCGAGCTGGACGACCGCGAGCGCCGACTGCCCCAGGTCGGCGAGGGCGACGCGCTCTCCGCCGAGGAGATCACGGTCGACGGGCACGCCACCAAGCCCCCGGCCCGCTACACCGAGGCCAGCCTGGTCAAGGAGCTCGAAGAGCGCGAGATCGGCCGCCCGTCGACCTACGCGTCGATCATCGGCACGATCCTCGACCGCGGCTACGTCTTCAAGAAGGGCACGGCACTCGTGCCGTCCTTCCTCTCCTTCGCCGTGGTCAACCTCCTGGAGAAGCACTTCGGCCGACTGGTCGACTACGACTTCACCGCCAGGATGGAGGACGACCTCGACCGCATCGCCCGCGGTGAGGCGCAGGCCGTGCCGTGGCTGAAGCGCTTCTACTTCGGCGAAGGCGCGGGTCACGGCGGTGCGGCCGAAGCCGGCAACGGCGACGGTGACCACCTCGGCGGCCTCAAGGAGCTGGTGACGGACCTGGGCGCGATCGACGCGCGCGAGGTGTCGTCGTTCCCGGTGGGCAACGACATCGTGCTGCGGGTCGGGCGCTACGGCCCCTACATCGAGCGCGGCGAGAAGGACTCCGAGGGCCACCAGCGGGCGGACGTGCCCGAGGACCTGGCCCCGGACGAGCTGTCCGTCGAACTCTCGGAGGAACTGCTCGCCAAGCCGAGCGGCGACTTCGAGCTCGGGGCCGACCCGGAGAGTGGCCACCAGATCATCGCCCGGGACGGCCGCTACGGCCCGTACGTCACGGAGGTGCTCCCCGAGGGCACCCCGAAGACCGGCAAGAACGCCGTGAAGCCGCGCACGGCCTCGCTGTTCAAGTCGATGTCGCTGGACACGGTGACGCTGGCGGACGCCCTCAAGCTGATGTCGTTGCCGCGGGTGGTCGGCGCCGACGCGGAGGGCGTGGAGATCACCGCGCAGAACGGCCGCTACGGCCCGTACCTGAAGAAGGGCACGGACTCGCGGTCGCTCCAGACGGAGGACCAGCTCTTCACGATCACCCTCCAAGAGGCGCTGGAGATCTACTCCCAGCCCAAGCAGCGTGGCCGGGCCGCCGCCAAGCCGCCGCTGAAGGAGCTGGGCGCGGACCCGGTCAGCGGACAGCCGGTCGTCGTCAAGGACGGTCGCTTCGGGCCGTACGTCACCGACGGGGAGACCAACGCGACCCTGCGCTCCGATGACAGCGTCGAGGGGATCACCCCGGAACGCGGCTTCGAACTGCTCGCCGAGAAGCGCGCCAAGGCGCCGGCCAAGAAGACGGCCAAGAAGGCGCCCGCGAAGAAGGCGACGGCGAAGAAGACGGCCCCGGCGAAGAAGACGGCTGCCAAGAAGACCGCCGCGAAGACGACGGCCAAGACGACGGCGGCCAAGACGACGGCCAAGACGACGGCGAGGAAGACGGTCGCGAAGAAGGCGACGGCTACCCCGGCCTCGTCCGAGGACTGATCCGCGACCGATCCCGCCCACCGTTCCTTCACGGCGGGTTCGCGAAACCAACGCCCCGGCATCACTTTGGTGTCGGGGCGGTCGCACGCGTGGACGGGGGCGACAGCGTGTCAGTCGCGGCCGATAGGCTGAAAGCATGACGCGAGCCGAGCAGCCAACGGCCCACCACCCGGCACCGGACGACGCCTTGGTGGCGGACTCCCGCGAGCGCGCTGTGCGCGCCCTGTTGCGCGAGCCGCAGCTCAAGCGGCTCTGGAGCGCACAGCTGGTGAGCGGGGTGGGTGACGCCCTCGCACTCCTGGTGTTCGTCCTCCTCGTCCTCCAGGCGGCCATCGTGGAGGGCTCCTTCGGGGGCGGCTACCGCGGCGTGGCCTTCGCGGTGGCGACCGTCTTCGCGGTGCGCATTCTGGCCACCCTCCTCTTCGGCGCCGTTCTCCTGGGCCCGCTGACCTCACTGACCTCGCCGGACGGCCCGCTCGACCGCCGCTGGACGATGGTCGGCGCGGACGGCGTGCGCGCCGCACTGCTGATCGTCGCGCCCCTGTGGATCGACTGGACGCCGGACGACGCGCCCGCTCTGCTGCTCGTCACGGTGTTCGTGACGGGGGTCGCCGAGCGGTTCTGGACCGTCGCCCGCGAGAGCGCGTCGCCGGCCCTGCTGCCCGCCCCGCCGCTGGAGGGCGCGACCGTACGGCCGCTGCCGGACCACATGGACGCCCTGCGCCGCCTGTCGCTGCGGACGAGCTTCGTGACGATCCCGCTGGGCGCGGCCACGCTGGTCGCCGCGGCATTGTTCAACAATCTCCTGGGCGCCGGGATCGCCTGGTTCGGACAGCACCAGGCGGCCCTCGCCTCGTACGTCGCCGGGGGGCTCTTCGCCGGGTCCCTGTCCATCGTGACCTTCCTGGAGCTGCCCGGAGTGCGCACCCCGCGCGCGCGGTCGCCGCTCGAGGGGCTGCGTCGGCCCAGGACCGCCACCGGCGTCGACGCGGGCCGCACCGGCGCGATCCCGCTGCTGATCCTCGCCTGCGGTGCCGTCGCCGGGGCGGTCTCCGCCGCGGTCGCCGTGGCCGTGCTGCACGCCAAGGACCTGGGCGGCGGTCCGGTCATGTACGGGCTGTTCGTGCTCGCGCTGACCGGCGGGGTCGTCGTCGGCATCCGTACGGCGCCGAAGGTGCTGGCGTCGCTGTCGCGGCGTCGGCTGCTCGCGCTGGCCATCGCCTTCACCGGCGTGGCGCTGCTGGCCGCCGGGCTGGTCCCGGACGTCACCAGCGTGCTGCTGATCCTGGCCCTGGCCGGCGTCGGCGCGGGCGTCGCCGCCAACACCGGGCACGCCCTGCTCGACCAGGAGACCGAGGAACACCGCCGGGCGCGGACGACGGAGCACCTGCACGCCGTCGTACGGGTCGTGGTGGCGCTGGGCGTGGTGATCGCCCCGCTGGTGGCGGCGCTCATCGGACCGCACCGGCTGGAGAACGGCAAGTTCGTGTTCGCGCACGGCGGCGCGGCGTTCACGCTGATGCTGGTCGGCGCGCTGCTGCTGCCGGTGGCCGCACTGGTGCTGGCCAAGATCGACGACCGTGCCGGCGTACCCCTGCGGCAGGACCTGCGGGACGCGCTGCTCGGCGGCGACGACCCGGTGCAGACATCGGTCGGGACGGGCTTCTTCATCGCCCTGGAGGGCGGCGACGGCGCCGGCAAGTCCACGCAGGCCGAGGCGCTCGCCGAGTGGATCAGGGCCAAGGGCCACGAGGTCGTCCTGACCCGTGAGCCGGGGGCCACGCCCGTGGGCAAGCGGCTGCGTTCGATCCTGCTGGACGTCTCCAGCGCCGGGCTCTCCCACCGCGCGGAGGCCCTGCTGTACGCGGCGGACCGCGCGGAGCACGTCGACACCGTCGTCCGGCCCGCCCTGGAGCGCGGCGCGGTGGTCATCACCGACCGGTACATCGACTCGTCCGTGGCCTACCAGGGCGCGGGCCGCGACCTGTCGCCGACCGAGGTCGCGCGGATCTCGCGCTGGGCGACGAACGGCCTGGTCCCGCATCTGACGGTCCTGCTGGACGTGTCGCCGGAGGCCGCCCGCGAGCGCTTCACGGAGGCACCGGACCGGCTCGAGTCGGAGCCGGCCGAGTTCCACACGCGGGTGCGCTCCGGCTTCCTCACGCTGGCCGCCGCCGACCCGGGCCGTTACCTGGTGGTCGACGCGGCCCAGGAGCCCGAGGCCGTCACGACCGCCGTCCGGCACCGGCTCGACCAGCTGCTGCCCCTGTCCGAGGCCGAGATCAAGGCCCAGGAGGAGGCGCGCAGGAAGGCCGAGGAGGAGGCCCGCCGCAAGGCCGAGGAAGAGGCCGCGCGCAAGGCCGAGGAGGAGCGCCTGGAGCGCGAGCGTCAGGAGCAGCTCGCCAAGCTGCGCGCCGAGGAGGAGGAGCGCAAGCGGCGCGAGCTGGAGGAGGCGCAGCGGCGCGAGGCCGAACGGCAGGCCGAGGAGGCGCGGCTGCGCGCCGAGGAAGCGCGCAGGCGTGCCGAGGAGGAGCGGGTCCGGCTTCTCGCCGAGGAGAAGGCCCGCGCCGAGGAGGAGGCCCGCCGCAAGGCGGAGGAGGAGCGGCGCCGCCGGCAGGCCGAGGAGGAGGCGCGGCTGCGCGCCGAGGCCGAGACCCGGCGCCTGGAGAAGCAGCGGAAGGCCGAGGAGGCGCTGCTGCGCGCCGAGCAGGCCCGGCGCGCGGCGGAGCAGGCCGCAGCCGCGGCACAGGTCGGACCGAAGCCGGTGCGTCCCACGCCGACCGCGGCTTCGGCGGCCCCGGCGGCCCCGGCGGTCCCGCCGGAGGCCGTGACCGTGCCGACGCCGGTGGTGACTCCGACGAACGCGTCGGGCGGGCCGGTGGACGAGACGGCGGTGCTGCCGCCGATCCGGATGGACAAGGAGCCCGCGCAGCCCTCCCGGCCGACCGGGAACGCGTCCCGATCCGGGAAGCCTTCGGGCTCCGCGGGCGTGGGTGACGCCGAGGTGACGGCCGAGCTGCCGCAGCCCTCGATTCCGCCGGGGGCCGCGGACGAGACGGCCGTACTGCCGCCGGTGCGCCGCGAGAGCTCCGAGGACGAGACGGCCGTACTGCCTCCGGTACGCGAGGGGAACCCCGCCGACGAGACGGCCGTGCTGCCGCCCGTGCGGGACCGGAGCCCCTCGGACCGGGTGCCGCCGGGCTACTTCCGCGACGAGCGGGGCGAGCGGGACGGGGCGCGGCCGGACGGAGCCGACGACCGTACGCGTGAGCTGCCGCAGGTCGACGAGGAGGGCGCGCCCCGGCAGCGACCACGGTCGGACTGGGCCGAGGAGACCCCGCTGGACGATCTGCCGACGCTGGCGGACGAACTGCTGGGCCCGCGCCGGGACGAGGACGGCAACGACGACGGCGAGGGCCGCGGGCGGGGTCGGCGCCGCTGAGCGTTCGGCGCCGCCGGGCGTCCCGCCGCCGGTCGTGGGCGGGACGTCGGCCTCGCCCGGGGCTCGATTGTCAGTGGCTCCCCGCACAATGGAAGCCGCAACGCGAAACGTGACGAAAGGGCGGCGTGCGTATGACCGTGTGGGACGACCTCGTCGGGCAGGACAAGGTGAGCGAGCAGCTCGTCGCCGCCGCTCGGGACGCCGACGCGCTCGTCACCGCGGCCGGCTCAGCCGCCCCGCCGCCCGAGACGTCGAAGATGACGCACGCCTGGCTGATCACCGGCCCGCCCGGCGCCGGTCGCGGCCAGGTGGCGCGGGCCTTCGCCGCCGCTCTCCAGTGCGTGAGCCCGGACCGGGCGCTCGGCGGCGTTCCGGGCTGCGGGTTCTGCGACGGCTGTCATACGGCGCTCATCGGCACCCACGCCGACGTCAACACCGTCGCCGCCGTCGGTGCGCAGATCCTCGCCGAGGACATGCGCGACACGGTCCGTAAGTCGTACACCTCGCCCGCCACGGGCCGCTGGCAGATCATCCTCGTCGAGGACGCCGAGCGGCTGAACGAGAAGTCGGCCAACGCCGTTCTGAAGGCCGTCGAGGAGCCCGCCCCACGAACGGTCTGGCTGCTCTGCGCGCCCTCCCTGGAGGATGTGCTGCCCACCATCCGCTCCCGCTGTCGGCACCTGAACCTTGGCACCCCTTCCGTCGACGCCGTCGCCGACATGCTCGTCCGGCGCGAGGGCATCGACCCGGCTCTCGCCGCGGCCGCCGCCCGGGCCACGCAGGGGCACGTCGACCGGGCCCGCCGACTGGCCACCGACCCCGCCGCCCGCGAGCGCCGCGCGTCCGTGCTGAAGCTGCCCCTGCGGGTCGACGACGTCGGCGGCTGCCTCAGGGCCGCCCAGGAGCTGGTCGACGCGGCGACCGAGGACGCCAAGCAGCTCGCGGAGGAGATGGACGGCAAGGAGACCGAGGAGCTGAAGGCGGCGCTGGGCGCGGTCCAGGGCGGCCGGATGCCGCGCGGTACGGCGGGCGTGATGAAGGACCTGGAGGACAAGCAGAAGCGCCGCAGGACGCGTACGCAGCGCGACAGCCTCGACGTCGCGCTCACCGACCTGACCGCCTTCTATCGCGATGTCCTCGCCCTCCAGCTCGGCTCCCGCGTCGCGATCGCCAACGTGGACGCCGAGGACGCCCTGGAGCGGCTCGCCCGCGGCAGCAGCCCGGAGTCGACCCTCCGCCGGATCGAGGCCATCGCCGGGTGCAGACAGGCCCTCGACCGCAATGTGGCTCCGCTGCTGGCGGTGGAGGCGATGACGATGGCGCTGAGAGCGGGCTGAACCGGCCGTTCGGGCCCGGCGTCGGCGAGCGGGGCGGCCCGACATCGGCGCCCGACGTCGATCTTGGGTTGACGGCGTCACTCGTCCGTGTCCGTTCGCGTACGTACGGCGTTCGTGTCATTGCACAGAGTTACGCTCGCTGGATGCACATCAGGCGCTCTCTCCGCAGGTCCCGAACCGGCGTCACCCTCCTCTCGCTCGCTGCGCTGCTCGTCTCCGGCTGTTCCGCCGCGGGGACGACGAGCTCCGCGGGGTCCACGGCGGTGGCGGCGCTCGTCGCCCTGCCGCGGGCCACGCCGTCGGCGCTCGCGCCGTACTACGGGCAGAAGCTGAGCTGGCGCGGCTGCGGTGTGCCCGGCTTCGAGTGCGCCACCCTGAAGGCGCCGCTCGACTACGCCGATCCGGGCGCGGGCGACGTCCGGCTCGCGGTCACCCGGAAGAAGGCGACGGGCCCGGGCAAGCGGATCGGCTCGCTGCTGGTGAACCCGGGCGGACCGGGCGGCTCGGCGGTCGGCTACCTCCAGCAGTACGCCGGCATCGGCTATCCCGCCGGGGTCCGCGCCCGGTACGACATGGTCGCCGTCGACCCTCGGGGCGTGGCCCGCAGTGAGCCCGTGGAGTGCCTCGACGGGCGCGCGATGGACACGTACACGCAGACGGACACCACCCCCGACGACCAGCGGGAGGCCGGCGAACTCGTCGACGCGTACAAGGAGTTCGCGGAGGGCTGCGGCGCGCACTCGGCGCGGCTGCTGCGGCACGTCTCCACCGTGGAGACGGCCCGTGACATGGACATCCTGCGCGCGGTCCTGGGCGACGGGAAGCTCCACTACGTGGGGGCGTCGTACGGGACGTTCCTCGGCGCGACGTACGCGGGGCTCTTCCCGAACCGGGTGGGCCGGCTCGTCCTCGACGGGGCGATGGACCCGGCGCTGCCCGCCGGCCGACTGAACCTGGACCAGACGGCGGGCTTCGAGACGGCGTTCCAGTCGTTCGCCAAGGACTGCGTCACGCGGTCCGACTGCCCGCTCGGCGGCAAGGGCACGGCTCCTGCCAAGGTCGGCGAGAACCTCAAGGCCTTCTTCCGCAAGCTCGACGCGCACCCCATCCCCACCGGCGACCCGGACGGCCGCAAGCTCGGCGAGGCCCTCGCCACCACCGGGGTGATCGCGGCGATGTACGACGAGAGCACCTGGGAGCAGCTGCGCGAGGCGCTGAACTCGGCGATCAAGGACAAGGACGGCGCGGGCCTGCTCGCCCTCTCCGACAGCTACTACGAGCGGGACGGCGACGGCCGCTACGCCAACCTGATGGCCGCCAACGCGGCGGTGAACTGCCTCGACCTCCCTGCGGCCTTCTCCACCCCCGACCAGGTCGAGAAGGCGCTGCCGTCCTTCGAGAAGGCGTCCCCGGTCTTCGGCGAGGGCCTCGCCTGGGCCTCCTTGAACTGCGCGTACTGGCCGGTGAGGCCCACGGGCGAACCGCACCGCATCGAGGCGAAGGGCGCCGCCCCGATCGTCGTCGTCGGCACCACCCGTGACCCGGCGACCCCGTACCGCTGGGCCCGGTCCCTGGCCCACCAGCTCACCTCGGCCCGCCTCCTCACCTACGAGGGCGACGGCCACACCGCCTACGGCCGCGGCAGCTCCTGCATCGACTCCGCGATCGACACCTACCTGCTCCACGGAACCCCTCCGGCGGACGGCAAGCGCTGCAAGTAGCGACCCGCACGGCCCCGGGAGGACCGCTCCCGGGGCCCGTTCGGAGCACCCCTGGAAACTGTGTAGACTTACCGACGTTGCTGATCGCACCATGGTGTGGACAGCGCGCCGCCTTAGCTCAGATGGCCAGAGCAACGCACTCGTAATGCGTAGGTCTCGGGTTCGAATCCCGAAGGCGGCTCTGCCGAAGCCTCAGGACTCACTCGCCGTGACCTGGGGCTTTTGCTTTTGGCGGGTGCGGGTGCGGGTGCGGGTGCGGGTGCGGGTGCGGGTGCGGCGTTGGGCGCGGGCCGCGCGGCTGTCGAGGGTCTCAGTTCTGGTCTTGGTAGGGCCCCGGATCGGGCGCCGGGGGAGCAGGCACGGAGAACTCGCCCATGCGCCGCTTCGCGTCCTTGGTCATCCGGGGAACGCGGCTTGAGCTTCGGGCAACCGTGGCGTACCGGCAGTCGCGGGTGGGCAGGAGCAGGGCGGCGCCGACCGGGTGTGGGCGACCGAGCGGCGGTCCCGGTCGAACAGCCGGACGCGCAGGTCCCGTTCGAGCGCCTTGATCTGCTCGCTGCCTTTGGACGCGGAGGCCGTGTGCGCGGTGGTCGGGCGTACGCGCACCGGGACCGGGGCAGCCCGGTCCCGGTGCGCGTGCCGGCACGCACAGTGCCTTACTGGCAGAGGCGAGGTCGCGCCGGTTTGATGCCGATGGTGAGCGCGACCGAGGATCCGGGCACGAGCGGCGTGCCCGCACTCGGACTCTGGCGGCTCACCCGGTTGACGTTGTCGCAGTCGACCACGGTGCCTACCTCGCCGACCACGTACCCGGCAGCCGAGAGCGCCCGCGCGGCCTGGTCCTGCGAGTCACCCAGCACGTTCGGTACCACGCTGACGCCGGTGACCGGAACCGCCACGGAGGCCAGGACCCTGCTGTAGCCGGTGTCCGACGACAGATCGATCACCGTCAGGTTCCACGTGACCGTGCCGGTCGACGTGATGAACACCGGATGAGAGCTGCCGCCGACCGGGAAGATCTCGGTCGCCGGGTCGAAGCCGGGGCCGGTGATCTGCAGCGCGTCGTCCGCGCCGCAGTCCACGCCGTCGGCGCCCCAGAGCACCTGGGCGTTCTGGCCGAAGACCACCGGTGACGGCGAGACCGAGAGGGAACCGGTCGCGGAGACCGCGCAGTTCAGTCCCGGATCGTCCGCGTAGGCGGGTGTCACGGCGAAGGCGGTCGCCAGCAGCGCGACCATCACCAGCATCATCGCCCTGGGTGATCGCGTCGACCGTCCCGCCCGCTTCCGCGGCCCGGACGCGAAGCCGGGTCTGCCGGGAGTGCGGCCGATTCGATTCGGTGATGCCCTCAATGTTCCTCCTTGTTCGCTGGTGCCGGGAGTCGGGTCGCCCTCCCGTGTCGCCGCCCGCCCGTAGCCGGGAGGCGCCGCGGGCGGGCCACCGGTGTCGTCGACTCCGCGAGGGTGAGTGGTGGAAGTTCAGTGGTAGAAGTACGGATCCAGGACGCTGACCTCGGTGATCCGGTCGACGGGCAGGCCTGTGCTCTGCGCGGCCTGGCGTACGGCTTCCGGAGACGGCCCGTCGTACACGCAGTAGGTCACGCTCTTGTCCCGGCTCACGTACGAGTGAACCCAGGTGACCGCCGATGCGGCGTTGCCCTCGATGACGCTCCGACAGGTCTTGGCGCCCTCGTCGTCCGTCGGGATGTGCAGACCCTCGGTGAAGGTCCGTTGCACGAGATATCGCGGCATGTTGCACGCTCCTTTCCGACCGCCACTGTCGGTCTGGGAGCGGCATGGGGGCATCGGGAGCGATTACCTATGTCCGCTCCGACAACTCCCCATGTCTGGCGGCCTCCCGGCGGGTACGCACGCCGAGCTTGGCCAGGATGGAGGAGACGTGATGCCCGGCCGTCTTCTCCGTGATGTGGAGCCGGTCGGCGATCTCGGAGTTCCGCAGCCCGTCCTTGAGCAGGCCGAGGACGTCGGCTTCGCGTGCGGTGAGCCCGTCGGGATGGGCCAGAGTGGAACGCCGTGGTGTCCGGATTCCCAGGTCGCGCATCCGCCGGGCCACTTGGTCCGCGGCAGGCCGCGCCTCGAGGCCCTCGAACCGGCGCAAGGCCTCACGCAGGTGGTCCGGGCTCTGAGCGAGCGCCATGGCCGACTCGTACGGGCAACCGAGCTCGTCCCAGGTCCGGGCGGCCTCGACGGGGTTCATCCGGTAAGGCGGGGCGGCGGCCCGGTGGGCTTCTCCCGGCTCCGGTTCCAGCCACTGCCCGAGTTCACCGATGGCCCAGCCGATGCCGAGCCGTACCGCCAGTTCGTAGGTCTCGGACAGGCTGCTGTCGGCCTGCTGTCCGCTCAGACGCGCGAGTTCGGCGCGTCCCGCGGCGACCGGCCACAGGCGTTGCAGGTCTCCGGTCTGTTCAGCCAGTGACCACGCCTCGTCGAGGATGTCCGCCGCACCCGGCTCTCCCCGCCGGGTCCACAGCCGCCCCAGCACGGTGAGCGCGACGATCCGGCTCGGGGTGCACTCGGTCGCTCCCACCTGCTCCACCATCGCTTCTGCCGCCGGCCACTGCCCGCGCTCCCACAGGCATCGGGCCAGCCATGCCGTGGCGTAACTCCGTACGTCGTCCAGGTCGCGGTCGGAGCACCACTTCATGGCCTCGCGCAGCCAGTGTTCCGCGAGGTCGTAGCGGCGGACCTCGCCTGCCGCGGATCCGAGGTTGACCATCGCGCTTCCGACGGCGCCGTCGTCGCCTGCCGCGTGGGCCGCCCGAAGACTTCGGAGCATGGTCTGCACGGCCAGGTCGGGCTCGGTGGACCACTGTGCGGAGCCGACCGCGTTGAGCGCCCGGGCCAGCAGGGTCTGTTCACCGAACCGCTCGGCGAGCACGGCTGCGCGGCTGCCGGTCCGCACCGCCCCGGGGACGTCCCTGGCAAGCATCAGAAGGTATGCCGACCAGGTGTACGCGGCGACCAGCCCGGGGCCCTCCGGCAGCCGCTCGGCAAGGGCGAGTGCCTGCCGCACCATGGCATGCGCCTCAGCGTTGCGGCCCTGGTTCCACAAGTAGTAGGAGCAGCACGCCATCAGAGCGGCCTCGCGCTCCTGGTCGCCTTCCTCCCGCCAGTACTCGATCGCCCGAACGGAGGAGAGGACGGCCGCGGCACTCCGTCCGGCGTGCGCACACGCCTCGCCATGGCGTTCAAGGAGTTCCGCATGTCGGCGCGGGCTGATTCCGTCGGTGAACCGCAAGGCCTGGGCGTAGTGATCGGCCGCCTGCCGGTGAGCCCCGACGGCGGCTGCCCGCCTCGCCGCCGCACCGGCGTGCACGAGTACGGCCGTCGCGTCGCCCGCCTCCTCCGCGTGATAGGCGAGCCGGGCCGGATCGCTGCCCCACCGCGTCAGATCCGCCAGCGCACGCTCATGCAGCTCGGTCTTGCGCGCCGACGCGATTCCCTCCTCGATGGCCAGTCTGGCCAGCTCGTGGCGGAACAGGATCCGGGTGCCGTCGCGGACCAGCATTCCCGCATCCACGCAGCCGTCGACGGCCTTCCCCGGAGCCTGGACCAATGGTGCGGGGGCGTAACCGGGGAAGACGGCCACCGAGTTCAGCGCGTCGCGTTCCGCGGGGCCGAGACCGGCCGCCCGTGCCAGCACCGCGTCGCGCACGGTCTCGGGAACCCGGCGGTCGGGATCGGCCAGGACCTCGGTCACGAAGAACGGGTTGCCGCCGGCCCGAGCGTGCAGTTCCGCGGCATCCGGACCGTCCGGCCCGACCAGCGTCGCGACGGCCGCGGCCGAGAGCGGTGCCAGTCGGATGCGCAGCGCGTTCTTGTCGGTGGAGAGCGCTCCCAGTAGGGCACGCAACGGGTGGTCCGGTCCGACCTCGTCATGACGATAGGTGATGACGAGCAGGCCACGCGTGGACGAGATCCGGCGGGCGGCGAACATGAGCAGGTCGAGTGTCGCTTCGTCGGCCCAGTGCGCGTCCTCCACCACGGCGACGGCTTCCCGCGCCGTCAACTGGTCCAGGAACGCGTGGAACATCGCCTGACGCGAGCTCTCCGCGGCCATCGCGGCGGCCAGTTCACCTGTCGCCTGCCGTGCGATGTCGTGGAGCGGGCCGAGTGGCTGCGGCGTCCGCAGCGCGTCGCACGAACCCCACAGGACCGGCCGGGTCAGGCCGTCGCAGAACGCCCTGACCAGGGAGGTCTTGCCGATACCCGCCTCACCGGACACCAGGGCCACCCGCCCCGCTGGGCATTGTCGCAGCGCATCAAGCCAGAGCCCCCGCTCAAGTAACGCCATGTCGTGGATGGTAGTCGCAGGTCCTCACCGCGCCGCCATGGAGAACCGGACGCCTTCGTGGCCGGCGGATCCCCGGACGCGGGACGTCTCGTTCGGCGCCGTAGCGGTGGTCGGCGGCGCGCACACGATGGAGTGCGGTCAGGTCGGGCCCGTACGCACCGATGTCGCTGTGTCCGCCGTGCGGCGTACGGGATTTGTGGTGAAGAGCGGCGATGTATCGATTCGGCGAACGAGTGCCTGCAATGTGTGGGAAGTGTGTGCAGCATGTGCTTGAATCATGCACAACTCGGCCAGGTGGCTTGATCTGTTCGCCCGGTTCCCCTCCGCCCTGTTTCCCTCAGCAGGGCCGCCGTGCATCCCGGATCTCGTCGCCCGGCCGAGCCGGCCAACCCGTGCGGCGGGGACGGGAATTACCGCCGGAGTTCTTCTGTGGCCCGGCGGGTTCGTGCTCCGCATCGCCGTGGCCGTATCGCCGTGTCCGCATGGCCGTGTCCGCATCACCGGGTCTGTCCGCACACCGTGTTCGCGGTGTCGTCCGCTCTGCCGAGACGCATGTGGACCTGCTGCTGGGCACGCTTCCCCTGTGCGCGGACGGTGAGCCGGGCGCGCGGATCTGGCCCGCGCCACGCCGTGTCGCCCTGATCGGCTGCGAGAGCGGCGGCGATCCGCGGTTCGCCGAGTCGTTCGGCCTGGCGACGGCGGTGATCCACAACGGTCCGGAACTGGTCACCGCCACTCGTTGGGTGCTGCCGACGAACCTCGCGTTCCACCGGCTGGCCGGTCTGTCCGCGTCCGTACGTCCGCTGTCGGAGGCGATCGTCGCCGTCGACGGCGTCCACGAGCACCGCGACCCCGTGCACGCGCTCGGCCGCCGGCAGCGCGAGCAGCTCGACCACTGGCGGGCCGGCGGCCGGATCGAGCACTCGCCCCTGCTGTGGGCCGCCATGACCTGCATCGTCGTTTGAACGGCGGACAGATACGTACGTACGCAGGCGGGCAGGCAGGTAGATCGGCCCGCGGGGTCGAGGCGCGCATGCCGGCGCCCCCTGCCCGGGTAGGCGGGGGCGCCGGTCGTTCAGGGCGCTGATGGCCGGGATCGGTCAGCCCAGTTGCTTCACCGAGCTGGTGGCGTACCCGCTCGAACGCAGCGTCGTCACGGTGCCGATGGCGGTGGCTCCGCCCTTGTAGAGCAACAGCGCTCCGGCGGTGTTGGTCGTCCAGATGTCGGGGATGCCGTCCCCGGTGGTGTCGGGCGTGCCGTAGATCAGGGGGAAGGCGGCGCGGGTGAAGGTGGTGGCGGCGTAGGTGTCGTCGCCGTCCAGGCTCCAGCCGGACTGGCCCAGGCTCTTGAGGACGGTGCCGGAACCGTCGGCGTCGAGGATGCCCTTGCGCAGGATGATGTTGCCCGCCGCGGTGCGGTAGGTCATGTCGGCCGCGCCGTCGCCGTTGTAGTCGGCGATCGCCACGAAGTCCCGGTCGGCCTCCGCCCAGGAGGTCGTGGTCATCTGGGTGGCCTCGCTGAACGCCCCGCCGGTGTAGCCGCTCAGGATCCAGAACTCGGCGCCGTTGACGCCGCCGGCGACGAACAGTTCGGGCTGGCCGTCACCGGTGATGTCACCGGCCGACTTGATCTCCGAGAAGGTGGAGGGGGCGGGGGCGTTGGCTGGGAGGCGTACCTCGATGCGCTTGCTGACGTCGATCGCGCCGTAGCCGTCGCCCGGGTAGACGAAGAGCCGTCCGTCGGGGGTGCGGACCACCCAGTCGGAGATGCCGTCGGCGGGGGCGAAGTCACCGTTGTGGGTGACGAGGGCGTAGGTGACGGTGCCGTCGTCCTTGGTCTGCCAGATGTGCGGGGCGGTGGCGCCGTCCTTGATCAGGGCGCCCTTGTCGTGGGTGCCGAAGGAGCTGGAGAGCCAGGCGCCGTTCTCGGAGACCGTGTCGATCCAGAGGTTGCCGGCGGCGGTGACATGGGCGAGGTCGGCGCTGCCGTCACCGTTGAGGTCGCCGGGGCCGTCCGGAATCGAGCGTGGCGTGACGTAGAAGAAGTACTTGCGGGCGTTGGGGGACGGATTGCCGGCCGCGTCGAACGACTTGACGTACAGGGTGTTGGGACCGGCGGCCGGTGGCTTGACGCCGGTGACCGTGGCCGACTTGACGGGCGTGGTGCAGGAGGCCGTGAGACCGCCGCTGGTGCCCTGCTTGCCGTTCGCGCAGACGTAGCCGGCGTAGCTGGTGGAGTTGATGGAGTAGACGAACTTCACGATGTCGGTCTCGGCGGTGTCGCCGACCGCGAAGGTGAAGGCGCCGCCGGCGCCGAAGGGTTGGACGGACCAGGCTTCGGGGTTGCCGTCCTCGTCCTCGTCACCGGGGAAGTCCGTCGAGACGACGGGCGCGGGGGAGTCGGGCAGGGCGGCGTCGTAGACGAAGCGGCAGTAGAGGGTGCCGCTGGTCGGCGCCCAGGCGCTGCTGGCGTCGGGGTCCCAGGCGCGTACCCGCCACTGGTAGGTGACGCCGTTGACGAGCCCGGTGAGGGGGGCCGAGATGGCCGAACCGCTGGTCGTCGGCCGGTGGAAGAGGGTCTTGGCGCCGGTGTCGGTCCGCGTGAGTTCGAACTCCAGCTCCTTGAGCACGCCGTCCGGGTCGGTGGCCTTGGCGCCGATGGAGATGTTCGCCGACTTGCCGATCTTGATGTACGGGGAGGCGCTGGTGTCACAGGAGCCGGGGCTCATGGTGAGGGTCGTCGGGGTGTTCGGCTTGCGGTTGTAGGTGATGGCCGCCGTGGGCGAACCGCCGCCCTCCGCCTGGAACTTCTTCCACGAGTACGTGTCCGTCTCGAGGCTGCTGGAGGATCCCGTCGGGGCGGAGGACGAGGTGGAGGCGACCAGGCCCACGTTGAAGTCGGTCCAGCCGTTGTTCGCGACCTCCTGGGCCAGCGAGGTGATGGTGAAGTTGACGTTGGCGTTGGGGCAGGCGCTGTTGGACTTCCAGCCGTAGGCGAAGGACTTGGAGGTGATCTTCCGCTTCCAGGCGGGCTGGTTGTTCCAGGTGGTCTTGGTGCCGAACGGGTCGGTCCGCCACAGCTGAACGGTGCGCTTGCTGCACGACCAGGAGTGGGTTTCGAGGACCTTCAGGGTGGCGCTGGAGACCGTCGCGCCCTTGATGGAGCTCTTGATCTTCATCTTGAAGAAGGACCGGGCGGTGCCCCAGGTCTGCTTCTCGAAGCCGACCCGGGCTTCCTTGGTGTCCTCGTTGTAGTTGGCGCCGTCGTAGAAGCTGGAGCCGGGGTACCGCTTGTAGACCGTGGTCCAGTTGGCGCGGACGCCGGTCGTGGAGGGGTCGACGAAGAGCGGGTAGGTCAGGTCCTCGGTGGTGGTGAGGTAGCTCTTCGGCGGGGTGACGGTCAGGACGCCGCTGCCGTTGTCGAAGTCGGCGGCGGCGGTGGCGGCGTGGGCGCCCTCGCCGGGGCCGTTCAGGGCGGGCAGGGCGAGGGTGTCGTCCGCGGCGGAGGTTCGCGCGTAGGCGGCGGGATCGGCCGCGCCCGCGCCTTCCACGGTCTTCTCCACGATCTCGGGGTCCTCGTTGGTGCCGGTCGCGGACTCCGGGTCGGCGGTCTCGGGGTCCGACTCGTGGGTGCCCGCGGAGTCCCACAGGAACGGGGTGGGGGAGACGGCGATCTCGTTGCCGCCGCCGTCCTTGGCCATGAGCACGTCGGTGGACGGGTCGAGGGCGAAGGTGAGGTCGGTCGAGGTCACGCGGTAGCGCGGCGGGGCGGCGGCCAGCCGCGCGGCGGCCTCGGGGGTGTGCACCACGAGGACGTGGGTGAAGCCGGTGTCGCGCGCGGACAGCATCAGGTCCACGCCGGGCAGGACGCCCTCGTACAGTGCGCGGTTGTCCTCGACGACCGGCTCGGGCAGCGTGCCGGGCCAGTCGAGGTCGATCGCGTGGCCTTCGGCGGTCATCGTCAGCAGCCGGGTCCACGAGGTGTCGGCCGCGTCGTCGATCCGCTCGGCGGTGCCGGTGCCGGTGCCGGCTCCCGCGCCGGTGCGGAAGACGGCCGTCCGGACGGTGGAGCCGGAGGTGCGTGCCGTCGCCTTGCGGGCGGGGGCGCGGTCCGGGTCGCCGGCGGCGAAGGTCACGGGGTAGGGGCTGTTGACGGTGCGCCAGCCCTTGTCTTCGCCATCGCCATCGCCATCGCCGCCGCCGTCCCGCTTCAGCGTGGTGTCGACGGGCGCCCACGCGCCTTCGGCGTTCTTGGCCCGTACGGGCGCGACCGACACCTCGTAGGTGAACGACCCGTCGGCGTTGGCCGTCGTGGTGGAGAACTCGTCGGTCAGCGCGGCGACTTCGACCTGCTTGCCGGTCTTGCGGGCCCGGCGCTGGGCCTCGTCCTCGTCGATCGGCTGCGCGGCGCGCCCGGTCTTGGCGTCGGAGGAGTCGGCGGAGTCGTCCCGCAGGGTCAGCACGGCGGCGCCGCCGGCCAGCACGGCCAGCGCGACGGCGGCGGCGACGGCGCGTCGAACGCGCGCTCTGCCGGGCGGACTTGGTTCCGTGGCGGTGTCGAGGTCGCTCAAGGGCCCTTCTCCAACAGGCTGGGCCGCGAGGTGACGTACCGCCGCGGCATGGCTCTTCCAGGGGTGCCCTCGGGCCTGGTGACAAGCCGTGACGAGCGCGCGACGCGTCGGATTGGGCGGTTGGAGTATGAACAGCTACTCCGGGCGAGATCAACACCCCTGAGAAGGCGGTGGGTTGGCAATGTCGGCGTAAAGAGCCCTGGGGAGTTTCTTTGCTGATCTTTGTCTTGTTTTGATCAGTGACATAGCTAACACACATTCAGCACACCTTGACGAGGATCTTCACAGCTCCTTTATGTTCGTGCTCGGTTTGTAATTCGCTGATCACCATGTGCCATCGGTCCGCATGTTTCTGATGGTTTATGACTCGGAAAGGGTCAATTGACCGTGCGTGCGGTGCTGTCGTGGTGCGGGAGGGGTTCGCTGGCGAGATCGCCGCGTGAACGCCTGGCCCGTCGTAGAGCCCGGCTCGGCGTCATAGCCGGGCTGGTCCTTGCCCTCAATGTGGCCCTCCTGCCCGGTGCCGAGGCCTTCGGCCCCGACGACACCCGTACGCCGGTCGACCTCGCCGAGCTCCAGGAGACGGACCCGGTGCCGGTCGACGAGGAGCTGACCGGGGCCCTCGAGGACCTGTCCGGCCAGGTCTCGACGGAGCCGGAGAGCCCGTACGAACCGGCGGCCGTCGCCGAGGTCCCGGAGGCGTCCGGCAGCAAGGCCGTCGACACCATGGCCGCCGGCACCACGACCGAGGTCGCCAAGTCGGCCGACGGCGTCATGACCATCGGTGTCGGCGCGCCCAAGGGCGCCTCCGCCGCCCAGGTCGACGCCCTCGAAGGCCAGTGGAGCGTCGCCGCCGCGTCCGAGGACACGGCCGTGGCCAACGGCGCGCAGGGCTTCATGCTCGCCGTCGACGCGCCCGACACCGCCACCGGCGACGCGGTCGTCTCCATCGACGCCACCAAGCTCGCCGAGACCTACAGCGCCCAGTGGCTCGACCGGCTCTCCTTCACCCTGATGCCGTCCTGCTACGCCGAGACGCCCGATGTCGAGGAGTGCTCCACCGGCGTCCCGGTGACCACCGACGTCGAGCGCACCGGCCGGACCGTCAGCGTGGCGGTGGACGCCGGTGACTCCTCGGGCTCCGAGGAGGACTCCGGCGAGGACGGCGCGGCCGACGAGGTCGTCGGCTCCACCGACGACCACAAGCCGGTGCCGGAGACCTTCGTCAACGTCACCCTGGACACGGACGCGCTGCGGACCGTCTCGGGCGCCACGTCCACGACGACCGCCGGCACCGCCGTCGACCAGGGCAACGGCTCCACGGTGAACTCCGCGGTCTGGCACGCCGGCCGCCCCGCCGACGCCGTACGGCAGATCGCCGACTCCTCCGGCGGCGGCCTCCTCGTGGGCAGCTCCTACGGCGCGGGCTCCGGCGGTGACTTCTCCGCCAGCCCGATCGTGTCCGCGGGCTCCTGGACGGCCGGCGGCTCCTCCGGCGCGTTCAGCTACGCGTACACGATGGCCGCCCCGCAGGTCCCGGCCGGCCCTTCGCCCAACGTCACCCTCAGCTACAACTCGCAGACCTCGGACGGACGTACGTCCTCCACCAACAACCAGGTCTCCTGGGTCGGCGAGGGCTGGGACTACAACCCCGGGTCCATCACCCGCACCTTCGTGGGCTGCGCCGCCGACACCGCGAACGCCAACAACAAGGACCACTTCACCGGCGACCAGTGCTGGGGCTCGTACAACGCCGTGCTGTCCCTGAACGGGACCACTACCGAGCTGGTACGCGACGACACCACCAAGCAGTGGAAGAGCGCCCGCGGCGACAACATGCGCATCGAGCTGCTCGACGCCGCCGACTACAAGCGGATCACCGGCATCGACGGCTCGAACAACGGTGACGACAACGGCGAGTTCTGGCGCGTCACCACCGACGACAACACCCAGTACTACTTCGGCCTCAACCGTCTGCCGGGCTGGACCTCAGGCAAGCCGGAGACCAAGTCGGTGCTGTCGGTGCCCGTCGCCGGCAACCACGACACCGACCCCTGCTACAAGCCCGCGTTCAAGGACTCCTTCTGCGACCAGGGCTGGCGCTTCCAGCTCGACTACGTCGTGGACACCACCGGCAGCGCGATGACGCTGTGGTGGGAGCAGGAGAAGAACTCCTACGCGCAGAACATGAAGGAGAAGCCTCCGGTCGTGTACGACCGGGGCGGCTACCTGACCCACATCGACTACGGACAGCGCGCCGGAGCCCTGTTCAGCGAGGAGCCGCTCGGCCGGATGCGCTTCCACGCCGCCGAGCGCTGCTTCGACGACAACGCCTTCAAGGTGGCCTGCTCGGGGGCCAACTTCGACTCCAAGCAGTCCGACCGGACCCGGCCCTGGTTCGACACCCCGGCCGACCTCTCCTGCGAGTCCGGCAAGAAGTGCCAGACGTACGCCCCGACCTTCTGGTCGCGCAAGCGCCTGGTCTCGGTCGACTCCTGCGCCCAGCGTGAGCAGGGCGTCCGGCTCACGGAGTACACCTCCGACGCCGACGGCAACGAGAGCGGTCAGCGCAACGCCTGCGGTCTGGCGGGCGACTCGGCCACCACGACCCTGCTGTCGAAGGTCGACTCCTGGGGCCTGAAGCAGTCGTTCCCGTGGAACCTGACGGGCGAGTACACCGCCCTGTGGCTGGAGTCCATCGGCCGGGTCGGGTACGCGGTCGACGGTTCCTCCGCCGCCCTCAAGCCGGTCTCCTTCGGTCACAACGAGAGCGCGCTGCCCAACCGCGTGAGGACCAGCGCGTCCGACCCGGACGAGGTGTTCGCCCGGCTGCGCATCCAGGAGGTCGTCTCCGAGTACGGCGGCCGCACCCACATCGACTACAAGGCCCCCGACGACAAGTGCCTCACCGGCGCCACCCGGGCGGCCGTCGACAAGAACGACCAGCTCTGCTACCCGGCCTACTGGCACGCGGACGGTGAGCTGGAGGACAAACGCATCTCCTGGTTCCACAAGTACGTCGTCGACAAGATCACCGAGTTTCCGCGTCTGTCGGACTCCAAGGAGATCGTGACGAAGTACTCGTACGAGACCTTCGGCGACGCCGTGGACGGCGCGCTGTGGGCCAAGAACCAGTCGGAGTTCTCCCGCCCCAAGAAGCGCACCTGGGACGACTGGCGCGGCTATCCGACCGTCATCACGACCACCGGCGTGACGGACGCGGGTGAGGGCACCGCCGCCTCCAAGTCGGTCACCCGCTACTTCCGGGGTATGAGCGACGACGTCCTCGCCGACAGCACCCCGGATAAGGCGTCCGACGACGTCAAGCGCTCCTCCGACATGACGGACATCAACGGCGCGGTGCTCAAGGAGGACCGCAAGGCGTACGCCGGCATGGTCGCCGAGTCGCTGACCTACCCCGACACGAGCGCGGACACGAAGACCGGCTGGACCGCCCGAACCGTCAACATCCCCGACACCCCGGTCCGGCTGGCCACCCGCAAGCGCACCGACGGCCCGGACGTCGTGTCCGAGCGCGTCACCCTCGGCGAGACCAGGACCGTCAGCAAGGCCTCGGTCAAGGGCCCGGACGGCTCCTACCTGCGCACGCTGACCACCCAGACGGACTACGACGCCACCTACGGACTGCCCACCAAGGTCCGCGAGTTCGGCGACACGGCCGTCACCGGCGACGAGACCTGCACCGCGACCTCGTACACGCACAACACCGACGGCGACACCTACCTCGTCGGCCTGGTCGCCCAGACCGTCACCACCACCGGCACGACCACCTGCTCCGCCGACCTCTCCAGCGCCACCGCCTCGACCCTGGTCAGCGCCTCGCGCATGTACTACGACGGCGCCACCTCGCACACCGCAGCACCCACCAAGGGCCTGGTGACCCGGACGGTCGCGCCGACCGGCACCGGCACGGGCTGGGAGACGGCCAACCCCGAGTCGCGGATGGAGTACGACCCGCTCGGCCGCGTCGTCAAGGCCACCGACCCGACCGGCGTCGTCGACACGACCAAGTACACGCCGGACAGCGGCCAGGTCTACCGGATCGACACGGTCACCGGCAGCAAGGTCGTCGACGGGGTGGAGACCGGCTTCACCGACATCGCCACCCTCGAGCCCGGCCGCGGTGTCACCATCAGGTCGACCGACGCCAACAACCGCGTCGAGTCGTACGAGTACGACCCGCTCGGCCGCGCCGTCGCCGCCTGGGACGCCACCCAGGCCGCGACGGACGACCCGACGGTCAGATACACCTACAACATCGACTCGGACAAGCCGGTGTCCGTGGTCACCGAGTCCCTCTCGGGCAACCCGAGCACCGACGCCGGCGACGGCACGTACCAGTCGTCGACCACGATCTACGACGGCCTGGGCCGCGAACGCCAGACCCAGACCCCCGCGGTGGACGGCGGCCGACTGGTCACCGACACCCTGCACAACAGCTCCGGCCAGGTGCGCTACACCCGCAACGCGTACTACATGGAGGGCGACCCGGACACCAAGCTGGTCGCCCCCGACTCCGAGGCGCTGGTCCCCAACGCCACCTCGTACACGTACGACGGCCTGGGCCGCGTCCTGACGGTCACCCCGGTGCACAGCTCCTACCCGCAGACGGGCGAGAAGTTCACCAACGCCGGCAAGGACGTGCAGACCACGGACCGCCGCACCCGCTACGAGTACGGCCTCGACTACACGGTCGTCCGCCAGCCGCAGGGCACGCCCGCCTCCCGGGTGTGGACGGACGCGCTGGGCCGCACCACCCGCCAGGACACCTTCGGCGACACCGCGCTGACCGAGGCCGGCGCGATCACCACGACCTACGAGTACGACGTCCGCGGCGACATGGTGACCAGCACCGACGACGTCGGCAACACCCGCACCTGGAAGTACGACGCGCTGGGCCGGGTCACCGACACCACCGACCCGGACGCGGGCGCCGCCCACACCGACTACGACGCGTTCGGCCGCGTGGACAAGGCGACCGACGCCCGCGGCCAGACCGTCTCGTACACCTACGAGCGCCTGAACCGCGTCGAGCAGGTCAAGGTCACGCCGAAGGGCTCCACCACCGCGACCGTCGCGCAGACCTACGCCTACGACGCCGCACCCGGCGGCAAGGGCCAGCTGTCCTCGGCCACCCGCCTCAACGACGGCAAGGCGTACACCACCAGCGTCGGCGGCTACACGGCCGACTACCAGCCGACGGCGATGACCACGGCGCTGCCGCCCGGCTCGACCGCGGGCCTGACCGCCGAAGGCTTCGCCACCCAGTACACGTACTCCTACGCCTACAACGCCGACGGCCAGCTGGAGAAGTACACCGCCCCGGCGGCCGGCGGCCTCGACGCCGAAGCCGTGATCACCCGCTACAACGAGGCCGGCCTGCCGACCACGGTCTCCGGCAAGGACTGGTACGCCTCCGAGACGTCCTACTCGCCGTACGGGCAGGTGCTGCGCGCGACGGTGGGCGAGGTGGGTCGCCGCCTGTGGCAGGAGAACACCCTCGACGAGTCCACCGGCGAGCTGCGGACCAGCAGGCTGATCCGGGAGACCTCGACCCCCGACACGACCCTCGTCCCCGGCAGCGAGGTGAGCAAGCGCTCCTACTCCTACGACGCCTCGGGCAACGTCCTGTCCGTCGCCGACCGCATGGGCACGACGACCGACCAGCAGTGCTTCAAGTACGACGCGCTCGGTCAGCTGAAGGAGGCGTGGACGACGCCGGGCGGCGCCTGCGTCGCCACCGGCAAGACCACCGCCGAGCCGGTCTATCCCGACGGCAAGGTCAACGTCTCCGCCAACAACTCCGGCTACTGGCAGTCGTACGAATACGACGTCCTGGGCAACCGCACCAAGAAGACGGCGTACCAGGCCACCCCGACCATCACGGCCGGGGTGCGTGACAGCAAGGGCGACGTCGTCACCGACTACGCCTACGGCACCAGCGACACCGCGAAGAACGACCAGCCGCACACCCTCACCTCGTACACCACGACGTCGACGACAGCGGCCGGGGCGGCGGTCAAGACCCGCTCGGACCAGACGTACGACAGCGCCGGCGAACTGGAGAAGCGCAGCACGGGCGGCGACACCGCCCAGGCCCTGACCTGGACCTGGGACGGCAAGGTCGAGTCCGTGACGGGCTTCGGCGCGGACGGCTCGGGCGCCTGGGTGGGCACCGGCGACATGTGCCTGGACCTGTCCAACGGCAGCAACGCCGCGGGCACCGCCGTCCAGATCTACGTCTGCAACGGCAGCAAGGCACAGAACTTCCGCCTCAAGGCCACCGACGCCGACAACAACGGCACGGTCGAGAACACGGCGATCGGCCAGCTCGTCGCCGGTGGGGTCTGCGCCCAGCCGACCGGCACCGCGGCGGGCTCGGCGGTCCTCATGCAGGTCTGCGACACCACGGTGGCGGCCACCGCCACGGCGCAGCGCTGGGAGACCCTGAGCACGGGACAGATCAAGCACTCGTCGGGCCTGTGTCTGTCCGCCCCCGCGTCGACGGCCGGCACCGACCTCACCCTGGCGGCCTGCAACTCGACCGTCGCCACCCAGCTGTGGAAGCCCGCCTCCAAGACGACCTACGTCTACGACGCGATGGGCAACCGCCTGCTGGAGCGCACCACCGCCGGCGCGGTGCTGAACCTGCCCGACACCAAGGTCTCGCTGACCACCGCAGGCAAGACCCGCTACACCGAGCGCACCTACGCGGGCATCGGCGGCCCTGCGGTGACCCGTTACCGCGAGGGCAGCAACACCGCGGCCGGTGTCGCCGAGTACCTGTTCGCCCAGGCGACCGACCTCAACGGCACCCCGGTGGCGGAGGTCCGCTTCGACGCCGGCATGACCGTGCGCACCACGAAGCGGGACCCGTGGGGCGAGGACCGCGCCGCGAACCTCGGACCGCGCACGCACACCGGGTTCCACACGGGCGACGAGGACAACGAGACCGGCCTGACGCACATGGGCGCCCGGGAGTACGACCCCGGGACGGGCCGCTTCATCTCGGCCGACCCGGTCCTGGACGACAGCGATCCGCTCCAGGCCAACGGCTACTCGTACGCCAACAACAGCCCGGTGACCCACGCCGACCCGTCCGGTCTGACCTCCTCGGCATCCAGCTTCGACGCCTCGATCGCGGCGCTGGACGCGAAGATGGCCGAGTACCAGAAGACACTGAACCGCTCGATCGGCGATGTGATCCTGGCGACCGGCTGGGCCGTGTTCAAGGAGTTCATCGGCTGGAACGACGTGGTCGGCTGCTTCACCCAGGGCGACCTGTGGGCCTGCGGCAGCCTCCTGATGGACGCCATCCCGTGGACCAGCGTCTTCTCCAAGGGCAAGAAGATGTGGCGTGCCTTCAAGGGCACGATGAGCGCGGTCAAGGCCTTCCGGGCGGCGAAGCGCGCCGCCGAGATCGGCATGAAGGCGGCCAAGGCCGCCAAGGTCGCGCTGCTGAAGGCGAAGAAGGCCGCGGAGGCGGCCGCGGCCGAGGCCAAACGCAAGGCGAGAGAGGCAGCCAAGCGAGCCGCCGCGGCGGTCAAGAAAAAGGCCCACACAGGCTCGAAGGGAGCCAGAGGCAACCCGGTCCAGGTCAAGGCCCGCACGCAGGCCCAGCACAAGGGCTCCTCGGGCGGCGGCAAGGCCGAGAACAAGTCGGGCGGGTCGCGGAGCGGGTCGGGCAAGGAGGACTCGGGCGGCGGGGGCTCGGGTGGTGAGGGCGGCACCTGCAACAGCTTCACGCCGGACACCAAGGTCCTGATGGCCGACGGCTCGACCAAGGCGATCAAGGACGTCAAGGTCGGCGACAAGGTCCTGGCGACCGACCCGGAGACGGGCGAGACCCGGGTGGAGACGGTCACCGCCGAGATCAAGGGCCAGGGCGTGAAGCATCTGGTCAGGGTCACCATCGACGTGGACGGCACGAAGGGTTCCAGGACCGCCGAGGTCACCGCGACCGAAGGGCACCCCTTCTGGGTCCCTGAACTCGGTGAATGGATAGACGCGACGGATCTTCGCACCGGCGAGTGGTTGCAGACGGGCGCGGGCACGCGCGTCCAGATCACGGACCTCGAGCGCTGGACGGCATCCGACGCCACCGTCCACAACCTGACGGTCAGTGTCCTGCACACGTACTACGTGGTGTCGGGTGCCACGTCCGTACTGGTTCACAACACCAGCGCCTGTCCGACCGGCCAGGGCGGCGGCGAGATCGACTACGGAAGCATCGACGCGGATGGGCGCAGGTCCGGAGTCGTCGCGATCGTCACTCCCTCGATGCTGGGCACCGGGTCCAAGGCGACCCAGAGGATGGGGAAGGATCTGCCGGGCTTTGTGAGCGGAGCCAACGGAGACGCTCGCGGCCATCTTCTGCCAAGGGCCCTGGGGGGATCAGGGACGACAAGGGAGAATATCGTCAGGACGACCGAGGCCATTGACAACGGCGTCATGAATGAGTTCGAGAAGGAGATCGCCGCGTATGTCGGATCGGGCAGCGGGAATACCATCATGTATTCGGCGACGCCACACTATCGCTCAGGCAGCAATATCGCCTTCGCGGTGACAATCGAGGCATTTGACGACACCGGTTGGTCTATGGGTCGGACATTCATGCAATGACGATGAGTCGATGAATTTCGTGGGGGCAGGGCCGGCGTGCTGGCCCTGCCCCCACAATTCGTTGATCACATGGAATTCGATTCCAGTAAATGCTCAGCTCTTCCACTGGTAGGACCCAGGTGATGTCTCCGTTACTTCCATGGGCCAAGCCTTCAGTGTTTGGTCGAGGTGCTCGCGCTGTGCCCGGGCCCAGCCGGTATCCAGGGCCATTGGAATGATGACTGTCATGCCTGAGCCGGAGGTGTCCTCGATGGTCACTGTCGAGTCGTCATCGTCGCTTCTCGCGCTTTCGATCCTGAGCGTGGACCCGTTCCCCATGTCCAGCCATTCGGCGTTCTGGCCATTTTCCAGAGACTCCAGGGCCAAGGACCATGACGTCAGATCCGAGAGGAAGAAGTGGACAGGAAATCGACCGCTGAGGAAATCGCTGTCCACGATTATTTCCGCATCCATCAAGTCATGCTCCGGGAGGATTCCGGGCTTGTGGCGGCCCAGAAGATGCAGCCGGAAACTGTTGCTGCCGTCAGACAGGTTGATCAGGTCCATGTCGTCCGTCCTGTATGTCAGGGAGGCACTGCTGGCCGCGCTGGAGTCTGTTTCGTCCGCGCCCCGGCCCGGTCACGGCCAGGTGTGGAGTACATGAAAGCATCTTTCGTACTGCGCGACGGGTGCTGCCCCTGTACTCGCTCGCGACTATCTTGGCGAGGGGCTGAGACAGGGGCACGAGGATCTCCGCTCGGGCCGGGAGAAGAGCACGCTCCCGGAGGAAGTGCTCGATCAGTACGAGGAACTCGACGAAATCGCGGAGGAATACGGCGCATCGCAGATGCTTTCGGCGCTTCTCGCATGCAGCGATACACCCGAAGGGCTGAGTGGAGAAGTCCTGTACGGCGTTCTGGGCTTCTGCTACGAGGCAGTGCTCGACCGTGAGGATGTTCCGGTCTGCAGCCTTGAGGCGGAGTTGGAGAACGCCCGGTGCCGTGAGGTCATCGCGTTCCAGAAGCAGGCTGTCTCTGAACCCTTCGGAAACTCCGGTTGATGGCTCGTTCCCGCTACCGGGCTTGATCACATTGGGTCGTGACGACCTCGGCCCGTATGCCAACTGATCCCGAACTTCTAGGACGGTCATGAGCGCACTGGACGCACTCGTCAACCTGTGTCCACCTCCACCCGTCAAACACGTCCGCCCCGGCTACGCCGCCGGGGCGGAACCGGACGGTGGAACCATGGTGCTGCCCTCCAGCCACGCTGAACTGCTGGAGGTCTACGGACCGGGTTGTTTCAACGACTTCTTCTGGATCTACGACGACGGTTGTCCCAACACCTGGCTGGATATCCGGGCACGCAGCCAAAAGGCCACTCAAATACTTTCGGGGAAACGCATCCCCGAAATCCGGGCAGTGTTGGATGAATTCGAACTCGATCCGTCCAGCATGATCCAGTGGGGAGTCACGGATAATGCAGACTACGTCTTCTATATTCCTTCGGGTGTGCCCGATGAATGGCCCACGCTCATCGTCGAAGCGGGACAGCTGAGCTTTCAGTTGCTTCAACAATCGGCCCCAGAGATCCTTCTGGGTCTTCTCGACCGGACATTGACCTGCCCGTTCTTCTCTGTGGAATTCTTCGAAACGGTGCCTACCTTTCAGAGATGGCAGGAGGAAGCGGAGGAGTAACTCGTCGTGCCTTCTGGTCGAGTGTCGACGGGCGGGGAAGTGCTTGGCCAACAACCACGTCCCCCTGGTCGAGCCGGAAATGCCCGGCATCGAGCCGGAGCGACACAGGTTCATTCGCTCGGGTTCTCCTCTGAGAGGGGAGGGAGTCGGGTCGGCCGGATGGAGCCCTCCTGGTGACGAAGTGCAGTACTTCGACCAGAGGGGAGCGGCCGGGCAGGGGGAAGCCGCCACGGGTGTGATGGTTTGTCACATATGAAACTTCTTGGCGCCCTGGCTCGGTCTGGAGAAGCCCATGGGGACCCCGAGGCCCGGTGAGATTTGTGTGTGTTCGAGGGTCGCGGTGTGTCTATCATGCACACAACATTCACGTGTTCGAGGCATGCGCGCACGCGCGCCCCGGACATAGCGCACCCCGGGGGAAACTGAGTGCGTCCGACTTCTTCGCGTGCCCTTCGTGGCGCCCTGACGGCCGGTGTCGCAGCCGGAATCATCGCGACCGGCGTCACCGTGCCCGCCCAGGCCGCGAGCGGGTACGACCGCTGCTCATGGGGCAGCCTCTGTGTCTTCAGCGATCCGCTGGGCAAGGGGCAGATGCTGGTCGTCAAAGGCAGCGCGCTGAACCTCGGCGCGTGGGACAACCGCATCAGTTCCTACGCGAACTACACGGATTGGCCGGTGTGCTTCACCCTCGCCGCGGGGCTCGATCCGCGGGACGGCGCCTCCCATTACTACCCGGGGCAGGGCTCTTTCGACGAGAGCGCGACGCCCGAGCTCGACAACACGGTCAGCTCGCTCGACCTGGGGCCCGAAGCGGACCAGTTCTGCGCGGGTGAGAGCCGGTACGCGACCTTCCAGTGGGACAACGAACCGAAGCCCAGGCCCGCCGTACTTCCCGCGCACGGGGCCTTCGGCGATGTGAACGGCGACGGGTACGCCGACGTCTTTTCCCGTAACAAGTTCGGGCAGCTGTGGACATCCCACGCGTACGGCAGCGGGAGCGGTGCCCGGCTCGTCGGGAGCGGCTGGAACGCCATGACGCAACTGGTCCGGCACGGTGACTACAACGGGGACGCCAAGGAGGACCTGTACGCCCGGGACAGGACCGGGGTGCTGTGGTTCTACCCGGGCCGGGGCGACGGGACCTTCGGCACGAGGGTGCGGGTCGGCGGCGGCTGGAACACCATGCGCGACCTCGCGGCCGCAGGTGATCTGACGGGCGACGGCAGGGCCGATCTGCTCGCCGCCGACCGTACGGGCACCCTGTGGGCGTATCCAGGCGCCGGCAAGGGTTCCTTCGGGACGCGGAAGAAGGTCGGCGGCGGCTGGAAGGTCATGAACGAGCTTGTCGGCGCGGGCGACATGAACAGCGACAAGCGAGCCGACCTCGTGGCCCGGGACACCGCCGGGAAGCTGTGGTTCTACCCCGGCAACGGCAAGGGCGGCTTCGGCACCCGCAAACTCATCGGAGCCGGCTGGAACGGGTTCACCGAGCTCGTCGGCCTGGGCGACATGACCGGTGACGGCCGGCCGGACCTGATCGCACACGCCCCGCGCGAGGCCTCGCTGCGCGTCTACCCGGGGACCGGCGCGGCGGACGGCGGCGTCAAGGCCGCGAAGCTCTTCGGCAGCCTCCAGTCGAGCGTCCTGGTCTTCTGACCGGCACGCGGGACCGCTGCCGCCCGAGGTCGCATCGCACCTCACCGACTGATCCCGACTGCTTCCGGGCCGGTACTGCCGGGCCCGATCCTGCCGGACCGAACGGAGACCGATTCATGCTTCGCATTTCCCTGGGCCGACGTACCCCGTGCGCGCTCCCGTCGCTCGGACCTACCGCCACCCGGCGAACCCTCGGTGCCGCGGTGGCCCTCGCCGCGTCCATGGCCACGCTGGCCGGCACCGCCCCGCAGGCGGCGGCCGCGGACAACTCGGCCCGCTGCCCCTCGGGGAAGCTGTGCCTCTTCCAGTACGGCCAGTACAAGGGCGAGATGAAGATCGTCCCGTCGAGTCAGGCCGCCCTGGGCGGTTTCGACAACAAAACCTCGTCGTTGGTCAACAACAGCGGGAAGTGGGCGGTCGCGTACACCGGCGCCAAGTACACCGGCGGTGACACGCTGTTCATCAGCCCGCACAACGGGGCCATCGAGCTCACCGGCGGTGCGTTCGGCGGTGCGTTCGACAACAAGATCAGCTCGATCCGGGTCGCCACCACCGAGTACGAGGCCGTCCAGGGCGTCCCCTGGATGGACTGGTACCGCCAACCGGAGGAGAAGCGGCCGGAGGGACTGCCCGACGTGGCCCGCTTCGGGGACCTGAACAACGACGGACGTCCCGATCTCCTGGAGCGCGCGGCGGACGGCCGGCTGTGGTTCCTCTCGGGCATCGGCAATGCCGACGGGAGCACCAAGGGGAAGCTCGTCGGGAGCGGCTGGAACGCCATGACGCAACTGGTCCGGCACGGTGACTACAACGGGGACGCCAAGGAGGACCTTTTCGCCCGGGACAGGACCGGGGTGCTGTGGTTCTACCCGGGACGGGGCGATGGCACTTTCGGGAGGCGGAAGAAGGTCGGCGGCGGCTGGAACACCATGCGCGAGATCAGCGCGGCCGGAGACCTGACCGGCGACGGCCGCAGGGATCTGCTGGCCCGCGACACTGCCGGAAAGCTGTGGCTGTACCCGGGCACGGGCAACGGCGTCTTCGGCGCCCGCAAGATCGCCGGCAGTGGCTGGAACGCCTTGAACCGGATGGTCTCACCGGGCGACATGACCGGCGACGGCAAGAGCGACCTGGTGGCCCGCGACGGATCACGTGCGCTGTGGCTGTACGCGGGCAACGGCAAGGGCGGCTTCGTGCCGCGCAAGAAGCTGCCCTACGCCTGGCCCAGCGACGAGCCGGTGATCGCGACGGGCGATGTGAACGGCGACGGACTCTCCGACCTCCTGCGGCCCATCGACTATCAGGTGTTCGTCTACTACGGGAACGGCAGGGGTTCTGTCGGCGGCCCGAACGCCGACATGCTCTGGGACAACGCCACCAGCGTCCGCGTGTTCTGACGTGATGGGGGTACCGAGCCGGCGTATGCCGGCCAGGAACTGGGCGAGGGCGGCCGGGGTCGTGGTCAGGATCGTGGTGGGCCTGTCGCTCTCGCGGAGGTGGAGGGCGGCGGGGGTGGCGGTGAGTTCGAGGCAGTTGTTGCCGTCGGAGCCTCCGGAGAAGGACGACTTCTGCCAGTTGCCGGGAGTGGTCACAGTGCGCCTCACAGTTCCTTCGCCAGCCTGCTCATGAAGTCGCGCGAGGCTCCGGGCTCCAGCGATTCCGCCTTCAGCTTACGGAAGAGCGTTCGAAGGGCGCCGAGCTGAGCTTCGGAATCGACGAGGGCCGTACCTTCCGGCCCGTCACGCTGCGCCGAGTCCAGCTTGGGCACCGCTCCGCCTGTCAGCGTCATGGTGTTCCAAGCTCCTGCGAAGCCGTCGCGGTCGAAGGGGATCACCCGCACAGTGACGTGGTCCACCTCGGACAGGTCCAGGATGTGGGTGAGTTGGGCACGGGCGGCGGCGCGGTCGCCGACCCGGATGCGTAGTGCCGCTTCGTGGATCACCGCCTCGTACGGGACGGGATCCGCCCGCTCGATGATCGCCTTGCGTTGCATGCGGTGTGCCACCCGCAAGGCCAGGTCGTCGGCGGGTAGTTCAGGCACCCGATACGCGAACACCGCGCGGGCGTACTCCTCCGTTTGCAGAAGGCCGGGTACGTGCAGGCATTCCACGTCGGCCCGATACGTGGCGTGATGCTCCAACTCGGCCAGGTCCAGGAATGCCGAAGGCAGTCGGCCCCGGTACTCCTCCCACCAGCCTCGCGTTCGATCGGTCGCCATCGCCACCAGGGCGTCGATGAACGCCTCGTCCATGCACGCGTAATGCGCGGCCAGGCTCCGCAACCGCTTTTCACTCACGCCTGATTGGCCGTACTCGATCTGGTTGATCTGGGTGGAGCTCACCCCGAGCAGGGCCGCCGCCTCCCGGGCCTTGAGGCCGGCCGCTTCACGGAGCCTGCGCAGCTCCACCGCCAAGCGCACCTGACGTGCCGTCGGTTCGCGCCTCAGGCCCATGGGTCACTCCTCCCAACGCGCCCGTGAGCGCGACTCGTTCGGGGTCAGATTACGGGACCGGCTTGCTGAACCTGGAAATCCAGGTCTACCGTCGGTGACGCAACGCACACGCTGCGGAAGCGCACCGCTCCGTCCTGCCGGGACGGCTGAGGCAATGCCACCGCGCGCACATTCCACCCCCCCACCTGTGGAGCTGACCCATGCCTGAGGCCGACTCCTGGGAGTACTCCCTCTACATCCCCAGTGACCCCCGTGCCGTCACCGTCTGCCGCCGCACCCTGCGTCTGATCCTGACCCTGTACGGCCTGATCCACCTGGTCGACACAGCGGAGCTGCTCGCCTCGGAGCTGGTCTCGAACGCCGTACTGCACACCAAGGGCCCCGCCTGCCTGCGCCTTCGCTTCCGGGACGGCGTTCTTCAGATCGGCGCCTGGGACGCGGACCCCGAGCCGCCCGAGCCACCGCGCCGGCTGGAGGACCTGACCGAAGCGGAGAACGGCCGGGGTATGGCCCTGGTGCGGGCCTGCTCCGACCTCTGGCACTGGCAGCCGCTGTCCCGCATGGGCCACCGGGGCAAACTCGTGTGGTGCGAACTGAACGCGGCGTAGCTCGTTGATCACACGCCCGGCCGACTTACCCCAGTACCCGCACCGGCGCCCCCGCAAGATACCCCCGTATCCCTTCCACCGCCTGTCCGTAGTACCGCTCGTAGTTCGCCCGGGAGACGTACCCGAGGTGGGGAGTGGCCAGGAGGCGGGGAGTCGTTCGCATCGGGTGGTCGGCGGGGAGGGGTTCCACGTCGAAGACGTCGACCCCCGCGCCCGCGATACGGCCCTCACGCAGCGCCGCCAGTAGCGCGTCCTGGTCGACGATCGCCGCCCGCGAGGTGTTCACCAGGTACGCCGTCGGCTTGAGCAGAGCCAGTTCGGCGGGGCCGAGCAGTCCCCTGGTGCGGTCGCTCAGGGGGAAGTGGATCGACACGAAGTCGCTCTCGGCGAGCAGCTCCTCCTTCGAGGCGGCCAACCGTACGCCCACCTCCGCCGCCCGACCCGCCGTCAGGTTCTGGCTCCAGGCGCTCACCTCCATGCCGAAGGCGAGGCCCACCCGGGCGACCGCACTCCCGATCTTCCCCAGGCCCAGCAGTCCGAGCCGCCGCCCGTGCAGGTCCGCGCCGACGGTCGACTGCCACGGCCCGCCCTCCCGCAGAGCGGTGCTCTCCTGCACCAGCCCGCGCGCGAGGCCCAGCAGCAACGCCCACGTCAGCTCGACCGGCGGAGTCGAGGAGCTCTCCGTACCGCACACCGTCACGCCGTTCGCCTTCGCCGCCGCGTAGTCGATCACCGAATTACGCATGCCGGAGGCGATCAGCAGGCGCAGCCGGGGGAGACGGTCCAGCAGCGACGCCGGGAAGGGGACGCGCTCCCGCAAGGTGACCACACAGTCGAAGTCGGCGAGTGCCACGGCGAGCGCGTCCTCGTCGCCGAAGTGCTCGGTGAAGGAGACGACCTCCACCTCCTCGCCCGAGGCCGGCACCGACCAGTCGGCGAGGGTCGTCGCGACGTTCTGGAAGTCGTCGAGTACGGCACAGCGGAAGGGCACGGCTTTCCTCCAGGTGAGGTGATTCCGACCGGGGGCGGGTCCGGTCCGAGGTTACGGTGAGCCCGTGCGCGACTCGGCCGCGACCGGCGGTTACTCCGGCACCCCCCTCGCCAGGAAACTCGGCGTCAAGCCCGGCCACCGGGTGCGGTTGCGCCACGCACCGGCCGGGTGGGAGGTTCCCGGGCTCCCCGACGGCGTCCACCTCGCCCCGGGCGGCCCCCGTGACGCCGACCTCACCGTGGCCTTCTACCGCGCCCATGCCGACCTCGCCGCCGAGGCCCCGGCCCTCGTCCGCGACCTCGCCGACGACGCCATGCTCTGGATCGCCTGGCCCCGCAAGGCGGCCGGACATGTCAGCGACATCACCGAGAACGCCCTCCGCGACCTCTTCCTCCCCCTCGGCGTCGTGGATGTGAAGGTCGCCGCGCTGGGGGAGGACTGGTCGGGGGTCAAGTTCGTCCGACGCAGGGAAAACCGACGCGGCTGAACCGACGTGCCCGGAGCCGACGTATTCAGAGCCGACGCATTTGGAGCCGACGCATTTGGAGCTGACGCATCCGGAGCCGACGCGTCCGGAGCCGACGTATACCGAACCGGCGCGGCCGGGGCCGGATCGGCGGAGCGGGCTTAGGCAGAACCGGCATAAAAGGGAAGCAAAATGAGGCGGCGTCGGAGCAACGCCCGCACCTGAGGCAACATCTAGGTGAACGACGGCCCGCGCGTGGACGGGACGCGGTCGCGTCGAGGGCAGGACGGAGTGAGGGACGTGGTGGACGTGACGGACATCGGGGACGTGGCGGACATCGGGGATGTGGCGGGACCGAGGATCGCCGTGGCCGTGGTGACCATGGGCAACCGGCCCGCCGAGGTCGACGCGCTGCTGGAGTCGGTGGCCAAGCAGGACCTGGCGCCCGCCCGCATCGTGATCGTCGGCAACGGCTGCGAACTCCCCGACTTCGCCCAGCGCCTCTTCCTGCCCGGCGAGGTCACCACGATCGACGTCGACGAGAACCTCGGCTGCCCCGGCGGCCGCAACGTCGCCCTCGCCCGCCTGCGGGAGTACGGCGACGTGGACGTCGTGGTCGAACTGGACGACGACGGGCTGCTCGTCGACGCCGGCGTGCTGAGCCGCGTACGCGACCTGTACACCGCCGATCCGCGCCTCGGCATCGTCGGCTTCCGTATCGCCGACGAGCACGGCGAGACCCAGCGTCGGCATGTACCGCGCGTCGGCGCCTCGGACCCGATGCAGGGCGGGTACGTCACCGGCTTCCTCGGCGGCGGCCACGCCCTGAGCATGGCCATGCTCGCGGAGACCGGCGACTGGCCCGCCGAGTTCTTCTTCGCGCACGAGGAGACCGACCTGGCCTGGCGGGCCACCGACGCCGGCTGGAAGATCCTCTACGCGCCCGAGCTGCTGCTCCAGCACCCGAAGACCTCGCCCGCCCGGCACGCGATATACCACCGCGTCACGGCCCGAAACCGGGTCTGGCTGGTCCGGCGCAACCTTCCGCTGCTTCTCATCCCCGTCCACCTGGGCGTCTGGATCGTCGTCACCCTTCTGCGCACCCGCTCGCTCGGCGGTCTCAAGGCCTGGTTCGGCGGGTTCGCCGAGGGCGTGCGCAAGCCGGCCGGACTTCGGCGGCCCATGAAGTGGGCGACGGTGTGGCGGCTGACCCGGCTGGGCAGGCCGCCGATCATCTGAGGGGCCGTCGGGCCGTCGGGCTGTCGGACCAGTACGGGGCCGGCGCGGAACGGGGAGCAGGGCCGGGTCCGGACCCGGTCCATACCCTCGTCGACCTCACCGGCACGCAGACAGCCACTACGGTCACTGCACCCCGCACGACCTGGTACGGGACTTCGCCCCTGAACTCGCGAATCGTGAACTCGCGAACTCGTGAAACGCCGAGTGGGCCGGAGCTGATCACTTCGCGTCGGCATAGCACTCCACCACCGCCGTGGTGAACGGAAACCGCACCGGCGTCTCCCCGAACGTCAGCCGCCCGGCCAGGCCGGACGCCTCCTGGATCGCGGCGACGACCGCCTCGGCCTCCTCCTGCGGACAGTGCACGATCACCTCGTCGTGCTGGAAGAAGACCAGCTCGGCCGCCATCCCCGCGCAGGTGCGCCGTAGCGCGGCGAGAAGCAGCAGCGCCCAGTCGGCGGCGCTGCCCTGGACGACGAAGTTGCGGGCGAACCGGCCCCGCGCGCGTGCGTTGGTCGAGGCGTACCCCGGCACCCACTGCCGGTCGGCTGAGGTCTCGTCCTCCCCGCCGGGACCGCCGGGACCACCGGGACCGCCCGGGCCGCCGGAATCGCCGAGGCCGCCGGAGTCGACGGGGATGCCGGCCTCCTCCGTGCCCTCGTCCCCCGACCCGGTCGCCGGTGGGCAGGTCCGGCCGAGCCAGGTCCGCACGAGCCGCCCCTCCTCGCCGGCCCGGGCCGCGTCGTCGACGTACGCCACCGCGCGCGGGAAGCGACGGCGCAGTGCCGCGAGGTTCTTCAGGCCGTCCCCGGAGGTCTGGCCGTAGACCGCGCCGAGGACGGCGAGCTTCGCCTGGGCGCGGTCGCCGGAGAAGGCGCGGTCGGAGACGGACTGGTAGAGGTCGCTCTCCCGCCCGGCGACCTCCATCAGCCCGGGATCGCGGGAGATCGCCGCCAGCACGCGCGGCTCCATCTGGTCGGCGTCGGCGACGACGAGCCGCCAGCCCGGGTCGGCGACCACGGCCCGCCGGATGACCTTGGGGATCTGGAGCGCGCCCCCGCCGTTGGTCACCCAGCGCCCGGTGACCGTGCCGTGCGCGAGGAACTCCGGCCGGAACCGCCCGTCCCTTACCCAGTCCTGGAGCCAGGACCACCCGTGAGCCACCCAGATCCGGTACAGCTTCTTGTACTCGATCAGCGGCTTCACGGCAGGGTGGTCCAGGGTCTCGATCTCCCAGCGCCGGGTCGACTTGATCCGGATGCCGGCCTGCGCGAAGGCCTTGACCACGTCGGCGGGCAGGTCGGGGCGGACCCGGCGCCCGAAGGCGGCCGACACCTCGTCGGCCAGCTCGGCCAGCCGCCGCGGCTCGCCTCCGCCCGCGTACCGCTCGCCGAGCAGGTCGTGCAGGACCGCGCGGTGCACCTCCGCGCTCCACGGCAGCCCGGACCGGTTCATCTCGGCGGCCACCAGCATCCCCGCCGACTCGGCCGCCGTCAGCAGCCGCATCCGCGCCGGATGCTCGGCCCGCTCGTGCCGCCGCTGCTGCTCGGCGTAGACGGCGAGGAGGTCTTCGAGCGGCAGCCGGACGGCGGTGTCCTGCGCCTCGAACAGCGAGGACTGCGCGCCGGGCGCGGCCGAGCGCTGCGGCGGGTCGGCCGGTACGGGGCCGCCGCGCAGCCGGGCCAGCGCGGCGGCCGCCGAGCGGGGCTCGCCGGAGCGCCCCTCGTGACCCAGGAGGAGGGTCTCGGCGTCCTCGACGTCGTAGCACCGCTCCACTCGCACCCCCGTGGCGAGCAGACGCGGATACACCTCGGCCGTGGAACGCCAGACCCAGCGGGTGACGTCGGGCCGCTCGCGCACGGCCCGCGCCAGGTCCGCCTCCCGCAGCACCGGACCGGTGGGCAGCCCGTCGGGACCGAGGGGGGCGAGTTCCACGCCACCGTCCTCGGCCGGAGCGAGTGCCCACCGGTCGGCCATGCTGCGAGTGTGGCAGGGGGGTCTGACAACGGCCCGCCGGCTACTCCTGGTCCGGCTGCACCGAGATCGTGGCCAGGACCTTCGCGACATATCGTTCGGTGCCGGTCTTGTCGATGCCGAGCCCGCTGAGGACGCCCTCGCCGTTCTCGAACTCCAGCAGCGCCAGCAGGATGTGCTCGGTGCCGATGTAGTTGTGGCCGAGGCGGAGCGCCTCGCGGAAGGTGAGTTCCAGGACCTTCTTGGCTTCCGGACCGTAGGGGACCAGCTCGGGCACCTCCTCCGCGGCCGGCGGGAGCGCGGAGGTCGCGGCCTCACGGACCGCGTCGAGAGAGACGCCCTGGTCGGCGATGGCCTTCGCCGCGAGGCCCTCCGGCTCGGCGAGCAGACCGAGGACGAGGTGCGCGGGCAGCCCCTCGGCGTTGCCGGCGGTCTTGGACGCGTTGTGCGCGGCCATCACCGTGTTCCGCGCGCGGGGGGTGTAGCGGGTGAAGCCCTGGCTCGCGTCGAGGTCGGCCGACTCCTTCGGCACGAACCGCTTCTGGGCGGCCTGCCGGGTGACGCCCATGCTCCGGCCGATGTCGGTCCAGGACGCGCCCGAGCGGCGGGCCTGGTCGACGAAGTGGCCGATGAGGTGGTCGGCCACGTCGCCCAGGTGGTCGGCGGCCATGACGGCGTCCTGGAGCTGGTCGAGCGGCTCGTTGTGGACCTTCTTGATGGCGTCGATGAGGTCGTCGAGACGGACGGACGAGGTGGTGCCGGGTCGTGGAGTCGTCATGTGTCAACCGTAGGTTGACAGTGGAGGAGTGTCAACCCGAGGTTGTCACTCCGGTGGGCTCCGGCTCCGCGCTCCGTGACACGATCGACCGGTGAGCAGCACCCACCACGACAACCCGAGCGGGAACCGGCCCGGCAACGCGTCCGGCGGTCCGTCCGGCAACGCGTCCACCGGCCCGTCCGGCAATGCGTCCGGCAATACGTCCAGCGACTCGGCCGACGGCCCGGCCGGCACCGTCGAACGCGCTTTCCGGGCCGCGCTCTACGACACCGCCGACGCCACCCTCGACACGGGCGCCTCGCTCCTCGCCGCCGACCGCGCGGCGGACGCCGAACTGGTCCGGCGCGGCACGGAGTTCGTGGCCGGGACCTGGCGGCGCGGCTGGCAGCCCGCCGACCTCGTACGCCTCGTACGGCGCGAGCTGGACGACGTCCACGTGGGCCTGGTGACGGAGCTGATCCGCGCGCAGGCGCACGACGACCGCGCGCGCGGACGGCGCTGGGCGGCCCAGCTGGCGGAGCTGTCCGCCGACGCTCCGCCCGTGCCCGCCACCGACCGTTTCTCGCACGCCACCACGGTCCTGGAGCTCTACCGCCTGCTGCTGCGCCTGCCCGCCCTCGAACCCCTCCAGGAGCCCGCACCGCACCGGCAGTCCCGGCCGGGCTCCCACTCCCGCATGCTCACCCGCATCCGTGCGCTGCTCGCCAAGGCCGAGGCGACCGGTTTTCCGCAGGAGGCGGAGGCGCTCACGGCGAAGGCGCAGGAGCTGATGGCCCGGCACAGCGTCGACGAGGCGCTGCTCGACGCCCAGGCGCCGGCCCCGGACGCGCCGGGCGCCTGCCGGATCGGGGTCGAGCCGCCGTACGAACAGGCGAAGGCGGTGCTGCTGGACGCGGTCGCCGACGCGAACCACTGCCGGGCGGTGTGGAACGAACCCTTCGCCTTCTCCACGGTCGTCGGCTTCGAGGCCGATCTGGAGGCGGTGGAGCTGCTCTACACCTCGCTGCTGGTACAGGCGCAGTCCGCGATGGCGAAGGCGGAGGCGGCCCAGCGGTCCGGCGGCCGCAGACGGACCAAGACCTTCCGGCAGTCCTTCCTCGCCGCCTACGCCCACCGCATCGGCGCCCGTCTGGGCGAGGTCACCGCCGCCGCCGAGACCCAGGTGACCGACGAGCTGCTGCCGGTCCTCGCCTCCCGCCAGGTCGCGGTCACCGCCGCGACGGACCGGATGTTCCCGGAGACGGTCTCCACCCGCCTGCGCGGAGTCACCGACGAGGCGGGCTGGACCGAGGGCGCCGAAGCGGCGGACCGGGCCCGAATGCGATCCCGGCCCCGGCTGCCCTGACATCCCCGGCTCCGGCTGCCGTGACCGTGACATCCCGACTGTGGCTGCCGCGTCTCCCGGCGGGGGCCGGTGCCCGGTGGATCAGTCGCCCGCCTGCTGGAAGGCGCTCACCGTCGCGTCCGACACCTTCTCGCTCTTGAGGGCGACATCGCCGTACGACCAGGGGAAGCTCAGATCGGCCGAGCCGCCCGGGAGGCCGTACTTCACGGTCTTGACGGCGAGGCTCTTGTCGCCGCCGTCCTCGCCGCGCACGTAGGTGATCGTGAAGGTGGCGGTGCCCTGCGCCGGGACGGTCAGCGCCTGCGCCTCGGCGGCCTCGTCCTTCGCCACCGTCACGGAGTCGCCGTCGGCCGCGAGTTCGACGGCGGGGAAGCCGTTCAGGGTGCACTCCGCGCCCTTGTTGGTGAGCGTGACGGTGACGTTGCCGCTGTCACCGGCGGCGGGAGCTGCGTTGACGGGGCCGACCTCCTGGCCGAGGTCGTCGGCGGCGCAGGTGGTGCCGCCGGCGCCGGTCGATCCGGAAGCCTTGCTCTCGTCGGTGTCGGAGCCGCTGTCGTCCCCGCCGCCGCAGGCGGTGAGGAGCAGGGCCGCCGCGAGAGCGGTGATGGTGAGGGGAACGGCGCGCATGAGTGATCCCTAGGGTTTCGTGACGGTGCTCGAAGGATCATCACGCACGCGTGCGTGCACGTGTCGCGCGCCCCCCGCTCTCGTGACCGCTTCGCTATCCGGTTCGTCCGAGCCGTTCCAGCCCTCCCGAAGGCCTCCCGAAGGCCTCCCGAAGGCATCACGAAGGCCTCGCGAACCGGCCGGGAGAACTTGCGAACTCCCCGACAGGGCTCCCGAACTACCCGAGGCCGGCCGTCGGCAGTCCCGACGGCCACTGGCCGCCCTCCGCCTTGGCGAACGTCTCCTTGCCGACCGCACCCGACCAGGTGACCTTCAGGGACCTCGCGTCGGCGGAGTCGACCATGCCGGTCGTCCGGTCGCCCTTCCCGCTGGTGCACTTGAGGTGGATCATCTGCATGCCCGCCTCCTCGCCGGCGGTCCCGCTGCACACGCTCCCGCCGGTCACGAAGAGGGCGGCCTGCTTCCCGGTGATGATCAGGGCGACGGCCTTGCCGTCCGTCGTGGCGAGCCAACTGCCCTCCAGCTCACCGGCGGCGGAGACGGAGGCCGAGGCGGACGCGGAGTCCGTCGCACCGCCCGTGCCCCCGGTCGCCGTCGTGGGCGTCGCCGAGGAGCCGTCGTCGGACCCTCCGTCGTCACTGCACCCCGTCAGCACGAGTACGCCCGCCAGCGTGGCGGCCACGGCAACGGCCGCGGCCCGCACCGGCCGACGGGACGCGCCTCGCGAGAAGATCGCCGAAGTCACTGCAAGCTCCCAAGCTGTAGCCGGCCGGCTGGATCGGCCGGGTCGACCGCACGGACCGTGAGGCCGTACGGACCGGTAGGGGACCGCAGCAAGCTACCAGCAAGCCCCGGCAGAACACTGGGCGTGTCCTGTGACCCACCAGGACGACTTCCGGACCCCGGGCAGATGTCCCGCGTGGACCTGCTCCCGCGGACTCACCCGACGCCCACCCGGTCGTCGACGTCGAGATATCCCACGTCAGCCACCCCCCTTCTCCCCGCACCGGCACCGCCCGCGCCCCGGACACGGCCGGCCGGGTCGAGCGCTTCGAGCTCCGCTACGGGAAGCGGGGCCGGGCGCGAGTCCGTCCGCCGTGACCGTCGGCGGGCTGCACGCCGACGCCCCCCGGACGACGCCCGCCGGACGACGGTCGCCTCCCGGCTGACCCACCCGGCCCGGGGCTACCGTCACCTCCCGCTGACCCACCCCACCCCAGGGCCACCACCCCACCCCGCCCGATGACCCACCCCGCCCGATGACCCACCCCGTCCGGGGCCCGCCCCCGGGCATCATCGGCGACGGTCCGGTGCGGGCACTCCGCCGTCCGTGTCGGACCGCCGCCGCTCCCTCCCGCATCTGTCCTGTACGCGTCCTCCGCGTCCACTCGCGCCCCGTCCGGGAGCGGTCTTCTCCGTACTGCCGACCCCACTGTCTCCGTATGGCTCGGACGTCGCTTGTATGAGCAGATTCACGTATGCCGTCTACTCGCCCTGGCCGTCCGAAGGGCCCGTCGGCCCGACAGTCGGCCGAGTCGTCGCTACCGCGTCGGGCCGTCCCCGCCCCGTCCCCGCGACCGACTTCACCGACCTGCGCGGGGGTGGTGGCCTGTCGCCGTCGACCGTCGTGGCCCGGGGTGTCGCGGTTGCGGTCGGGGGCGACGGACCGGTCGCGTCGTCCTCGGACGGACAGGTGCCGGGGGGTGTCGGTGGCGGATGGGGTGCCGGAGATGCGCCCGGCCGCCTCGCCGCCCGCCACCCTGCGTCACGGGCGCGCACCGGGTGGAGCCGCGCCCGGAGGGACCTCCCGCCGTGCCGAGCGGATGACGGGCATCCGCCGGAACCGCTTCCTTCGGGACGTCCCCGCCGCCGAGCGCCGGCCCCCGGAAGCCGATCCGTTCCCGGGTCGAGGGAACAGGAAGGCCGTGGCAGGCGTCTGTTCCTCATGCATGAGTAGTTCGATCCGGACGACTTTCACGTGGACCTGGCGTCGACCGCTGACCCTGACGTGCGGGGCGGAACGTCGGGTAAAGCGGGCGTCAAAGCTGTAACCACGCAAGCACCCCGCGTGCACGTGCATCTGCTCATGCGGCTGCATGTGAACGGGGCTATGATCCGGGGCAGTTGACCACGGCACCAATGGCCACACGAGCCAGTGCACCACCAGGGAGCGACCTGTGGACCACCACGTTGACGGGGGGCACGACGTGTACAACGGCATGACGGCCACACAGCTGTACGGGGTTGCCTGGCAGAAGAGCCGGCACAGCAACTCGCAGGGTTCCTGCGTCGAGTTCGCACGGCTGCCGGGCGGTGACGTGGCCGTGCGCAACTCGCGCTTCCCCGACGGTCCCGCACTCGTCTACACCCGCGCGGAGATCGAGGCGATGCTGCTCGGCATCAAGGACGGCGAGTTCGACCACCTGATCGCGAGCTGACGTCCCTCGACGTCCTCGCCCTCTCCTCGGCCTTTCCTCGCCCTCTCCTCGCCTTTTCCTCCGCGCGCCCAGATTTCGGAATTGTCGCGTGAAAACGGTGGGCAACGCGCGTAGAACCGCGGCGTCAGAGCGCGCCGCGGTTCGTCATTCGGCAGGCGTGTGCAGCCGGAAGAGCGCCCAGACGACCTTGCCGCCCAGACTGCCGGAGAGCGGGTGCCAGCCCCAGCTGTCGGCGAAGGAGTCGACGAGGAACAGGCCGCGGCCCGACTCCGCCGAGAAGTCGTCGCTCTCGCGGGGCAGCGGACTCTCCCGGCTGGGATCGCGCACGGCGCACACGAGCCGCTCGGTCCACCGCATCAGGTGCAGTCGCACGGGTGGATGCTGACGGTCCTGCACATGCGGGACGTCGTCGGAGGACACCCCGTGTCTCAGTGCGTTGGTGACCAACTCCGAGACGACCAGACAGACATCGTCGAAACGGTCGCCGACGTCCCACTGGCCGAGGGTCCGCTTGGTGAACTGCCGGGCCTCGCGCACCGCTTCGAAGCGGGCGGGCAGCGCACACGAGGCGGCGTTGGACACGGCCGCGGGATCAAGCGGCGGAAGGCCCTGCCGTAACGGCTCGAGCATGGTCGATCCATTCGTCCCCATGCGAGGCACTCCCGGGATTCGCGGTCGTTGCGATGCAGCGGTGGCGCGAGACCATGGTTTCCGATGCGCACTGCGGATGCAAGGGCAGATGCACGTGCACGTGACCGAAATGGACCCGCCCGTACCGCTTCTTGGCCATTTTTTCCGCCAACTTCTCGCCCATCAGAGCCACTTCTCTTGCTTTCCCCTCACTGTTCCCTCACATCGCGCTGTACGTATCCTTTGTCTTCTTTCCATCTCTGTAATCGGACGAGTACTGCTCGAAGTGTTTTAGTGGCAGACTGCGGCCCCTAAGACGGTTGGGGAGGCTGGCGAACGTGAGCGCGGGAGAGCCCGGATCGGTGGTGCGGCGGATGCTGCTCGGCTCGCAACTACGGCGACTGCGTGAGGCACGCGGCATCACGCGCGAGGCGGCGGGATACTCGATCAGGGCCTCGGAGTCGAAGATCAGCCGGATGGAGCTGGGCCGGGTGAGCTTCAAGACCCGGGACGTGGAGGATCTGCTGACCCTGTACGGCATCACGGACGACACCGAGCGCCAGGCGCTCGTCGGACTCGCCCGTGAGGCCAACGTGGCGGGCTGGTGGCACAGTTACTCGGACGTCCTGCCCAACTGGTTCCCCACCTACGTCGGCCTGGAGGGCGCGGCCGCGCTGATCCGGGCGTACGAGGTCCAGTTCGTGCACGGGCTGCTCCAGACCGAGGCGTACGCCCACGCGGTCGTCAGCCGGGGCATGAAGGGTGCGAGCGCGGCCGACATCGACCGGCGGGTGGCGCTGCGTCTGGAACGGCAGAAGTACCTCGTCGCCGAGAGCGCCCCCGACTTCCACATCGTCCTCGACGAGGCGGCGCTGCGCCGGCCGTACGGCGACCGCGAGGTGATGCGCGGGCAGCTCCAGCATCTGATCGAGATCTCCGAGCGCCCCAACGTGCGGCTCCAGGTGATGCCGTTCAGTTTCGGCGGGCACTCCGGTGAGTCCGGCGCCTTCACGATCCTGAGCTTCCCGGAGTCCGACCTTCAGGACGTCGTCTACCTGGAGCAGCTCACCAGCGCCCTGTACCTCGACAAGCGTGAGGACGTCGCGCAGTACGAGCAGGCGCTGAAGGAGCTCCAGCAGGACAGCCCCGGACCGGACGAGAGCCGGGATCTCCTGCGCGGACTGATCCAGCTGTCCTGGTGAGCGGTTCTGGTGAGAATGTCCTGGTGAGCTCCCCCTAGGGATTCCCCTACGGCCATCCGGGAACTGCCCCAACTCCCTTGAAACACCCGTACGATGACGTGTGATCAGATCGTGATGCCGAGCGGTCGCAACCGATCGCAGCAGGGGATTGAGGGTTCACATGTCGTCCTACTTCACCGACCTGGCCCAGCAGTACATCGACGGTAAGTGGCGTCCGGGGACGGGGTCCTGGGACATCATCGACTTCAACCCCTACGACGGCGAGAAGCTGGCCTCGATCACCATAGCCACCGTCGAGGAAGTCGACGACGCCTACCGTGCCGCCGCCCGCGTCCAGAAGCAGTGGGCCGCGACCAACGCCTATGCCCGCCGCTCGGTCTTCGAGAAGGTGCTGCGGCTGGTCGAGGAGCGCGAGGCGGAGATCAGCGAGGTCCTCGTCGCCGAGGCCGGCGGCACCTTCGGCAAGGCCGCCTTCGAACTGCACCTCGCCAAGGAGTTCCTGCGCGAGTCGATCCACCTGGCGCTGCGTCCCGAGGGCCGCATCCTGCCCTCGCCGATCGACGGCAAGGAGAACCGCGTCTACCGGGAGCCGGTCGGCGTCGTCGGCGTGATCAGCCCGTTCAACGTGCCCTTCCTGCTGTCGCTGAAGTCGGTCGCCCCCGCGCTGGCCCTCGGCAACGGCGTGGTGCTCAAGCCGCACCAGAACACCCCGATCGCCGGCGGCACCGTGATCGCCAAGCTCTTCGAGGACGCGGGTCTGCCCCCGGGTCTGCTGAACGTCGTCGTGACCGACATCGCCGAGATCGGCGACGCCTTCCTGGAGCACCCGATCCCGCGGGTCATCTCCTTCACCGGCTCCGACAAGGTCGGCCGTCATGTCGCCACCGTCGCCGCCTCGCACTTCAAGCGGTCCATCATCGAACTCGGCGGCAACAGCGCCTTCGTCGTCCTCGACGACGCCGACGTCGACTACGCGGTCGACGCGGCCGTCTTCAGCCGCTTCGTCCACCAGGGCCAGGTCTGCATGGCCGCCAACCGCATCCTGGTCGACCGCTCGCTGGCGGACGAGTTCACCGAGAAGTTCGTCGCCAAGGTGCGGACCCTCAAGGCCGGCGACCCGCGCGACCCGCAGACCGCCATCGGCCCGGTGATCAACTCCCAGCAGGCGGAGGCCGTGACCGGCGCCGTCGAGCAGGCCATCGCCGAGGGCGCGACCGCCCTGCTGCACGGCACGACCACCGACAACCTCGTCGAGCCCTCCGTGCTGGCCGATCTGCCCGCCGACTCCGCCCTGCTCCAGCAGGAGGTCTTCGGCCCGGTCGTCTTCATCAACACCTTCGACGGCGAGGAGGAGGCGGTCCGCATCGCCAACGACACGCCGTACGGCCTCAGCGGCGCGGTCCACACCGCCGACATCGAGCGGGGCGTCGCCTTCGCCAAGCAGATCGTCACCGGCATGTTCCACGTCAACGACGCCACCGTCCACGACGAGCCGATCGTCCCCTTCGGCGGTGAGAAGAGCTCCGGTGTCGGCCGCCTCAACGGCGAGACGACCCTGGAGGCCTTCACCACCACGAAGTGGATCTCGGTCCAGCACGGCCGCAGCGGATTTCCGTTCTGAGCCGCCCGACGCCCTGAGGGGCGTCCCTTCGGCAGCATCGGCGGACCCGCGCCCGGGCACCTGACGGGCGCGGGTCCGCCACGCCATAACCTGGGCGCATGTCAGCGATCCGTCTTCTCGTGCTGGGCGCTGTGCGTCAGCACGGGCGGGCCCACGGCTACCAGGTGCGCGGCGACCTGGAGTACTGGGGCGCCCACGAGTGGTCCAACGCCAAGCCGGGCTCGATCTACCACGCCCTGAAGCAGATGGCGAAGCAGGGGCTGCTGCGCGAGCACGAGACGGCCCCGTCCACCGCGGGCGGTCCGCCGCGCACCGAGTACGAGATCACCGAGGCCGGCACCGAGGAGTACTTCAGGCTGCTGCGCGAGGCGCTGACCTCCTACGACCAGAAGACGGACGTGAAGTCGGCGGCCATCGGCTTCGTGGTCGACCTCCCGCGCGCGGAGGCCGTGTCGCTCCTGAAGGAGCGCATCCAGGGCATCGAGGAGTGGCGCTCCGCCGTCACCGGGCACTACATCCCCGAGGACGGGCCGGAGCAACTGGGCCACATCGGGGAGATCATGAACCTCTGGATCCACACGGCCGACGCAGAGGCCGCGTGGACGCGGGGCCTGATCGCGCGGATCGAGCGCGGCGCCTACACCTTCGCGGGGGAGGGCGAGCCGTTCGTCGGCGTCCTCGCGGAGGGCGAGGAGAACCCGTACGCCACGGATGAACGGCATCCGGGGGATGCTCGCTAATCAAGTTTGACGAGTCACGCCCGCAGGGTTACTTTGGGTCGGTAGTCAAGTTTGACTAGGTGAGGAGTTGGGGGACTTACATGGCCGACACGGCGATCACCGTCGAAGGCGTACGCAAGAGGTACGGCGACGCACACGCACTGGACGGGCTCGACCTCACGGTGGCCCCGGGCACCGTGCACGGCGTGCTCGGCCCGAACGGCGCGGGCAAGACGACCCTGGTCAGGATCCTGTCCACGCTGCTGCGACCGGACTCCGGACGAGTCGAGGTGGCCGGCCACGACGTCGTGCGCCGGGCCCGGGAGGTCCGCCCGCGCATCGGACTGCTCGGCCAGCACGCCGCCCTCGACGAGGAGCTGGGCGGCCGCCAGAACCTGGAGATGTTCGGCCGTCTCCACCACCTCGGCGCCCGCCACGCGCGCGTGCGCGCCGACGAACTCCTGGAGCGCTTCGACCTCACCGACACCGGCCGCAAGCCGGTCCGCGCCTACAGCGGAGGCATGCGCCGCCGCCTGGACCTCGCCGCCTCCCTCATCGGCAACCGGCACGGCGCAGACCCGGAGGTGCTCTTCCTGGACGAGCCGACCACCGGCCTCGACCCGCGCGGGCGCGCCGAGGTGTGGTCCGCGGTCCGCTCGCTGGTCGGCGGCGGCACGACGGTCGTGCTCACCACCCAGTACCTGGAGGAGGCCGACCAGCTCGCCGACCGGATCTCCGTCGTCGACCGGGGCCGCGTGATCGCCGACGGCACGCCGGACGAACTGAAGGCGCTGACGGGCGGCGACCGCATCGACGTCGTCCTGCGCGACGCGGGCCACCTGGGCGCGGCCCTCGCGCTGCTGCCCCTGCCCCGGCAGGACGTCACCGTCGACCCCGACCGCCGCTTGCTCAGCGCCCCGGTCACCGACCGCATGGCCGCCCTCTCCGCCGTCGTCCGCGCCCTGGAGGAGGCCGGCGTCGAGGCCGAGGACGTGGCGCTGCGCCGCCCCACGCTGGACGAGGTGTTCCTGCACCTGACCGGGCAGGACGACCGTACGAAGGAGACCGTGTGCGTACGTACGCGCTGATCGATTCCTGGACCATGACCCGGCGTGAACTCGCGCACTGGGCACGGCAGCCGGGCCGGCTGGTCGTCGGGCTGATCTTCCCCGTGATGCTGCTGCTGATGTTCGGCTACCTGGTCGGCGGCGGCCGCGGGGTGAGCGGCGACTACCTCGACTATCTGATGCCCGGCATGCTCGCGCTCACCATGGCCTTCGGCCTGGAGGGCACGATGCTCGCCGTCACCCAGGATCTCGACAAGGGGGTCATCGACCGGTTCCGCGCCATGCCGATGGCCGACGGCGCGGTCCTGGTGGGCCGTTCGACGGCCGACATGCTCCAGTCGGCCGTGGGCCTGGCCGTGCTGATCGTCGTCGGCCTCGCGCTCGGCTGGCGCCCCCAGGGCGGGCCGGGCGCCTTCCCGGCCGCCGTGGCTCTGCTCCTCCTCTTCCGTTTCGCGATGCTGTGGATCGGCATCCATCTGGCCCTGGTGGCCGGGAAACCGGAGATGGTGCAGGCCGTCCAGATCCTGGTCTGGCCGGTCGGCTTCCTCTCCAACGCCCTCGCCGCCCCCGCCTCCATGCCCGGCTGGCTGGGCACGGCCGTCGAGTGGAACCCGATGTCCCGGACGGCGACAGCGGTACGCGACCTGTTCGGCGGCCTGGACGCCGACCCGGCGCACCTCTGGGCGGCCACCGCCTGGCCGCTGGCCCTGCTGGCGATCTTCTTCCCCCTGGCAGTCCGGAAGTTCGCCCGCATGAGCCGCTGAGTCACTGAGCCGTTGAGCCGACGACTAGTGGTGGAAGCCGGTCGCCGCGCTCTTGTCCCGGGTCCGCGGACCCGACTGGCGGCGGAGTTCCGGCAGCAGCCGGGACAGGTCCTCCACGAACATGTCGGCGAGGTCCTCCGAGAAGCCGTTCCTGCACACGACCCGCAGGACGGACAGGTCCTCCCGGTTCGGCGGGAACGTGTACGCGGGCACCAGCCAGCCGCTCTCGCGCAGCCGCCGTGAGACGTCGAAGACGTCGTACGCGTCCACGCCCGGGGCCGTCGTGAAGGCGAACACCGGCAGCTCGTCGCCCCGGGTGAGGAGCCGGAAGTCGCCGAGCGCCTCCACCCGTTCGGCGATGCCCCGGGCCACGTCCCGCGTGGTCTGCTGCACCGCCCGGTAGCCGGCGCGGCCCAGCCGCAGCAGCGTGTAGTACTGCGCGACGACCTGAGCGCCCGGCCGGGAGAAGTTGAGGGCGAAGGTCGGCATGTCGCCGCCCAGGTAGTTCACCCGGAACACGAGCTCCTCCGGCAGGGCCTCCTTGTCACGCCACAGCGCCCAGCCCACGCCCGGGTACACCAGCCCGTACTTGTGCCCCGAGGTGTTGATGGACGCCACGCGCGCGAGGCGGAAGTCCCACACCAGGTCCTCGTCGAGGAAGGGGGCGATCATCGCGCCGGACGCGCCGTCGACGTGCACCGGGACGTCGAGGCCGGTCCGCTCCTGAAGGGCGTCCAGGGCCGCGCACAGCTCGGCGATCGGCTCGTAGGACCCGTCGAAGGTGGAACCGAGGATGCCGACGACCCCGATGGTGTTCTCGTCGCACAGCTCGGCCGCGGCCTGCGGATCGAGGTGGAAGCGGTCCCCCTCCATGGGGATCAGACGGGCCTCCACCTCCCAGAAGTTGCAGAACTTCTCCCAGCAGACCTGGACGTTGACGCCCATCACGAGGTTCGGCCGGGCGCCCGGGTAGCGGTCGCCGGCGCGCTGCGACCACCGCCGTTTCATCGCCATCCCGGCGAGCATGCACGCCTCGCTCGACCCGGTCGTCGAACAGCCCACGGCCGCCGACGGGTCGGGCGCGTTCCACAGGTCGGCGAGCATCGCCACGCAGCGCCGCTCCAGCTCGGCGGTGCGCGGGTACTCGTCCTTGTCGATCATGTTCTTGTCCCGGCACTCCGCCATCAGGACGCCGGCCTGCGGCTCCATCCAGGTGGTGACGAAGGTGGCCAGGTTGAGCCGTGAATTGCCGTCCAGCATCAGCTCGTCGTGCACCAGCTGGTACGCCGCCGACGGTGGCGTCGGGCCGTCCGGCAGCCGGTGCTTGGGCGGCGCCTCGATCATGCCGCCGACCGGATTCGCCTCGCCGTAGAAGGGGTTCACGGACAGGGGACGCTCGTCGGGCTTCGCGGGACCTTTGTGCAACGGCATGGAGTGCCTCCTGAAGGATCGAACGGGTGTCAGCGGACCGGAGTTCCGTCCGCGCGCAACTGCATCTGGGGCCGCCCCGTCACCAGCAGCCAGGCCGGCAGCGAGGCGACGCAGAGCAGGGCGATGATCGAGGCCGAGGCGACCAGCACGGCGGCGACGAAGAGACTCACCCAGCCCTGCCGGGTGATGGCCAGGAGCACGCCCAGCACGCCGGCCGCCACGCCCACCGACGGATGGACGTCCGACACGAGCGCGTGGGCGGTGAGCCCGAGCGCGGAACCCACGAACACGGCCGGGAAGATCCGCCCGCCCCGGAAACCGCAGGACGCGGCGACGAGCAGGGCGGCCAGCTTCACCACCGTCATCGTGGCGAACTGGCCGGCCGACCAGCCCTCCGGATCGGCCGCGAGCTCCCCGACCTCGTCCAGCCCCTTGAAGAGCGTCAGATGGCCGCCCAGGGCCCCCAGCAGGCCCAGGACGAGCCCGCCGACCGGCAGCGCCAGCATCGGGTGCCGCAGCAGCCCGAACGCGCCGTGGACGTACGGGAAGGCGTAGACGGCGCACATGGCGAGCAGCGCGCCCACCATGGCGATCACGACGGCCGCCAGCAGATCGCCCCACCCGGGCTCCCCGAGCACCGGCAGATCGAGGTCGAAGGTCGGATGGGCCACCAGAGTGGTCGTCATCGCGCCGGCCGAGGCGGCGACCAGCGGCGCGAAGACGTTGTCCCACAGCGGCCCCTCCGTGTGCCGCCCCGCCAGCGCCTCGGAGATCAGCAGCGCCGCGGCCACCGGCGTGCCGAACAGCGCGCCGATGGTCGCCGCCTCCGCGAGCATCACCCACAGCGCGCCCGGCGCCCGCGGCCGGGTCCGGCGGCCCAGCCAGACGGCGAGCCCCACGTTCACGGCGATGATCGGGTTCTCCGGGCCCAGGCTCGGCCCGCCGGCCAGCATCAGCCCGGTCGCCACCAGCACTCCTGGGAGGACCCCCGGCGGCAGCACGCGCGCGTCCAGCCCCATCGTGGCCGGATCGGGACCGGCGTGCCCCGGCACCTTCCACACCACCAGCCCCACCAGCACCCCGGTCGCGGTGAGCACGACGAGCATCCACAGCACCGAGTAGCGGCCGACGTCCAGTGCGTCCGGCAGGTTCTGCCACAGCACGTGCTCGAGCTGCTCGGCCAGCTCCTCCACCGCCAGGAGCAGCAGGCTCGCCAGCACGCCGACGGCGAGAGCGGGCAGGATCGGCGGCAACAGGGCGCGTGCCGGGGTCGCCGGAGGGAGGGGCGCCTGCTGCGCGGTGTCCTGGGCCACGCGCTCACGATAAGCGGGCGAAACGGACATGACATCCGGACGGGAACGGACACGGGGACTCGGCCTTGCACCTCACGTCGCGTGAGGACGCACCGTGGAGCGCGTACCGAGGAAGGAGCGGACCAAGTGAGCTACTCCGTAGGACAGGTCGCCGGATTCGCCGGTGTCACGGTGCGCACGCTGCACCACTACGACGACATCGGCCTGCTCGTCCCCGGCGGGCGCAGCCACGCGGGGCACCGGCGCTACGACGACGCCGACCTCGACCGGCTCCAGCGGATCCTGTTCTACCGAGAGCTCGGCTTCCCGCTCGAGGACGTCGCGGCCCTGCTCGACGATCCGGCGGCCGACCCGCGCGCGCACCTGCGCCGGCAGCACGAACTGCTGACCGCCCGGATCGAGCAGCTGCAGAAGATGGCCGCGGCCGTGGAACACGCGATGGAGGCACGCGAGATGGGCATCAACCTCACGCCCGAGGAGAGGTTCGAGGTCTTCGGCGACAAGGACCCGGAGCGGTACGCCGAGGAGGCGGAGCAGCGCTGGGGCGGCACCGAGGCCTACGCGGAGTCGCAGCGCCGCGCCGCCCGCTACACCAAGGACGACTGGAAGCGCATGCGGGACGAGGTCTCCGACTGGGGCGCGCGTTACGAGGAGCTCATGTCGGCCGGTGAGCCGCCGACCGGCGAGGCCGCGATGGGCATGGCCGAGGAACACCGACAGCACATCGGCAGGTGGTTCTACGACTGTCCGTACGAGACGCACCGCCGTCTGGGGGAGATGTACGTCTCCGACGAGCGCTTCAAGGCGTTCTACGACGCGATGCGCCCGGGCCTCGCCGAGCACCTCAAGGAGGCGATCACGGCGAACGCGGCCCGGCAGGCGGCATAGACGGCGTAGGGCGGGCGTGAGGCGGCGCAGGACGGGCGTGAGACAGGGCAGGGCGGGCGGGAGGCGGCGCGGGGCGGCTACTCCCGGACCAGGACCACCGCGGTTCCGTACGCGCACACCTCGGTGCCCACCTCCGCCGCCTCCGTCACGTCGAAGCGGAACATCAGCACGCCGTTGGCTCCACGCGCGCGTGCCTGCTCGACGAGGCGTTCCATGGCCTGGTTGCGGGTCTCGACGAGGGTCTTCGTCAAGCCCTTGAGCTCACCGCCGATCATCGACTTGAGGCCCGCGCCGATCTGGCTGCCCAGGTGCCGTGAGCGCACGGTCAGCCCGAAGACCTCGCCGATGACCTGCTCCACCCGGAACCCGGGTACGTCGTTCGTGGTGACGACCAGTACGTCCGGCTCGGGACCCTGCCCGCCGCCGTAGTCTTCGATGCCCATGGCTCACAGCTTCGTCCCAGCGGGCCCACAGTGCATCCCGGAGACATCCGTGGAACCTGGGGCGGACACATTGCGTTGATAGCTTTGTGCGGCCGCACCATGGACGCCGTACCTTCCCCCACCCACCAGGAGCCCGGAACCGTGACGACGATCGCCCTCGGACCGAGCTGGCTGGACCCCAATTACCTGCTGGACACGTACAGCATCTGGGGCCTGTTGCTCATCGTCTTCGCGGAGTCCGGCCTGCTGATCGGGTTCTTCCTGCCCGGTGACTCCCTGCTGTTCACCGCCGGCCTGTTGATCACGTCGAACCAGCTGGACTTCCCGCTGTGGGGCGCGGTCGCGCTGATCTGCGTCGCCGCGATCCTGGGCGACCAGGCGGGTTACATGTTCGGCAAGAAGGTCGGGCCGTCGCTCTTCAACCGACCGGACTCCAAGCTCTTCAAGCAGGAGAACGTCGTCAAGGCGCACGAGTTCTTCGAGAAGTACGGCCCGAAGTCCCTGATCCTGGCCCGCTTCGTGCCCATCGTGCGCACCTTCACGCCGATCGTCGCCGGTGTCAGCGGCATGCGGTACCGCTCCTTCCTGGTCTTCAACGTCATCGGCGGCGTCCTGTGGGGCGCGGGCGTCACCCTGCTGGGTTCCTGGCTGGGCAACATCGACTTCGTCCACAAGAACATCGAAGCGATCCTGATCCTGATCGTCCTCATCTCCGTGGTCCCGATCATCATCGAGTTCCTGCGGGCCCGCTCGAAGGCCAAGAAGAACCCGCAGCAGACCCCGCAGCAGACCCCCTCGCAGACGCCCGGGCAGCAGCACCAGCCCCACCACCAGCAGCAGCCCCCGGTCATGGACGACGCGACGACCCAGCTCCGCCGGATCGACCAGCACGAGCAGCAGTACCCGTACGGCGACCAGGGCCAGAACCAGGGGCAGAACCAGGGCCAGAACCAGGGTCAGGGCCGGCAGCCCGACTACTACGGTCAGCAGCAGTACCCCCAGCAGCAGCCGTACCCGCAACAGCAGCAGTACCCCCAGGACTGGCAGCAGCAGGCCCAGCCGCACCCCCAGCAGGCCCAGCCGCAGCCCCAGCAGCAGCCGTACGGCGCTCAGCAGAACAGCCAGTACCCCTACGACAACCAGGGCTACTAGAGGCTCAGAAGCCCCGGGTCCGCTTGGCGGCGCGCCGCTTCTCGGCGGAGCCGATCCGCAGGAACAGCCGCGAGATCTCGGACCCGAGGTTCACACCGATCGCGATGGCCATCGCCAGTGCCGCGGCCTTGGTGATCGACACCAGCCCCGCGTCCAGCTCGTTCTGCGCGATGGCCAGCAGCCCGAAGTAGGTCGCCGATCCCGGCAGCAGGGGCCCGATCGCGGCGGTCGTGTACGGCAGGGCGGAAGCGAACCGGTAGCGCGAGAGCAACTGTCCGAACAGCCCCACCACGCCCGCCGCGACGGCCGTGGAGGCGACCGGCGAGATCTCCCCGGCGTAGCGCATCGCGCCGTACACCGACCACGCCACACCGCCGTTCAAGGTGACGGCCAGCACGGTGGATCGTTCCTGCTGAAGCAGCACCGCGAAGGTCAACGACAGCAGCATCGACGCGCCGATCTGCCACAGCGGCCGCTCGGTGACGCCCAGGGCCGCGTCGGGATTGAGATGCGCGCCGAGCTGCACACCGACGTAGAGCATCACCAGCACGCCCGCCACGATGCCCACGAAGAAGTACATGACCTCCAGCAGCCGCGCGGCCGCCGTGATGTAGAAACCGGTCAGGCCGTCCTGGACACCCGCCACCAACGCCCGTCCGGGCAGCAGCGCGAACAGCCCACCGGTGATGACCGCGGACGCCTTCACATCGACGTCCGCCAGTGTCAGGGCGATGCCTATCGCGGCCGGCGGCATCGCCGCGACCAGGAACTGGTAGAACTCCGGCAGCCCGCGCCCCGCGCAGAGCCACGCCAGCCGGTCGCCGAGCATCGCGCCGAGCGCCGCCGCCACGAACACGACCAGGTCACCGCCGACCAGCACCGAGGCCGCGCCCGCGAGCAGTCCGCTCGCCGAGGTCAGCACCCAGCCCGGGTACGGATGCCGGTTGCGGCGCATCTCCGCGAGCCGCCGGTAGGCCTCCTCCAGGGAGAGATGGCTCTCCGGGTCGCTCAGGTCGTCCACGAGCCGGAAGACGGCCGCCAGGCGCGTGTAGTCGGTGCCCCGGCGGCGGACCGTCCGGGACGCCGTCACCGGATCCTCCACCAGGGACGGCTGGTACGAGATCGACAGCAGCGTGAAGGTGACGTTCGGTTCGCAGCGGTCGAGCCCGTAGGAGCGGCAGACCGCGAACATCGCGGCCTCCACGTCCTCGGCGCCCTCCCCGCCCGCGAGCAGCAGCTCGCCGATGCGCAACGTCAGGTCGAGCACGCGCGGGACGGCCGGACCGCCCTCCTCCGCCTTGGGCCCCGGCTCCGGCGCGGGCCGGTCGGACACCGGCATCCGCAGCATCGTGCGCATCCGGTCCTGCCAGGGCAGGTCCTTGATCAGACTCACCACCGGCACGCCGTCGGCCGGTGTGAAGGCGGCCGGGGCCTCCCGGGCGCTGTACGTGCTCGGCAGGCTGAACTGCGACCCCTCGCCCTCCCCGGCGGCGGGCGGGCCCACGTCCAGTCCGTTCGGTACGGCGAACTCGGACGTGGTCTCCGGCTCACCGCCGGTTCTGGGGACGGCCAGCCCCGCCGGGATCGCGAACTCGGACGTGATCTCGGGATCGAAGCCACTCCTCGCCTCGTCCGACTGCGGTTTGCGGTCCTCCGCCTCCGACACTCAGCAACGCTCCCTGAACGACACCTTCCGTACGCCTCAGTATGCGCACAGACACACGGAGGGGGGGGGCGCGGGCGCGGGGGGGGCCCCCCCCCCCCCCAAGGGGCAAAAAAACAAGGGCGCCCCCGGGGGGGTGAAACTAATTTTTGA
>NZ_JBIWMA010000004.1:0-72887 GCF_044766465.1 Streptomyces sp. NPDC102259 | reverse complement strand
CGCCCGCCCTCGCCCCCCCCCCCCCCCCCCCCCCCCCACACCCCCCCCCCCCCCCCCCCCCCCACCCCCCCCCCCCCCCCCCCGGGCCGCCCCCCCCCCCCCCCCCCCCCCCCCCCCCTCCGGCGACATCAGGCGACAAACCTCAGTGGCCGCCCTGGTCCTTGAAACGCTTGTAGGACCGCTCGATCTCGGCCTCGGCGTCGGTGCGGCCCACCCAGTCGGCGCCCTCGACGGACTTGCCGGGCTCCAGGTCCTTGTAGACCTCGAAGAAGTGCTGGATCTCCAGGCGGTCGAACTCCGACACGTGGTGGATGTCCCGCAGGTGCTCCACGCGAGGGTCGGTCGACGGGACGCACAGCAGCTTGTCGTCGCCGCCGGCCTCGTCCGTCATCCGGAACATGCCGATCGCGCGGCAGCGGATCAGACAGCCCGGGAACGTCGGCTCGTCCAGGATGACCAGCGCGTCCAGCGGGTCACCGTCCTCGCCGAGGGTGTTCTCGACGAATCCGTAGTCGGTCGGGTAGGCGGTCGAGGTGAAGAGTCGACGGTCCAGGCGGATCCGACCGGTCTCGTGGTCCACCTCGTACTTGTTCCGCGAACCCTTCGGGATCTCGATCGTGACGTCGAACTCCACCGGTGGCTCCTCCATGATCAACACATAGTTCTGGTGGTTAAGTGTCCCTCACGCTGCTGTGTGATCGCGAAAGGGGCTGGTGTTCGTGCCAGAGCTGAGGCCTTGGCGGGCCGCGAGACCGCACGTGGTGCGGGTCACGGACGCCGTAAGACCGCGTCTGGCACGGGCCGCAGGGATCGTACGGCCTCGTCTCGCACGTGTGGCGGCGGCCGCGAAGCCGCAGGTCGCACGGCTCACACAGGCGGCGAAGCCGCAGCTCGAGCGGATCACGAAGGCCGGTCCGAACACCAGGTCGTGGCAGTACACCGCGGGTGCGGCGACCGCCGGGCTGGCGCTGGCCGCCGGTGTGGTGACGGCCGTCGGCCCCTGGGACTCCACCGGTCAGCGTACGGCGGAGCGGGACCGGGCCGTCGCCCTGGAACAGGTGGGTGGCACAGATCACGGCCGCACGGACGATTCGTCCGATACCTCCGACACGTCGGCCGGAGCACCGCGGCCCGCACCGAGCGCCGCCTCCGTCCTCACCGGCCTCGGTGGCCTCGACGGCGCCGCCGACGCCGTGAAGTCCGCCCCGGACGCCCTGCCGACCGGCACGGGCCTCACGGGCGTCCTGGGTGCCCTCCTGGGCGATCCGGCCCTCGGCGCCCGGCGGACCGCCGTCGTCGTCGACGTGGCCACCGGCAAGCGGCTGTACGGCTTGGGGGCCGACGAGGCGCTGACCCCGGCGTCCACCACGAAGATCGCCACCGCGCTCGCCGCGCTGTCCGCGATGGGCGGTGAGCACCGCCTCACCACCCGCGCCGCACTGGAACCCGACACCAGGGAAGTCGTCCTCGTCGGCGGCGGCGACCCCACCCTCACGGCCCGCGCGGACGCCGAGGGCTGGGCCGACCTGCGGGCCCTCGCCGGCTCCACGGCGGCCGCCCTGAAGAAGCGCGGCCTCACCCAGGTGACGCTCTCGTACGACACGACGCTGTTCGCCGGCTCCCAGGTTCACCCCATCGGGGTCAACCCCAACCTCGCGCCGGTCACCGCCCTGTCCGTCGACGAGGGCCGCACCGACGACTCCACCAGCGGCCCGACGGCCCGGGTGAGCGACCCGGCGGCCGACGCGACCCGCAAGTTCGCCGCGTTCCTGAAGGCCGCCGGCATCAAGACCTCGGCCCCCGGGCTCTCCAAGGCCACCACGCGCGCGCAGACCCTCGCCACCGTCTCCTCGCCCCCGCTGTCCGTCCTGGTCGAACGGATGCTGACCAACAGCGACAACGACATCGCCGAGGCCCTCGCCCGCCAGACCGCCGTCGCGACCGGTGTCCGCGCCGACTTCGACGGCGCCGGCAAGGCCGTCCGGGCGCAACTGAAGAAGCTCGGACTGCCGTTGACCGGCGTCCGGATCAAGGACGGCAGCGGCCTCGACCGCGAGGACCGGCTCACGGCGAACCTCCTGACCGCCCTCCTGGTCAAGGCAGGCGACGCCGGCCGCCCCGACCTGCGCCCCGTCCTCACCGGCCTCCCCGTCGCCGGCTTCACCGGCACCCTCACCAGCCGCTACACCGAGGGCGCGGCCGGCGTCGTCCGCGCCAAGACCGGCACCCTGACCGGCGTGAACACCCTCGCCGGCACGGTCGTCGACCAGGACGGCCGCCTCCTCGCGTTCGCCCTCCTGGCCGCCGACACGACCGACCCGGCGGCGGCCCAGGCGGCGCTGGACCGGGCGGCCACGGCGCTGGCGGGGTGCGGCTGTCGCTGAGGGGCGGTGGCTCGGCACCCCCGAGCCACCCCCGGCGCCGACCCTGACATCTCCCTGACCGGTCTCCCGCGGCCTGCCCCCAACGGCGGCGCTCACGTACGGTTGACGCATGACGAGCAACGGTGGCGCTGCTTCTTCGGGGATGGTCGACTGGAATCTCGCGGTGGCGACCGCGACCCGGCTCGTGCGGCCGGGACCCGAGGTCAGCCGTGACGAGGCGCGAGCCGTCGTCGCGGAACTGCGCCGACACGCCAAAGCCTCGGAGGGACACGTCCGGGGCTTCACTCGTATGGGCACCGAGGACATCCACGACACCCCGGTCCTCGTCGTCGACCGCCCGGGCTGGGTGGCGGCGAACGTGGCGGGCTTCCGGGAGATCCTCAAGCCCCTCCTCGACAAGATGCAGGAACGGCGCGGCAACACCCCGGGCGGCGCGGTCCTCGGCGCCGTCGGCGGCAAGGTCACCGGCGTCGAACTCGGCATGCTGCTCTCCTTCCTGTCCTCGCGCGTCCTCGGCCAGTACGAGACCTTCGCCCCCGCCACCCGTGCGCTCCCCGCCGGGGCCAACGGCGGCGGCCGACTGCTGCTCGTGGCGCCGAACATCGTCCACGTGGAACGCGAACTCGACGTGGAACCCCATGACTTCCGGCTGTGGGTGTGCCTCCACGAGGAGACGCACCGCACCCAGTTCTCGGCCGTGCCCTGGCTGCGGGACCACCTCGAGGGTGAAATCCAGTCGTTCTTGGGCGAGACCGACGTCGACCCCATGACGTTCCTGGAGCGGGTCAGGGAAGCGGCCCAGTCCCTCTCCGGCGGCCGACCCGAGGGCGAGGAGGACGACGGCGGCCGTTCCCTGGTCGAACTGGTGCAGACGCCGGCCCAGCGGGAGATCCTCGCCCGCCTCACCGCCGTGATGTCCCTCCTGGAGGGACACGCCGACTTCGTCATGGACGGAGTGGGCCCGGAAGTCGTGGCGTCCGTCGCCGAGATCCGCGAGAAGTTCCAGCAGCGCCGCGCCAAGGGCGCCTCCCGACTGGACATCGCCCTGCGCAAGTTGCTGGGCCTGGACGCAAAGCTCAAGCAGTACCGGGACGGCGAGCGCTTCGTGCGGGGCGTCGTCGACCAGGTCGGCATGGACGGCTTCAACCGCGTATGGACCTCCCCGAACACACTTCCGACCAAGGCCGAGATCGCCAAGCCGGCGGACTGGGTCGCGCGAGTGCACCGCAAGGCCGAGTCATGAACCCGCCAGAACGGCGGTGAACGAATCCGGCCGACGGCAGGCGAACGCCCCTTCAATCACCCGTCCGAGGGACCGTGAGGCCTCGGCAGGCGTGCAATGCTCGGGGAACGCCCCGGTTCTGTCACCATCTACACACTCTGCGTGACCGAACCTCGGGTTCACACCCGAAAACTTCATGAAGGGAACCGGACAGTGGGTCCCCATCCTGCGGTCGCGGCGATACGCCTGGCGGTCCGCCGCGTACTCCACGACATCCTCAACGACCACCCCACCCCCGAAGCGGGCTCCCACGAGCGACCGGCACCGCCGCTCGTGCTCGTGGCGTGCTCCGGTGGCGCCGACTCCATGGCGCTCGCCTCCGCCCTCGCCTTCGAGGCGCCCCGGCTCGGCATCCGGGCCGGCGGTGTCACCGTCGACCACGGTCTCCAGCCCGGCTCCGATCTACGCGCCGGCGAAGTCGTCCTGCGCCTGCGTGAACTCGGCCTCGATCCGGTGGAGGCCGCGGCCGTGACCGTCGGCCGCGAAGGCGGGCCCGAGGCCGCCGCCCGCGACGCGCGATACGCCGCCCTCGACGCCGCCGCCGTCCGCCACGGCGCCGCCGCGGTCCTGCTCGGCCACACCCGCGACGACCAGGCCGAAACCGTCCTGCTCGGCCTCGCCCGCGGCTCCGGCATCCGCTCGCTGTCCGGGATGGCGGCCGTCTCCGGGGGCCCGGGGGCCGCCCGCCGCTACCGCCGCCCCTTCCTCCAGCTCGACCGGCAGACCGCCCGCAAGGCCTGCATGGTCCAGTCCCTGCCGGTCTGGGACGACCCGCACAACGCCGACCCGGCCTACACCCGCTCCCGGCTGCGCCACGAGGGGCTGCCCGCCCTGGAGAAGGCCCTCGGCAAGGGTGTCGTCGAGGCCCTCGCCCGTACGGCCCAGCTCTCCCGTGACGACGCCGACGCCCTCGACGCCTGGGCGGGCCAGGCCGAGTCCTCCGTACGGGACGCGGCCGGGCTTCTGGAGTGCGCCAAGCTCTACGCCCTGCCGCCCGCCGTACGCCGTCGGATCCTGCGCCGCGCCGCCATCGAGGCGGGCGCTCCGGCCGGTTCCCTCTTCGCCCGGCACATCGAGGAGGTCGACCGGCTGATCACCGGTTGGCGCGGCCAGGGGGTCATCAATCTCCCCGGCAAAGTCGTCGCCCAGCGCCAGGGTGGCAGACTGGTGATTCGGCAAGGCTGAAATCCGGGCCCTCCAGCAGGACCGCTTACGTGGTCGTGGGCGGTCCCGGTGGCCGCTGGGACAACCGAAAGTGATGCGGGTGGACGCGAAAGACATGGGCACCGACCTCAAAGAGGTGCTCATCACCAAGGAAGAGATCGACGCGAAGCTGGTCGAGCTGGCCGCGAAGATCGATGCGGAGTACGCGGGCAAGGACCTGCTCATCGTCGGTGTCCTCAAGGGCGCCGTGATGGTCATGGCCGACCTCGCCCGATGCCTGTCCACCCCCGTCACCATGGACTGGATGGCCGTGTCGTCCTACGGCGCGGGCACCCAGTCCTCCGGTGTCGTACGGATCCTCAAGGACCTGGACACGGACATCAAGGGCCGTCACGTGCTGATCGTCGAGGACATCATCGACTCCGGTCTGACGCTGTCCTGGCTGATCTCCAACCTCGGCTCGCGCGAGCCCGCCACCCTCAAGGTGTGCACGCTGCTGCGCAAGCCCGAGGCCGCCAAGGTCGCCATCGACGTCGAGTGGGTCGGCTTCGACATCCCCAACGAGTTCGTCGTGGGCTACGGCCTCGACTACGCCGAGAAGTACCGCAACCTCCCGTTCGTCGGTACGCTCGCGCCCCACGTCTACGGCGGCTGAGACCCGAAGGGCCCAAGCTCCGTACGAAGATCGGGAACCCCGGCGGGCTTTTCGCCGTTGGAGCAAGCAGACGGGTGCGCCAGCCGTCCCGTGCGGCTCCGCGCGACAAAGCTGGGGTACCGTCAGAAGAACTGTCTTATCAAACTCACTATGGCAGGAGGGACGGGGCGACACCGCTCCGTATGGATGGACGTGAAGCGATACTTCCGTGGGCCGGTCATGTGGATCGTGCTGGCCGTCCTTGCCGTGGTCGTGTTGATGCAGGTCGTCGGCTCGTCCGGCGGCTACAAGACGGTGGACACCGGCCAGGTCATTGCAGCGATCAACGACAACAAGGTCGAGTCGGCCAAGCTCACCACCGGTGACGAGCAGACCATCAAGGTCACGCTCAAGGACGGCGTAAAGGTCAAGGACAGCTCGAAGATCCAGGCGAGCTATATCGGCGACCAGGGCGTGACCATTGCCAACACGCTGCAGACCAAGTACCAGGACAAGCAGATCCCGGACGGATACACAGTCTCGCCGACGAAGCAGAACGCCTTCGTCGGGATCCTGCTGTCCCTGCTCCCCTTCGTCCTCATCGTGGTCGTCTTCCTGTTCCTGATGAACCAGATGCAGGGCGGCGGCTCCCGAGTCATGAACTTCGGGAAGTCCAAGGCCAAGCTCATCACCAAGGACACCCCGAAGACGACCTTCGCCGACGTCGCGGGCTCGGACGAGGCCGTCGAGGAACTCCACGAGATCAAGGAGTTCCTCCAGGAACCGGCGAAGTTCCAGGCCGTCGGCGCCAAGATCCCCAAGGGCGTGCTCCTGTACGGCCCGCCCGGTACCGGCAAGACGCTCCTCGCGCGCGCCGTGGCCGGCGAGGCGGGCGTTCCCTTCTACTCGATCTCCGGTTCCGACTTCGTCGAGATGTTCGTCGGTGTCGGTGCCTCCCGGGTCCGTGACCTCTTCGAGCAGGCCAAGGCGAACGCCCCGGCGATCGTCTTCGTCGACGAGATCGACGCGGTCGGCCGTCATCGCGGCGCCGGCCTCGGCGGCGGTCACGACGAGCGCGAGCAGACGCTGAACCAGCTGCTCGTCGAGATGGACGGCTTCGACGTGAAGGGCGGCGTGATCCTCATCGCCGCCACGAACCGTCCCGACATCCTCGACCCCGCGCTGCTGCGTCCCGGCCGCTTCGACCGCCAGATCGCGGTCGACCGCCCGGACATGCAGGGCCGTCTGGAGATCCTCAAGGTTCACCAGAAGGGCAAGCCGGTCGCCCCGGACGTCGACCTGTCGGCCGTCGCCCGCCGTACCCCGGGCTTCACCGGCGCGGACCTGTCGAACGTGCTGAACGAAGCGGCGCTCCTCACGGCGCGCAGCGACAAGAAGCTCATCGACAACCACTCGCTGGACGAGGCCATCGACCGCGTCGTGGCGGGCCCGCAGAAGCGGACCCGGATCATGTCGGACAAGGAAAAGAAGATCACCGCGTACCACGAGGGCGGACACGCCCTGGTCGCGGCGGCCTCCCCGAACTCCGACCCGGTCCACAAGATCACGATCCTGTCGCGCGGACGGGCCCTCGGCTACACGATGGTCCTGCCGGACGAGGACAAGTACTCGACCACGCGCAACGAGATGCTCGACCAGCTGGCCTACATGCTGGGCGGCCGCGCTGCCGAGGAACTGGTCTTCCACGACCCGACGACGGGCGCCGCGAACGACATCGAGAAGGCCACCGCGACGGCCCGTGCGATGGTCACGCAGTACGGCATGACCGAGCGTCTCGGCGCCATCAAGTTCGGTGGCGACAACACCGAGCCGTTCCTCGGCCGCGAGATGTCGCACCCGCGTGACTACTCGGAAGAGGTCGCCGCGCTGGTCGACGAAGAGGTCAAGAAGCTCATCGAGACGGCGCACAACGAGGCCTGGGAGATCCTGGTCGAGAACCGCGACGTCCTCGACCAGCTGGTGCTTCAGCTGCTGGAGAAGGAGACGCTGAACAAGGAGCAGATCGCCGAGGTCTTCTCCGCCATCGTCAAGCGTCCGGCCCGGCCCGCGTGGACCGGTTCCTCGCGGCGCACGCCGTCCACCCGTCCGCCGGTGCTCTCCCCCAGGGAGCTCGCACTGACGAACGGCGCCAACGGCGCGACTCCGGCGATCTCCACGGCGAAGTCCACCGCTGTGGAGCCCACCCCGGTGACCGAGCCGGCCCCGGAGGACCGCCCCGAGAGCTGATCCGGCTCCCGGAGGCCCCACCAGGCCCGGAATGGATGCCGCGCCCCCCAGGTTCTAGCCTGGGGGGCGCGGCATTTTCGTCTGACGTTTTCCGTATGCCGCAGATGAGGCGCGTGACCCACACGCGCGACCCGCACAGGAACGAGGCACCACATGACCGACCCCGTGACGCTGGACGGCGAGGGCGCCATCGGCGAGTTCGACGAGAAGCGCGCCGAGAACGCCGTACGCGAGCTGCTGATCGCGGTAGGCGAGGACCCGGACCGTGAGGGCCTCCGGGAGACGCCGGCGCGGGTGGCGCGGGCGTACAAGGAGATATTCGCGGGGTTGTGGCAGCAGCCCGAGGACGTGCTGACGACGACCTTCGACCTGGGGCACGACGAGATGGTGCTCGTGAAGGACATCGAGGTGTTCAGCACCTGTGAACACCATCTGGTGCCGTTCCGGGGCGTCGCCCATGTGGGCTACATCCCGTCCACCTCCGGGAAGATCACCGGCCTGTCCAAGCTGGCCCGCCTCGTGGACGTCTACGCGCGCCGCCCCCAGGTGCAGGAACGTCTCACCACGCAGATCGCCGACTCCCTGATGGAGATCCTGGAGCCGCGCGGGGTCATCGTCGTCATCGAGTGCGAGCACATGTGCATGTCCATGCGGGGCATCCGCAAGCCCGGCGCCAAGACCATCACCTCGGCGGTGCGGGGACAGTTGCGGGACGCGGCGACGCGCAACGAGGCGATGAGCCTCATCATGGCGCGCTGACGGGGGCCTGCGCTTGCCTGCGCTCACCGGGAGACGTCACGCCGGCGACGCCGCCCCCTTGTCGTGATCGTCGTCCTCGGGCAGCTTGCAGACGCGCTCCAGGAACATGGCCGCCGCTATGACCGCGATGCCCGCCAGGACGGAGAAACCGGCGTAGATGGCCTGGTCGCGGCGGGCGGGGATGTCGAGGGACTCCAGCAGGAAGACGCCCGTCCCGCCGTACATGCCGGAGACGAGGGCGGCCACCAGGGCGCTGGACTGGCCGAACACGACCGCGCGGGCCGCCATCAGGGGATCGACGCCCTTGGCCTCCGGGCGGCGCTCACGCTGGGCCTTGAGGCGGGCGCGCAGCGACAGCGCGGTGGCCGTGAGCACCACGGCGATCAGGGCGAGGACGATGGGCGCCGCCAGCGGGACGCTGGGGAGGGTCCCGATCGAGTTCCACAGACGGGCTCCGGCCCAGGACAGGATCGCGGCCACGCCGAACACGCCGGCCAGCACCCTGATGCGCAGCTCTCTCACGGTGTCCCTTCAACTCCCCCGAGCCCGCGGGCATGGACATCCCGCGGGCAGTGGTCCTGTCGACCTTAACGACTACTCGGGCAGGTGGAGTTCCAGGTCCTTGCGTGCCGCGACGCCCTCGCGGGTCACGGTGTCGAGAAGGCCGGCGACCGGGCCGCGGCCGGGCAGCTGGGCCTCGGGCTCCACGTCGTGCCAGGGAGCCAGCACGAAGGCGCGTTCGTGGGCGCGCGGGTGAGGGAGCGTGAGGTCCGGGTCGTCGTCGACGACGTCGGCGTACGCGACGATGTCGACGTCGAGGGTGCGTGCGCCCCAGCGTTCGTCCCGCACGCGGTGGAAGGCCTCCTCGACCGCGTGCGCCCGCTCCAGCAGGGAGGACGGCGGGAGGGTCGTCTTCAGCACGACCACCGCGTTGAAGTACGAGGGCTGGCTGCCGGGCTCGACGCCCCACGGCTCCGTCTCGTACACCGGGGAGACGGCCTTGATGCGTACGCCGGGGGTGTCCTCGAGGGCGTCGATGGCGCCCTGGAGGGTCTCCAGGCGGTTGCCGAGGTTGGAGCCGAGGGCGATCACGGCCCGCTGGGGGTTGTGCAGGGTGGTGTCGGCGGCGTCGACCTTCTCGACGACGGAGGCGGGTACCGGCTGTACGGTCGGGTCGCTCTGACCCTCGGTGAAGAACGCGGTCATACTCGGCTCCGGGTGATGGTGACGGTCACGTCGTCGAAGGGGACCGTGATCGGCGCGTCCGGTTTGTGGACGCAGACCTCGACCTCCTGGACCCCTTCGTGCTTCAGACAGGCCTGGGCGATGCGCTCGGCGAGCGTCTCGATGAGGTCGACGGGCTCGCCCTGGACGACGGCCACGACCTCCTCGGCCACGATGCCGTAGTGGACGGTCTTCGCCAGGTCGTCGTCGGCCGCGGCCGGTCGGGTGTCCAGGCCCAGGACGATGTCCACGATGAAGGTCTGGCCCTCCTCGCGTTCCTTGGGGAACACACCGTGGTACCCGCGGGCCTTGAGGCCGCGCAGCGCGACACGATCCACGCGAATCACTCCTGTGCAGTCGTCGGTTTCGGCCGGTGCGTCCGGGTGCGGGCGGCACCCCGGCCTCGAACGAATCTACCCGCGAGCACTGACAGACCCGGGCTCCGGCCGCGGCGGCCCGGGCCGGAGTCAGGACTTTTCACCGGGTGTTTCCCTTGGGGAACCCGGCTGCTCACAGGCTGGTAGCCGCCCCTACCCACGGGTTCGTGATTCCAACCACTTCTTGGTCCCTGTGGGTCGTCTCAGGGCCTCCTGCCCCCTTCCTGTGGTCCGCCTACCCGCTCAGGAGGGGTCTTCCTCACTCTCGGTGTCCTCGGGACTGTCGGCTTCGTCGTTCTCCGTCAGCACCGGGGACGCGTGGTGCGACCACAGCTTCCATCCGTCGGGCGTGCGACGGAACACGTTCGTGGCGACCACCAGCTGGCCGACGAGCGGCCCGAGCTCCTCGCCGTCCTCCGGCGCGGGGCCGCCGCTGAGGATGTTCTCGGTGCAGTTCACCAGCGCGGTGTCGCCGGTGACGGAGACGTGCACGTCGGTGAGGAAGAACTGGATGTAGTCGGTGTTCGCCATGATCAGCGCGTACGACCGCAGCACCTCGCCCCGGCCGGTGAGCACCGGCCAGCCGGGGTGCACGCAGGAGATCACGCCGACGTCCGCCGGGTCGTGGTACGTCTCGTCCACGCCCAGGTCGGCCGGGGTGAGCCAGAGCGCGGACACCCCGTCGAAGTCGCCTCGTTCCAGCGCCTCGTAGAAGGCGGTGTTGGCGGCCTCGACCTGTTCGACGTCGGTATGGGGGGCGCTCACAGGGCTCCCTCTGCGCCGCTCGGGCCCTGTCCGCTGTGGTGTGCGCCCGGCGCGGCGCCTGGCGCGCGCGCCCCCTCCACGGCACGGGCGACCCGTACCGCGTCGGCCGTCGCACGAACCTCGTGCACGCGGACCGCCCAGGCGCCGGCCTCCGCCGCGAGGGCGGAGACGGCGGCGGTGGCGGCGTCACGCTCGCGCGCGGGCGGCGGCGCGCCCTCGGGGCCCGCCAGGACACGTCCGAGGAACCGCTTGCGGGAGGCCGCGACGAGCAGCGGGTGACCGAGGGCGTGCAGCCGGTCGAGGTGGGCCAGCAGGGACAGGTCGTGATCGGCCTCCTTGGAGAAGCCGAGCCCCGGGTCGACGACGATGCGGTCGGGGGAGATGCCACCGGCCAGGACGGCGTCCACGCGCGCGTGGAGTTCGTCCATGACCTCGGTGACGACGTCGGTGTAGACGCCTCTGACGTTGCCGCCCTCGAGGAAGCCACGCCAGTGCATGACGACGAAGGGGGCGCCCGTGTCGGCGACGGCCGGGATCATCGCCGGGTCGGCGAGGCCGCCGCTGACGTCGTTGACGAGGGCGGCGCCGGCCGCGAGGGCCTGTGCGGCGACGGAGGCGCGCATCGTGTCGACGGAGACGACGACCCCCTCGGAGGCGAGGCCGCGGACCACGGGGATGACCCGGCGGAGCTCCTCGGTCTCGTCGACCCTGCTGGCGCCCGGGCGGGTGGACTCGCCGCCGACGTCCACGAGGTCCGCGCCCTCGGCGACGAGCTGGAGGCCGTGCTTGACGGCGGCCGTCGTGTCGAACCAGCGGCCGCCGTCGGAGAAGGAGTCGGGGGTCACGTTGACGACTCCCATGACCGCGCAACGGTCCCATTCCGGAAGACCGACGACGCGCCCGCGTCCGCTCTGCTTGCTCATACGTTCAGCGTAGGCCCCGGAGGGGGCCGTGCCGCGGCGCGGCCCGGGTGGAAGCCCCGGTGCCGGGAGGGGGCGGGGCCGCCACCCGGCACCGCCGTGGCTACGCCGCCCGTACGTCTCTCTCCGCCACCGTGTGCGCACACACGCGTGCCACTGCGGAGCGGCGGCGCAGGAAGCGCGGCAGCGGGAGGGCGAGGTTGACGAAGCCCTCGGCCTGCATGGCGGCGAAGCCGATGCGGGGGAGGTCGCCGGAGGCCCGGTAGACGACGAAGCGGGGCTCCCAGCGCGGCTGGAACTTGGCGTTGAACTTGTACAGCGACTCGATCTGGAACCAGCGGGAGAGGAACACCAGCAGCCCGCGCCAGGCCCGCAGCACCGGGCCCGCGCCGATCTTCTCGCCGCGGGCCAGCGCCGAGCGGAACATGGCGAAGTTCAGCGACACGCGCGCGATGCCGAACTTTGGGGCGGCCTGGAGAGCGGCGACGATCAGGAGCTCGTTCATGCCCGGGTCGGCCGAGCGGTCGCGGCGCATCAGGTCCAGGGAGGCGCCGTCCGGGCCCCAGGGCACGAAGTGCAGGATCGCCTTCAGGTCGCCGTACTCGCCGGGGACCTCGTCGGCCTTGTGGGCGGTGGCGATGAGGCAGTCCCCGTCGGAGGGATCGCCGACGCGCCCCAGGGCCATCGAGAAGCCGCGCTCGGTGTCGGTGCCGCGCCAGTCCTCCGAGGCCCGCCGGACGCGCTCCAGCTCGGCCTCACCGAGGTCACGTACGCGCCGTACCCGGGTCTCGTAACCGGCGCGTTCGATGCGCTTGACCATTTGGCGCACGTTGCGCATCGCGCGGCCGGCCAGGGAGAAATCCGCTACGTCCACCACCGCCTCGTCACCCAGCTCGAGCGCGTCGAGGCCGGTCTCCCGGGTCCAGACCTCGCCGCCCGTCTCCGAGCAGCCCATGACGGCGGGCGTCCAGGAGTGGGCCTTGGCCTCGTCCATGAAGCGTTCGATGGCGCCGGGCCAGGCCTCCACGTCGCCGATGGGGTCGCCGCTGGCGAGCATGACGCCGGAGACGACGCGATAGGTCACCGCCGCCTTGCCGCTGGGGGAGAAGACCACGGCCTTGTCGCGGCGCAGCGCGAAGTGCCCCAGGGAGTCGCGGCGGCCGTGCTTGTCCAGCAGGGCGCGCAGGCGCACCTCGTCGTCCTCCGTGAGGCGGGCGGCCGGATGCTCGGGGCGGAAGGCGAGGTAGATCGTGGTGACCGCGGTGATCCAGCCGAGGGCGCCGAGGGAGAAGGCGACGGTCCAGGAGGTGTTGCCCTGGTAGTCGACCGGGCCCTCGAAGCCGAAGAGGCCGTACAGGACGTGCGTAATGCGATCGGCCAGGCTCGGGTCGCCGATCAGGCGGTTGGGGTGGACGCTGACGATGACCAGCCCCAGACCGAGGGAACCGGCGCCCATGAGGACGAAGTTGGCGAGCGCGCGCCAGCGGCTGCGCGGGTCGGGCAGCGCCGCGAACTGCTCGCGGTGCAGCAGCAGCGGCACCAGCAGCGCGACCGAGATGAGCGCGCCCACGACCGAGTGCCGGTACACGAACTGGGCCACCGCGCCCGCGGGGAGCAGCACCACCGCCGCGCGCCACGCCCGCCGCTTGCCCCGCCTGAGGCCGTGGGCGAGCAGCAACAGCAGGACGCCCGCGCTGAGGGACAGCGCGGCCGCGAACGGCCCGAACGAGCCGGGCAGGACCTCGGCGAAGGTGTGCATACGGCTGTGCCGGAACCGCGGGAAGACGCCGCCGGCCACGTCCAGCAGGCCCACCAGGGCACAGGCTCTGGCGACGAGGGCGGGCACGGACTCGGGGCGCGGACCTCGCACTATCTGCCGCACCCGGCTTGATCGGTGCGGAACCCCGCCCGACATTTCCCCATCTTGAGTGACAGACATCGCATCCCGTAGTTCCGCGAGAGACCTTGGACCCGGGCCCGATTCGGGCATCCGGCGACATTGCGCCCTCTAGGACGGTGTCTTGAGGAGAGAGGTTCACTCGTCTCCTCAAAGCCACTGAAAAGGCCAAGGAAAGTCCGGGACAAGCCCTCGCGAAGGAGTCGGGGGGGAGCGGGCGCGATCCCGGACGGAGAGCAGGCAGGAAAACACCGCATGGGGCTCACGAGCGACAAAATGCTGCTGCTGTCAGTGCTGTTCGCCTTACTGCTGTTCGTCGGCACGGTATGGCTGTGGCCACGCCTTGCCCGAACCGGCTGGCGGGCCGTCAGCGGGCGGGTCGGGCTGCTGCTCGCCACCCAGTTGGCGCTGTTCGTGTCGGTGGGGCTGACCGCCAACCAGGCGTTCGGCTTCTACGCCAGCTGGGCGGACCTGTTCGGCAGGGAGACCGACCAGGGCGTGGTCGTCGACCACGCGGCGGGTGGCGCCCCGGCGGGGCCGCTGCGGGTGCTCGACACCCGGCGCGTGGACGGCGGCGTCAGCGGGCGTCCGCAGTACGGCGGACAGATCCAGAAGGTCGCCCTCAACGGACGTACGACACACATAGCCACGCCGGCGTACGTCTACCTGCCGCCGGAGTACTTCGACCCGCAGTACCGCACGCGTACCTTCCCCGCGGCCGTAGTCCTCACGGGCTACCCCGGAACGGCGGAGGCGCTCGTGGACAAACTGCACTACCCGCGCACCGCGCGGGAGCTCGCCAAGGACGGGCGCATGCAACCGATGATCCTGGTGATGCTGCGGCCGACCGTGGCGCCGCCGCGCGACACCGAGTGCGTGGACGTCCCGGGCGGCCCGCAGACCGAGTCGTTCTTCGCCAAGGACCTGCCGGACGCCGTGACGGCCCACTACAGGGTGGGCAAGAAGCCCGGCAGCTGGGGCGTCATCGGGGACTCCACGGGCGGCTACTGCGCGCTGAAACTGGCGATGCACCACCCGGAGGTCTACGCGGCCGGCGCGGGCCTGTCGGCGTACTACAAGGCGCCGTCCGATCCGACCACCGGCGACCTCTTCCACGGGAACGCGTCCCTGCGCAACGAGGCGGATCTGCACTGGTTTCTGAAGAATCGTTCCGCTCCCGACACCTCGCTGCTCGTCACCAGCAGCAAGGTCGGGGAATCCAACTTCAGGGCCACACAGAAGTTCATAGAGCTGGCGAAGGCCACGGGCACGACGAGGATCTCGTCGATCATCCTGGAAAGCGGCGGCCACAACTTCAACACCTGGCGGCGGGAGATCCCGCCGACGCTCGAGTGGATCAGCGGGCGGTTGAGCGACCGGTGAACGACCGGTGAGCGGACCGGTGAGCGGACCGGTGAGCGACCGGTGAGCCGCGCCCGACGGCGGGGCCGGGCGGCGCGCTTCGGATTCCAGGGGTGAGGCGGGGCGAGGCAGCCGAGGGGTGGGCGTCGAGGACGGGGACGAAGGGTGCCGTGGGCCGGGGTATCGGAGGCCCGACCAGGGTTCACGAGGGCCGATCCGGGCGCCCCGGCGGGAAATGATCTTGCTTCTTGTCGAATTCCGTGACCGCGTTGTTTCCTGATGCCCTGTGAAGACTTCGGTATGGCCGTGTTTTTGCGGGGCGGGGCGCCAACATTCGCCTACGCGCGGTAAGTTTCTGGCCATGCCACGTGGACGTCACCGCCATTCCCCGCCTTTGCACAGGCTGCTACCTCCCTCGGCAATCGCAGGCGTCTCCCTTGTCTGCGCCCTCGGCCCCTGGGTGTTCACGGAGCCGATGGCGCTCCGTGGTCTGGCCGCGGCCGCCGCGGCGACGGCGATCCTCGGCGCGTACGTGATGCGCCGCTGGGACATGCAGGCCGGCAAACAGGTCGCCGACCTGGAACGCGCGCGTGTCAGTGACGAGTGGCGCTACGAGGAACGGGTCGCCGAGCTGGAGAGCGACCTCGACGAATCACGTGAGCTGCGCGTCAAGCTGGAGCAGCGGCTGCGGTCCAAGCGCACCGAACTGGCGGGCCTGCGCAACGAGCACGCCGCGCTGCTGCGCCGCTACGCCACGGCCGAGACCGAGCGGGCCAGCGCCCTCGAGGGCCGCCGGCTGCTCGAGATAGAGGCGGCTCCCACGCCCGCGCTGCCCGCCGCGCGGGAGGCCGAGGACGCCGACGGCATCGACCGCATCGACGACATCGACGACATCGAAGGTACGGACGCCGTCGAGGCGGCGGCCGAAGTCCAGGAGACGGCGGAGGAGGCCGCGTTCGACGACACGGCGGACTCGGCCGGCTCCGACGACTCGGCCGACTCGGCCGGGTCCGGCGACGCCGTCGAGCCGGTCTCGGAGACCGAGGGGGCCGAGGGGGAGCCGGAGGCTTCGGCGGTCTTCTCTCCCGAGGGGTCCAAGCTGTTCCTGAGGGCCCAGGCGGCCCTGGCCCGGTTCGACACCGACGGCGTCAAGGCCTCGAAGATCGAGGACCACGCCGAGGAGGAGACCGCGCGGGCGACTTCCGCTGACGTCGGCGCCACACCCGCCGGCGGCGACGCGGAGGCCGCGCAGGAGGACGAGGCGCAGGGGAAGCCCGAGGCGGTCGACGAGCACACGCGCGCGACCGCCCCCCACACGGCTGCCGAGACCGACACGGTCCCGGAGGACAAGAGCCCGGAGGACAAGAGCCCGGAGGACCGGAGTCCGACGAGTGAGGCCCCGGACGGCCGAACTCATGCCGCCGCGGACGCGACCGACGTGGACGACGCCGAGGAGAACGCTCCGGAACCGGCGGCCTCAGAAGCTGCCGCGATCGGCGAGCGCGTGAACGGCACGGCGACCGTGCGGCCCGCGCCGCGGGTGTACCCCGCTCCCGTCGCGGCCCCTGCCCCGGCCGCCGCGGCAGGTGCGCTCGTCCCCCGTCCCGCCGGCGCCGTACAGCGCCGTCCCTCCGGGCACTTCGCCGTGCCGACCGCCGTGGCCGTCGTACCGGCCGCGCAGCCCGTACGGCGTCCGACGGCCGAGGGCGGCTTCGACTTCTTCGGGACGAAGAGCGCGTCGACGCCCCTCGCCCTGGAGGCGGTGCAGAACGAGGACCTGGCCGATGTCGTCGGCCAGGAGGCACTCGCCCTGCACAAGGCCGAGTCCGAGGCGGAGTTCAAGCCGCTGGACGAGGCGGCGCGTGGTGTCGGTCAGGTGATCGACCTGACCGCCCACGACGAGACGGAGCACATCGACCTCCAGGGACTGCGCAGCGCCGTCTCCTGACGCCGTCTCCTGACGCCCCGTCTCCTGGGGTGTCCTACGCCATCCACCGGTCGGGCCGGGCGTCGAGACGCCCGGTCCGGGACCGCTCGGCCTGGCCGCGGAGCAGCTCCGCGGCCTCCTGTGCGTCCCGCAGCCGGGCTGTGACGGTCTTGTCGGCCCCCGTGTCCACATGGACGTCGGCGAGCCGCCAGAGGCGCTGCCAGGGCCCTTGAGTCAGCCGGACGCTCTGCACCTTGGCGTGCGGGACGAGTGCCAGGCTGCGGCGCAGCAGTCCGTGCCGGGTGGCGAACACCGCGTCCGTGACGGCGATCCCGTAGCCCCGCCACCACAGCGGCACGCACCGCCCGGCCCGCCGTGGCGGCCGGGACAGCGAGCTCCCGTCCGGGACGCTCACCCCGGGCAGCACGCGCGCGACGACCGCCTCCGCGGCTTCGCGCGGTGCGACCGGCACCAGGACGGAGTTGGCCGAGCCGGCCACGTCGAGCTCGACCCGGACCCACCCGCGCCGTCGCCACAGCAGCGGCTGGACGATCCGTACGGTCTGCACCCGTCCGGGCGGCACCGTCTCGTGCGTCCGGTCCAGCAGCCCATGGTCGATCCGCAGTCCGTCCGGCGACTCGCCGACCGTCCAGTCGTACTCGCCGACGAACCGTCCCACGCTGCTCGCGCCCGCCGCGCCGAGCAGCGGCAAGCCGGTCGCGAGGACCGTCCACACGCTGTGGGTGGCCAGCCACAGCACCGGCGGCACGACGAGCGCGGCGGCCAGCGCGCCCCAGGTCGCGCCCGTCAGGGCCAGCGCGACAGCGAGTTCGCGCGCGGGTACGCGCAACAGCTCGCGCGCGGGCGCCTCGCCCACCTCGTGCGCCGTCTCCGGCGCGAAACCCGCCGCCCGCGCGAGCAGCTCCGCCCGCAGCAACCGGGCCTCCTCCTCGCCCAGGAAGGCCAGCTCGTCCTTCTTCTCGGCGCCGACCACGTCGAGCCGGAGCTTCGCGACTCCCGCGATCCGCGCCAGCAGCGGCTGACTGACGTCGATCGCCTGGATACGTTCCAGCCGGATGTGCGCGGCGCGCCGGAACAGCAGGCCGGTCCGGATGCGCAGTTCGCTGTCGGTGACCGAGAAATGGGTGAACCACCAGGTCAGAAAGCCGTAGAGGGAGGCTGCGGGGACGAGGACGGCGAGTGCGATCAGCAGGGTCGTGGTGGTCAGCCGGGTCAGCTGCTCCTGCGCCTGGTTGGGGTCGTGCACCGCCCACCCGACGAGGACCGCGATTGGGGCCCACGCCCGCCGGAACGGTGTGACCGGGTGCAGTCGGCGCTCGGTGACAGGCCGTTCGGGGTGGGTCCCGGCCGGGTCCGGTGACTCCATGGCGTCCGTGGCGTCCGTGGCGTTCGTGGTGTCCGCGGTGCCCGGGGCGTCCGCCGCGGGGGGTACGTCGGGTACGTCGTCCTCGACGCCAGGGGTCGTCACAGCCCCGCCGATCGGGCCTCGCCGAGCTGGGTGAGCCGGTCGCGCAGCCGTTCCGCCTCGGCCGGGTCCAGGCCGGGGATGGTCGCGTCGGTCGCGGCGGCCGCGGTGTGCAGCTGGACGCTGGCCAGCCCGAAGTGCCGTTCGACGGGCCCCGAGGTGACCTCGACGAGCTGCATCCGCCCGTACGGCACGACGGTCTCCTCGCGCCACAGCACGCCCCGGCTGATCAGCAGGTCGTCGGCCCGCTCGGCGTACCGCCAGGAGCGCCAGTTGCGCCCGAGCAGCACCCAGCCCCATCCGATGCCGGCCAGGGGCAGCAGCGCGAACGCGGCCCACGCGGGGCCCACGAGCAGCCCGAGCAGCAGGCCGGCGCCGACGGCCGTCAGGCCCAGCCACACCACCAGCAGCAGCAGCCGCATCCGCAGCAGTCCCGGCGGCAGTCCGATCCACACCGGTCCGGCCGCCGTCGTCCCCGCGCCCCCCGGGCTCCCCGTTTCCATACCGTCAGCGTACGTAGGGGAACACGTAGGGGAGACTGTCCCCATGACTCCTACGACGGAGACCACGGTCGGGATCGGCGGTGCCGCGGAGAGCACCGACATGGTGCTCAACATCGGTCCCCAGCATCCCTCCACGCACGGTGTGCTGCGGCTGCGGCTGGTCCTGGACGGCGAATGCATCCGGCACGCGGAGCCGGTGATCGGCTATATGCACCGCGGCGCGGAGAAGCTGTTCGAGGCACGCGACTACCGCCAGATCGTCATGCTGGCCAACCGCCACGACTGGCTGTCGGCGTTCTCGAACGAGCTGGGCGTGGTCCTCGCGGTGGAGCGGATGCTCGGCATGGAGGTCCCCCCGCGCGCGGTGTGGACCCGCACCCTGCTCGCCGAGCTGAACCGGGTGCTGAACCACCTGATGTTCCTGGGGTCGTACCCCCTGGAGCTGGGCGGCATCACCCCGGTCTTCTACGCCTTCCGTGAGCGCGAAGTGCTTCAGAACGTGATGGAGGAGGTCTCCGGCGGGCGCATGCACTACATGTTCAACCGCGTCGGCGGCCTCAAGGAGGACCTGCCGGCCGGATGGGCCGCACGCGCGCGTGGCGCCGTCGCCGCCGTGCGCTCGCGCATGGACGTCTTCGACGACCTGGTGCTCGGCAACGAGATCTTCCGCGGGCGCACGCGGGACGTGGGAACGCTCGCGCCGGAACACGTGCACGCGTACGGCGTGAGCGGGCCGATCGCGCGCGCCTCGGGCGTCGACTTCGACCTGCGCCGGGACGAGCCGTATCTCGCGTACGGGGAGCTCCAGGACACGCTGAAGGTGGTGACCCGGACCGAGGGCGACTGCCTCGCGCGCTTCGAGTGCCTCCTGGAGCAGACGCACAACGCGCTCGACCTCGCGGACGCCTGCCTGGACCGTCTCGCGGAGCTGCCGCCCGGTCCGATCAACCAGCGGCTCCCGAAGGTCCTCAAGGCGCCCGAGGGGCACACGTACGCGTGGACCGAGAACCCCCTCGGCATCAACGGCTACTACCTCGTCAGCAAGGGCGAGAAGACCCCGTACCGGCTGAAGCTCCGCTCGGCCTCGTACAACAACATCCAGGCGCTCACCGAACTGCTGCCGGGCACGCTGGTCTCGGACATGGTGGCGATCCTGGGGTCGATGTTCTTCGTGGTGGGGGACATCGACAAGTAGGCCCCGCGGCGGACGGGCAGAACCGCGGACGGGCAGAACCGCGGACGGGCAGAACCGCGGACGGGCAGAACCGTGGACGAGTAGACCGGGGACGGGCAGACCGCGGGCGGTCAGCCGGTTTCGGGTTCCGGGTCGAGTGGGTCGGGAATTCCGACCGGCTGGAGCAGCCATCCGAAGTCGCCCAGGCCGCCCGGCGCGATGAGCTCGGCGGCCTCTCCGGCGCTCGCGAGGGCGCGCACGTACGCGGAGGGATCCGTGGACGCCAGTGCCAGCGGGGGGCGTGCGCCGGTGATGCCGAGGGCGCGCAGTGCGGCGCGTTGGGTGAGCAGGCGCGCGCCGGCGAGTGCCCGCGCCGCGTCCTCCTCCGCTGTCGCAGGCACTGCCGCTGCCACTGCCGCAATCGCCGTCGCCCCCGCCTCCGCGCACGCGTCCAGTGCGACGTGGGCCGTGATGTCGCAGGAACCGTCCGGCACGGGCGCCGTCTCGCGTCCCTCCCGGAAGCCGGTGAGCGTCCCGAACGGGGGGCGCGCGTCCGCCGTGTGCGCGTAGTCCACCGCCACCGCGAGCCCGCCTTCGACGCAGGAGACGGCGGACGCCCACGCCGTGTCCCGGGGCAGCCCGATCTCCGCCCGTAGGCCTTCCTCGGCCGCCGTGGGCCACCAGCGCGCGAGCCACTCCGCCTCCGCGCCGGACACCCGCTCCCCGAGCCGCTCGGCCCCGGTGTCCCGGACGAGCACCAGTCGGGCCACGCCCGCGGAGTCGACCTCCGCGACCTCGACGGGCACGTTGTCGAGCCACTCGTTGGCGAAGAGCAGCCCGGTGACCTGCCGTGGGGGCTCGGACAGCCACTCGATCCGGTGAGCGAGGCCCACCGGCCGGTCGGCGACCTCGACGGCGCACGCGCGCGTGCGTGCCGCCACATCGGCGGGGAGGGCCGCCAGCACCGCGGTGACCAGTTCGCCCCGCCCGGCGGCCATGTCGACGAAGTCGAGCGACGAGGGCCGGCCGAGAGCCTCGTCGACCCGGCACAACAGCCGGGCCACGGCCTCGGCGTACAGCGGCGACGCGTGCACGGACGTACGGAAGTGCCCGGCCGGGCCCTCGGAGCGCCGGTAGAAGCCGCCCGTTCCGTCCGAGCCGTACAGCGCCGCCTGCGTCGCCGCCCGCCAGCCGCGCCATTCGCCCGAGCCCGTCTCCTCGTCCACCACCCGGCCAGACTAGGCGTACAGGTGATCACGGCATCCACCTTGCGGAGTACGCGCGCCCGGACCGGATCGACCCTCCGGTTGACCCCTGCACGCATCCGGCTTCCCTACGCTGGGTCACGTGCAGCGCCTCTATGACTTCCTCCGCAGACACCCGACAGGGGTGGACGGCTTCTGGGCCCTCGTCCTGTTCGGGATCTCCGCGGCTGCCGGAACCGCCGGTCAGGACCGCGGCGGCACCGACTCCATGGCGCTCCTGGTGCCGGTCGTGTTCCTGTTGTGCCTGGTCATCGCGTTGCGTCGGCGCCTGCCCGAGCAGATGCTCGTGCTCGCCGCCGTACTCGGACTGGCTCAGCTGGTGCTGGACGTCGGGGTCACGGCGGCCGACTTCGCCCTGCTGGTGATCGTCTACACGGTCGCCGCGACGGGTGCCCGCTGGGCCTCCCGGCTCGCACTGGTCATGGCGTTGAGCGCGGCGACCCTGGCGCAGTTGCGCTGGCCGCACGAGAACGCGAGCGTGCCGGGCCAGGTCGCGGTCATCGTCTTCCAGACGGTGCCGTTCGCCCTCGCCTGGGTGCTGGGCGACTCCATTCGCACCCGGCGCGCGTACTTCGCGCAGCTGGAGGAGCGCGCGGCCCGTCTGGAGAAGGAGCGCGAGGCGCAGGCGAAGGTCGCGGTCGCCGCAGAGCGCGCCCGTATCGCGCGGGAGCTGCACGACGTCGTCGCGCACAACGTGTCGGTGATGGTGGTGCAGGCCGACGGCGCCGCCTATGTCCTCGACGCCGCGCCCGACCAGGCGAAGAAGGCCCTGGAGACGATCTCCTCCACGGGCCGCCAGGCCCTCGCCGAGATGCGCCGCCTGCTCGGCGTGCTGCGCACCGGCGAGCACCAGGAGGGCGGCGAGTACGTGCCGCAGCCGGACGTCGAGCAGATCGAGGACCTCGTCGAGCAGTGCCGCGGCTCGGGCCTGCCCGTGGACTTCAAGGTCGAGGGCACGGCGCGGCCGCTGCCGAGCGGCGTGGAGCTGACGGCGTACCGCATCGTGCAGGAGGCGCTGACGAACACGCGCAAGCACGGGGGGCCCAACACGGGCGCGAGCGTGCGCCTGGTCTACTTCGACGACGGCCTCGGCCTGCTCGTCGAGGACGACGGCAAGGGCGCCCCGCACGAGCTGTACGAGGAGGGCGGCGCCGACGGCGCGGGTCACGGCCTGATCGGCATGCGCGAGCGGGTGGGCATGGTGGGCGGCACCCTGGACGCCGGCCCGCGGCCCGGCGGAGGATTCCGCATCAGCGCCCTGCTCCCGCTCAAACCCGCGCATTGACGCCGACGCACGCCCCTGGTGACACCTGTCACGCCCCCTCGGTGCCATCCGCATCAGCTGACGAAACAGAAGAAACAGAAGAAACGGAAGAGGACTCGATGACGATCCGCGTGATGCTCGTCGACGACCAGGTGCTGCTGCGCACCGGGTTCCGGATGGTGCTCGCCGCCCAGCCGGACATGGAGGTCGTGGCGGAGGCGGGCGACGGTGTCGAGGCCCTCCAGGTGGTGCGTTCCACGGCGGTCGACGTCGTGCTCATGGACGTCCGCATGCCGAAGCTGGACGGCGTGGAGGCCACCCGGCGCATCTGCGCCGATCCCGAACCGCCGAAGGTGCTGATCCTGACCACCTTCGACCTGGACGAGTACGCGTTCTCCGGGCTGAAGGCGGGCGCCTCCGGGTTCATGCTCAAGGACGTGCCGCCGGGCGAGCTCCTCGCCGCCATCCGATCCGTGCACAGCGGTGACGCGGTGGTCGCCCCGTCCACCACCCGCCGTCTCCTCGACCGGTTCGCGCCGATGCTGCCCACCACCGGCAAGGAGCCCCGCCACAAGGAGCTGGAGCGGCTCACGGAGCGGGAGCGCGAGGTCATGGTGCTGGTCGCGCAGGGGCTGTCCAACGGGGAGATCGCGGCCCGCCTGGTGCTGTCCGAGGCGACCGTGAAGACCCACGTGGGCCGCATCCTGACCAAGCTGGGGCTGCGCGACCGGGTCCAGGTGGTGGTCCTCGCGTACGAGACGGGGATCGTCCGGGCCGGCGGCCACGGCTGACCCGCGCGGACGCACGCGGCTCCCGTGGGGCGCCGAGGGCTAGCGGAGCATCCCTTCCAGGAAGTCGCTGCCCAGCCGGGCCACCACCGTCACGTCGAGCTGGTGCAGTACATAGCGGCCACGCCGACGGGTGGTGAGCAGGCCCGCCTTCTTCAGGACGGCGAGGTGCCGGGATATCTCGGGGGGCGTCATGCCGTGCACCTGGGCCAGCTCGGTCGTGGAGTAGGCGCTGCGGGCCAGCAGGCGGCAGATCCGCATCCGGACGGGGTGGGACAGCGCCGTCATCCGCAGTGTCAGCTGCTCCACCGAGGGTGGCGAGGCCAGCTCCGGCGAGCCGACCGGGTAGTGCAGCACCGGCTGCCAGCCGTACCGGTGCAGCACCATCAGGTGCGGCCAGCCGAGACTCGTCGGCACCAGCAGCAGGCCGCCGTCCCCGGTGGCGCTGCGGCCCTGGGTCAGCTTGTCCACGGTGATCCGCGCGGCCTCCATGTCGAGCGTCACCGCCGAGGACACCGAGGCGAGGGCTTCCGCCAGGCCCTTGTGCCGCAGGAGATCCGTCTTGTAGCGGGCGTCCGTGGCGAGCGGGAGGCGCACCCGGGCCCAGACATCGGCGAAGAACGCCTCGTCGCAGTCCTCCAGGAACTGCCTGATCCAGGCACGCACGCGTGGTGGGTCGTCGAGCAGTCGCTGAGTGAACCGCACCTGCCGCGGCCCGCGCGTGGCGGCCAGCTCGCAGGCGCGCCGACGCAGCTCGGGGTCGGCGAGCACGCTGGGGCTCGGCACGTCGTACCCGGGTGCGCAGGTGAACTCCAGGGCGGAGTCCACGAACTGCTCGTCCGTCAGCTTGTCCAGGAGGTCGAGCTCCTCGGCGAGCGAGGCCCCGGGGAGCGTGCTTCCGCCCGGGATGCCCGCGTACGGCAGGAAGATGTCCGAGAACGTCGTCCGCCACAGGAAGTCGGCCTCGCACATCCGGTCCGCCAGATGCGAGTCGAGCCCCGCGGTCACGCCGGTGACCCAGCCCTGAAGACCGGGATGGTGTCCCGGCTCGGACAGCGCGTGCAGCGCCATGCCGAGCTCGGCCAGGGGTGAGGGCACGACCGCGACCCTCTCCGGCCGCAGCCCCGCGATGTCGATGCTCAGGCTCATGACCTCATGGTGCACCTCGCCACTGACAACGAGGTCCACGATTGACGGCCGCCGTCAATCGACGCGACCCGGGGCGGGCGGGCCTCCCTGATTCGCCGGTTCGTCGGTTCGCCGTGGGCCCTACCTGCCGGCCACCTCGCCCACCCGGCCCACGAAGTCCACGGCCGCCGCCCGCACGTCGTCCGCCGTCCACGTCAGTCCGGCGGCGCTGACGGTGACCTCGGTGTACGACAGTCCCGGACCGCCGCGGCTCCAGGCGCCGGCGAAGAGCATCGCCTTCGTCCGCTCCGCCTGGAGCGCCGCCGCTTCGGCGAGCACGTCGCCCTCGTACGGCAGCCAGACCTGGAACTCGTGCGTGTGCGGCACCTCGGGGTGCACGCGCGCCCATGGCACGCCCGCCTCGGCGAACCCCTCGCGCAGCGCGGCGGCCACCACGCGCGCGTGGGCCACGTACTCCGGCAGCCGGGGCAGTTCCCGCTCCAGGCCGACGAGTGCCGCCAGGGCGGTGGGGAACTGCTGGAAGACCATCCCGCCGTAGCGGTGCCGCCACGTCTTCGCCTCCTCCACCAGCGTCTTCGGGCCGGCGAGCGCGGCGCCCCCGAAGCCGTCGAGGGACTTGTAGAACGACACGTAGACGCTGTCGGCGAGGTCCGCTATCTCGCGCAGGGGGCGGCCGAAGTGGTGGGTCGTCTCCCACAGGCGCGCGCCGTCGAAGTGCACCACCGCGTCGCGCTCGCGTGCCGCCTCCACGACCTCGGTCAGCTCCTCCCAGGAGGGCAGCACATAACCGGCGTCCCTGAGAGGCAGCTCCAGCATCAACGCCCCGAAGGGCTCCTCGAAGGCGCGCACCTCCTCGGCCGTGGGCAGCCGCGGCTCACGCGTCAGCCGGACCGTGCGCAGTTCGCTGACGGCGGTGAACGCGCCCCGCTCCCACACCTCGGGATGACTCAGCGCGTGCAGCGCGACCGTGGGGTTGCCGGTGCGTCCCGCCCAGCAGCGCAGGGCGACCTGCTGGGCCATCGTGCCGGTCGGGAAGAACGCCGCGGCCTCCGTGCCCAGCAGCCCGGCGACCCGCTCCTCCAGCGCCGTCACGACTCCGTCGCCGTAGAGGTCCGCGGGTTCGTCCAGGTCGTGGACCTGCGGCGCGGCCTCGTGCAGCAGCGCGAGCCGGTCCCGCAGGGTGCCCCGGGCGCCGTCGCGCGACAGGACGCGTTCCGCCGCGCGGTAGGCGGCCGCCCGCCGCTCCCGAAGGCGCTGCCGCGCCGACTTCTCCTCGCCGTGTTCCGCCGTGTTCGTCATGCCCCGGATGATGCCGTGCGGCGGCTCGCTGGGCCACGGGCGTTTCCGGCCCCCGTCCGCCCCCGGGGCGGCAGGTCGGGAACGGGTGGGATAACCCACAGCCTGTGGACAACCGGACGCTCCCCGGACCGATAGCGTTAACATGACGAGAAATCGTCCGGTACCCGGAGCGGACTGGAACGGAAGGCCTCGGTCGCGTGAGTACAGCCCAACAACCAGACCCCAGGGACCGCCCCGCGCGGCTCGCCGTCGGCGTCGTCGGCGCCGGCCGGGTGGGCCCCGCCCTGGCCGCGTCCCTTCAGCTCGCCGGGCACCGCCCGGTCGCCGTCTCCGGTGTCTCCGACGCCTCCAGGCGGCGGGCCGCGCTGCTGCTTCCCGACGTGCCCCTCGTCCCGCCCGCCGAGGTCCTCCAGCGCGCCGACCTGGTGCTGCTGACCGTCCCCGACGACGCCCTGCCCGGGCTCGTGGAGGGCCTCGCCGAGACCGGCGCCGTACGGCCCGGCCAGCTGATCGTGCACACCTCGGGGCGATACGGCGCGAAGGTCCTCGACCCGGTCCTGCGCGCGGGCGGGCTGCCGCTGGCCCTGCACCCGGCGATGACCTTCACGGGCAGCCCCGTCGACGTCCAGCGCCTGGCGGGCTGTTCCTTCGGCGTCACCGCGCCCGACGAGCTGAGGCTGGCCGCCGAGGCCCTGGTGATCGAGATGGGCGGCGAGCCGGAGTGGATCGCCGAGGAGAGCCGGCCGCTCTACCACGCGGCCCTCGCCCTGGGCGCGAACTACCTGGTCACGCTGGTCGCCCAGTCGATGGAGCTGCTGCGGGAGGTCGGCGTCGAGGCCCCCGACCGGATGCTCGGCCCGCTGCTCGGCGCCGCCCTCGACAACGCGCTGCGCTCCGGCGACGGCGCGCTCACCGGCCCCGTCGCGCGCGGAGACGCGGGCACGGTCGCCGCACACGTCGCCGAGCTGCGCGAGCACGCCCCGCAGACCGTGGCCGGCTACCTGGCGATGGCCCGCGTGACCGCCGACCGCGCCCTCGCCCACGGGCTCCTCAAGCCCGAACTCGCCGAGGACCTCCTCGGGGTGCTCGCCGACGAAGCCCACGGCACCCCCGGAAACCCCGGCGCCCCCGGCACGCATGGCACCGAGGGAGATGCCGGATGACCACCACCCTGCTGCGCACCGCCGCCGAACTGCACGCACGCGCGCGTGGCGGCCGCCGGGCCGTCGTGATGACCATGGGCGCCCTGCACGAAGGCCACGCCACCCTCGTCCGCACCGCCCGGGAACTCGCCGGCCCGGACGGCGAGGTCGTCGTCACGGTCTTCGTCAACCCGCTCCAGTTCGGCCAGGGCGAGGACCTCGACCGCTACCCGCGCACCCTGGACGCCGATCTCAAGCTCGCCGAGCAGGCCGGCGCGGACGTCGTGTTCGCCCCGTCCGTGGACGAGGTGTACCCGGGGGGCGAGCCCCAGGTCCGCATCACCGCGGGCCCCATGGGCGAGCGACTCGAGGGCAGCTCCCGCCCCGGACACTTCGACGGCGTGCTCACCGTCGTCGCCAAGCTGCTGCACCTCACCCGGCCCGACATCGCCCTCTTCGGACAGAAGGACGCCCAGCAGCTCGCCCTGATCCGCCGCATGACACGGGACCTGAACTTCGGCGTGGACATCGTCGGCGTCCCCACCGTGCGCGAGGAGGACGGGCTGGCGCTGTCCAGCCGCAACCGCTATCTGTCCGCCGCGGGCCGGCGCACCGCACTGGCGCTCTCCCAGGCCCTGTTCGCGGGCCGCGACCGGCACGCCGCGCAGGAGGCGCTGCGGGCACGCGCGCGTCAGGTGCCCGCCACACGCGCGCGGGCCGAGGCGCTCAGCGCCATAGGGGAGTCCCGCGCGGCGGCCGACGCGCACGCCGTCGCCAAGGCCGCCCCCGGCAACCCGGCGGCCGTCCGCGCGGCGGCCCGCCTGGTCCTCGACGAGGCCGCCCGGCTGGACCCGCCGCTGGAACTGGACTACCTCGCGCTGGTCGACCCGTCGGACTTCACGGAGATCACCGACCTCGAGGACGACTTCACCGGCGAGGCCGTCCTCGCCGTCGCCGCCAGGGTCGGGACGACCCGGCTGATCGACAACCTCCCCCTCACCTTCGGAGCCGCCTCGTGACCAGCACAGGCATACGACTGCACGCGCCCGAGCCCGGGTGGAGCATCGCCGCGGACGTGGTGGTCGTGGGCTCCGGCGTCGCCGGCCTGACCGCGGCCCTGCGCTGCGAGGCCGCCGGCCTGACGACGGTCGTCGTCACCAAGGCCCGGCTCGACGACGGCTCCACCCGCTGGGCGCAGGGCGGCATAGCCGCGGCCCTGGGCGAGGGCGACACCCCCGAACAGCACCTGGACGACACGCTGGTGGCCGGCGTGGGCCTGTGCGACGAGGACGCGGTGCGGATCCTGGTCACCGAGGGTCCCGACGCCGTGCACCGGCTGATCGAGACCGGCGCCCACTTCGACGAGTCGGAGGAAGGCGGCCTGGAGCTCACCCGCGAGGGCGGCCATCACCGACGCCGTATCGCGCACGCGGGCGGCGACGCGACCGGCGCGGAGATCTCCCGGGCGCTCGTAGAGGCGGTACGCGCGCGTGGCCTGCGCACCATCGAGAACGCGCTCGTGCTGGACCTGCTGACGGACGCCGACGGCCGCACCGCCGGCGTCACCCTGCACGTCATGGGCGAGGGCCAGCACGACGGCGTGGGCGCGGTGCACGCGCCCGCGGTCGTCCTCGCGACCGGCGGCATGGGCCAGGTGTTCTCCGCCACCACCAACCCGTCGGTGTCCACCGGCGACGGGGTGGCGCTCGCCCTGCGCGCGGGCGCGGAGGTCTCCGACCTGGAGTTCGTCCAGTTCCACCCGACCGTGCTGTTCCTGGGCGCGGACGCCGAAGGCCAGCAACCGCTCGTCTCCGAGGCCGTGCGCGGCGAGGGCGCCCACCTGGTCGACGCGAACGGCGTGCGCTTCATGGTGGGGCAGCACGAGCTGGCCGAACTGGCGCCGCGGGACATCGTCGCCAAGGGCATCATGCGCCGCATGCAGGAGCAGGACGCCGAGCACATGTTCCTCGACGCCCGCCACTTCGGCGCCGACATGTGGGAGCACCGCTTCCCGACGATCCTGGCCGCCTGCCGTGTCCACGGCATCGACCCGGTCACCGAGCCCGTCCCGGTCGCCCCGGCGGCCCACTACGCCTCAGGAGGCGTGCGTACCGACTCGCGCGGCCGGACGACCGTGCCGGGGCTGTACGCGTGCGGCGAGGTCGCCTGCACCGGTGTGCACGGCGCGAACCGGCTCGCGTCGAACTCGCTCCTGGAAGGCCTCGTCTACGCCGAGCGCATCGTCACCGACATCGTGGAGAGCCTGACGGACGACGGCCTGCACGCGCGGGTGCCGGCGCCGGTCGAGCGCCCGGAGAAGCCGGCGCACCCGCTCCTCGCCCCGGAGGCCCGGTTCGCCATCCAGCGGATCATGACCGACGGCGCGGGCGTCCTGCGCTCCGCCGCATCGCTGGAGAAGGCGGCCGACCAGCTGGTGCGGCTGCACTCCGAGGCCCGCGACGCCCTCGACGAGAACGGCAAGACGGCCGAGCCCGGCGTCGACACCTGGGAGGCCACGAACCTCCTGTGCGTGGCGCGGGTCCTGGTCACCGCGGCCCGGCAGCGCGAGGAGACGCGCGGCTGCCACTGGCGCGAGGACCACGCCGACCGCGACGACGCGAACTGGCGCCGGCACATCGTCGTACGGCTGAATCCGGACCGCACGCTCGCCGTACACACCACCGATACCGCAGACTTCCCCCCGACCCGGCAGCACCTCCAGGAGCAGTGACAGACGTGAGCACCCCCGACCTTCCCCTCGCCCAGAGCGGCGGCTGCGGCGACGGCTGTGCCTGTGGCGACGCAGACACGGACTTCGCCGCGGAGGGCTACGCCGAATACGCGGAGTGCGGGCTCGACCCCGCGCTCGCCCAACTGCTTTCCGACGCCGGACTCGACCCCGTCGAGGTCGAGGACATCGCCAACGTCGCCATCCAGGAGGACCTGGCCCACGGCGTCGACGTGACCACCGTCGCGACCATCCCCGAGGAGGCGGTCGCCACCGCCGACTTCACCGCGCGCGAGGCGGGCGTGGTGGCGGGCCTCAGGATCGCCGAGGCGGTCGTCTCGGTCGTCTGCACGGACGAGTTCGAGGTCGAGCGGCATGTGGAGGACGGCGACCGCGTGGAGGCCGGCCAGAAGCTGCTGTCCGTCACCACGCGCACCCGTGACCTCCTCACCGCCGAGCGCAGCGCGCTCAACCTGCTGTGCCGGCTGTCCGGCATCGCCACCGCCACGCGCGCGTGGGCGGACGTCCTGGAGGGCACCAAGGCGCGCGTGCGGGACACCCGCAAGACGACACCGGGTCTGCGCTCCCTGGAGAAGTTCGCCGTCCGCTGCGGCGGCGGCGTCAACCACCGCATGTCGCTGTCCGACGCGGCGCTGGTCAAGGACAACCACGTGGTCGCCGCGGGCGGCGTCGCCCAGGCCTTCGAGGCCGTGCGGGAGACGTTCCCGGACGTTCCGATCGAGGTCGAGGTCGACACCCTGCACCAGCTGCGGGAGGTGGTCGACGCCGGCGCCGACCTCATCCTGCTGGACAACTTCACGCCCGGGGAGTGCGCGGAGGCCGTCGGCGTCGTCGGCGGGCGCGCCCTTCTGGAGGCGTCGGGCCGGCTGACCCTCGTCAGCGCCAAGGCGTACGCCGACACCGGCGTCGACTTCCTCGCCGTCGGCGCCCTGACGCACTCCTCGCCGATCCTGGACATCGGTCTGGATCTGCGAGCGGCGGAGTAGGGAACGGGGACCGGCCATGCTGCTGACGATCGACGTGGGCAACACGCACACCGTGCTCGGCCTGTTCGACGGTGAGGACATCGTCGAGCACTGGCGGATCTCCACCGACGCCCGCCGGACCGCGGACGAACTGGCCGTGCTCCTGCAGGGCCTGATGGGGACGCACCCGCTGCTCGGAGAGGAACTGGGCGACGGCATCGACGGGATCGCGATCTGCGCGACCGTGCCCTCCGTGCTGCACGAACTGCGCGAGGTGACCCGGCGCTACTACGGCGACGTGCCCGCCGTGCTGGTCGAGCCCGGCGTGAAGACGGGGGTGCCGATCCTCTTCGACAACCCCAAGGAGGTCGGCGCCGACCGCATCATCAACGCGGTCGCGGCGAACGAGCTCTACGGCGGCCCGGCGATCGTCGTCGACTTCGGTACGGCGACGACGTTCGACGCGGTCAGCGCGCGCGGGGAGTACGTCGGCGGGGTCATCGCCCCCGGCATCGAGATCTCCGTCGAGGCGCTCGGCGTCAAGGCCGCACAGCTGCGCAAGATCGAAGTGGCCCGGCCGCGGAGCGTGATCGGCAAGAACACGGTCGAGGCGATGCAGTCCGGGATCGTCTACGGGTTCGCAGGCCAGGTCGACGGCGTGGTGACCCGGATGGCCCGCGAGCTGGCGGACGACCCGGACGAGGTCACGGTGATCGCGACGGGCGGGCTGGCGCCGACGGTGCTCGGCGAGTCCTCCGTGATCGACGAGCACGAGCCGTGGCTGACCCTGATCGGGCTGCGTCTGGTGTACGAGCGGAACGTGTCCCGTATGTGAGCGGACGGGTGGGGGCGGGCGACCCGGGAGGCAGGGCCACCAGGGCGGATTGCGGACGCGCCACACCCGTCCCCTATGTCGAATTTGTCTGATTAGCGCGTATCGTCGCGGCATGCCCACGCCCTACGGATCCCGCGGCGGCATGGCGTTCGGCACGGAGGAGCTGCGTGTGCTCCGCCGCGCCCTCGCCCTCGCCCTCCACCCCGGCCCCGTCTCCGCCGAGGACATCCAGGACTGTCATCGCCTCGCCGAGTCCCTCGACGAGGCGATGCGCGAGGCCGCCCGACTGCGGGCCTTCCTGGTGGCCGACCTCGCCCGGTACCGCGCCGCCCTCCCCGGCACGGCCGCCGGCTACCTCACGCTCCTCGAGGAGGTACTGCCCACCGGATACCGGCCCGAGCCGGACGACCTCGCCGCCCTCCGCGCCCTGCGCGGCAACCCCACGGCCGCCACCCTCCTGGACCGCTGTCAGGCGCTCGCCGAACGCGACGTACGCGCCCGTCTGGCCCGCCGGGCGGCCCACCGGGTCTCGGAGGCCGCTCCCACCGTCCCGGCGTCCCGTACCCGGCTCCTGGCCCTTCCCGGGGGCCTCTCCGTGGACGGCCTCGCCCGTCTGCCCGTCGCCGCCGGTGATCCGGGCGGTCGCCCGGGCGAGGAGCCGCGCAGGAAACCCGCCGGGAAGCCCGCCACGCCCGCCCCGGGACCGGTCCCGGCAGAGCCCGCCCCGGAGCCCGCCAAGCGGCCCGTCCCCACGCCGGGCGAGGTCTTCCCGCGCCGCAGACCGACCCCGCCGCCCGCCAACCCGGAGCAGCAGCGGCTGGCGGCCGGCTGACAGGGGCGACCCCGCCCCGACGTCCCGTTCCGCCCTGGCTACCCTGGATCCATGGACTATGTCTCCGCGCTCGTGCCTCCCGTCGTCATGGCCGTGTTCTTCATCGGTGTGATCAGGGTGATCGTGAAGACCCAGGGCGGAGCCAACAAGGCCAAGGAGGACGCGGCCGTCGACGCCGTCCTCGCGCGCGCGGACGGCGCCCGTCGGGCCTCCGCGGGCGACGCCTGACCGACCCGCGACGCTTCCGCACCGCCCGGGGCGTGCGGCTCTTTTCAGAGCCGCACGCCCTTTTTGTTCCCGTTTGCCGATGAAAGGGCCCGTCCGGCACGCGATTGCCGAGATCTCCCACTATTGTTCTGAGCTGTGCCTCGCCCATTGGGAGAACTCGAAGACTCGGTCATGACGCGGGTGTGGAAGTGGAACCGCCCGGTGACCGTTCGAGAAGTGCTGGAAGACCTTCAGCAGGAACGGTCCATCGCGTACACCACGGTGATGACCGTTTTGGACAATCTCCATCAGAAGGGCTGGGTGCGCCGTGAAGCGGAAGGCCGTGCCTATCGATATGAGGCGGTCTCGACCCGGGCCGCCTACGCCGCCGCCCTGATGAACGACGCCTGGGCGCAGAGCGACAACCCGGCCGCCGCTCTCGTCGCGTTCTTCGGGATGATGAGCGAGGAACAGCGGCATGCGCTGAGCGACGCCGTACGCATGGTCCAAGGTCCGGAAACTGCCGAACCCGCAACTGCGGGGAGTCCCGGTGGTAGTACGGGGAGTACCGGCGAGAACCCCGGCTCGGCGACGGAGGCCGACGGGCGATAGCGTCCGCACATGTCAGCAGAGAGTCCCTCGGCCGAGAACCCCGAAGTCACTAAAGCCATCACCGTCCGCCGGGCCCGGACCGGCGATGTCTCCGCCGTGCGCCGTCTCCTTGACGCCCACGTCCGCGGCGGCATCCTGCTCGACAAAGCGACGGTGACGCTTTACGAGGACATCCAGGAGTTCTGGGTCGCCGAACGCGACGACAACGCCGAGGTGGTCGGCTGCGGCGCCCTGCACGTGATGTGGGAAGACCTGGCGGAAGTCCGCACTCTCGCGGTGAAGCCCGGCCTGAAGGGCGCGGGCATCGGCCACCAGTTGTTGGAGAAGTTGCTCCACACCGCGCGCTGGCTCGGCGTTCGACGGGTTTTCTGCCTGACCTTCGAAGTCGACTTCTTCGGCAAGCACGGCTTCGTGGAGATCGGTGAGACGCCGGTCGACACCGATGTCTACGCGGAGCTGCTGCGTTCCTATGACGAGGGCGTCGCGGAGTTCCTCGGACTCGAACGAGTGAAACCGAACACCTTGGGCAACAGTCGGATGCTTCTGCATCTGTGATCGTCGACGTCCATTCACACCGACCCGCCTTGCCCGGGTTCCCTATGTCCGAAACGCGCACGTTTCCGGGCGAGGGGCGGGCTGCGGGCTCCCGCCGAGGGTTTGTGTTTTCCCAGCAAAAGCGGTTTGCTTTCCGACGTACTGCTGTACTGCATATAACAGGGCGCGGCTAAACGGCGGACGCCGCGGACCCCCGGCCCTCACGTTTTCGATGAAAGGAAATCCGGTGGCACAGAAGGTTCAGGTCCTTCTTGTCGACGACCTCGACGGCGGCGAGGCGGACGAGACCGTGACGTTCGCGTTGGACGGCAAGACCTACGAGATCGATCTCACGACTACCAATGCGGACAAGCTCCGTGGACTTCTCGAGCCCTACGTGAAGGGTGGCCGTCGTACCGGAGGCCGTGCCGCGGGCGGGCGTGGAAAGGCGCGCGCCGCTACCGGCGGCAGCCAGGACACGGCCCAGATCCGCGCGTGGGCCAAGGAGAACGGGCACGAGGTCAATGACCGCGGCCGCGTTCCGGCGTCCATTCGCGAGGCCTACGAGAAGGCCAACGGCTGAGCGCTCGCGCGCCGCAGCCGGACACGGTGACAATGCGTCGCCAGCGTGTCCACCAGCCGTACGAGATCGGGGGCGCCCTCAACGCCCCCCAGCGCCGACATCGTCGGCAGCGAGGCCTCGGCCTCGCGCCCTGCCACGGGGGGCCGCAGCCAGACGGCGGCCCCCTGCACCGCTCCGGGACGGTTCGGGCCCGGATCGCGGCCCTGGCTCCCGCCGGGGGGCGGCAGCGGGGCCTCGATGAGTTCGCCCGCGCCGATCGCCGTCAGATCCAGTGGCACCCCGCCCCACTCCAGCCACTGAAGGATCCCCGGCACCTCCTCCGCGCCGCCCGCCGCCACCAGCAGTCGCATCCGGTCGCCCCGCACGGCCACCGGCGAGCCCGGCGCGAGCCGCCGCAGCGCCGCGAGGCCCGCCTCGGCCGGCACCTCCAGCACGTCGAAGCACTCGCCCACCAAAAGTCGTACCGGCTCCCCGGGCACCGTCGGCCAGGCCAGTTCGTTCTCGTACCAGCCGCGGATCCGGCCGTCCGGATCATCCGGGTCGAGCGGCCGTCGGGGGAGGGGGACCGTGAGGATCGCAGCGGCGGCCGAGCAGACAGCCGACGGGACTGAGCCAACCATGCCAAGTGCAACCGTCGAAAAGGCCCGCGAGTTACGCTGGGTGTTTGAACAGATGCGCACCGTGTCGACAAACGGGGCGTGCGGGGGTGTCGGGAGGCGCAAGGTTGTTCGCCCATAGCGGAGGGGACCGGTGTGCACGGCATGGACTGTCGGTCGCAGCGGGTAAGACATCCCTAGTGGGAGGGGGCGACACGCAGGAAAGGCCGTCTCACGTTCGCCATCGGCGTACTGGCGACTGGGGTAACTGCCTGGCCTGCGGGAACATCGTCTCGCACCATCGGGTTGGAGCAGATGTCGGCGTTCGGGGTCAGGAGGCCATCGACGGTGTCGGCAGTTGGAATGAGCGGTCCCCGCTTGCGGGACTAAGCTGCGGAAGGACAGGGAGGGGAAGTTCCCCCCACTGCCTGACCGCTCTGAGGAGCGATTAACGATGTTCGAGAGGTTCACCGACCGCGCGCGGCGGGTTGTCGTCCTGGCTCAGGAAGAAGCCCGGATGCTCAACCACAACTACATCGGCACCGAGCACATCCTCCTGGGCCTGATCCACGAGGGTGAGGGTGTCGCCGCCAAGGCCCTTGAGAGCCTCGGGATTTCGCTCGAGGCGGTCCGCCAGCAGGTGGAGGAGATCATCGGCCAGGGCCAGCAGGCCCCGTCCGGGCACATCCCCTTCACCCCCCGTGCCAAGAAGGTCCTGGAGCTGTCGCTCCGCGAGGCCCTTCAGCTGGGACACAACTACATCGGCACGGAGCACATCCTGCTCGGCCTGATCCGCGAGGGCGAGGGCGTCGCCGCCCAGGTCCTCGTCAAGCTGGGCGCCGATCTCAACCGGGTGCGGCAGCAGGTCATCCAGCTGCTCTCCGGTTACCAGGGCAAGGAGACCGCCGGCGCCAGTGGCGGGCCTGCCGAGGGCACCCCCTCGACGTCCCTGGTCCTCGACCAGTTCGGCCGGAACCTCACCCAGGCCGCTCGTGAGTCCAAGCTCGACCCGGTCATCGGGCGCGAGAAGGAGATCGAGCGGGTCATGCAGGTGCTGTCCCGCCGTACCAAGAACAACCCGGTCCTGATCGGTGAGCCCGGCGTCGGCAAGACCGCCGTCGTCGAAGGTCTCGCCCAGGCCATCGTCAAGGGCGAGGTGCCCGAGACCCTCAAGGACAAGCACCTCTACACCCTGGACCTCGGCGCCCTGGTCGCCGGCTCCCGCTACCGCGGTGACTTCGAGGAGCGCCTGAAGAAGGTCCTCAAGGAGATCCGCACCCGCGGCGACATCATCCTGTTCATCGACGAGCTCCACACGCTGGTCGGTGCGGGTGCCGCCGAGGGCGCCATCGACGCCGCTTCGATCCTGAAGCCGATGCTGGCCCGCGGTGAGCTCCAGACCATCGGTGCGACCACGCTGGACGAGTACCGCAAGCACCTGGAGAAGGACGCGGCCCTCGAGCGCCGCTTCCAGCCCATCCAGGTCGCGGAGCCGTCCCTGCCGCACACGATCGAGATCCTCAAGGGTCTGCGTGACCGGTACGAGGCGCACCACCGCGTCTCGATCACCGACGAGGCGCTGGTCCAGGCCGCCACCCTGGCCGACCGGTACATCTCGGACCGCTTCCTGCCGGACAAGGCGATCGACCTGATCGACGAGGCCGGTTCCCGGATGCGCATCCGCCGGATGACCGCGCCGCCGGACCTGCGCGAGTTCGACGAGAAGATCGCCGGCGTCCGCCGCGACAAGGAGTCCGCGATCGACTCGCAGGACTTCGAGAAGGCCGCCTCCCTCCGCGACAAGGAGAAGCAGCTCCTGGCCGCCAAGGCCAAGCGGGAGAAGGAGTGGAAGGCCGGCGACATGGACGTCGTCGCCGAGGTCGACGGCGAGCTGATCGCCGAGGTCCTCGCGACCGCCACCGGCATCCCGGTCTTCAAGCTGACCGAGGAGGAGTCGAGCCGCCTGCTGCGCATGGAGGACGAGCTCCACAAGCGGGTCATCGGCCAGATCGACGCCGTCAAGGCGCTGTCGAAGGCGATCCGTCGTACGCGTGCGGGTCTCAAGGACCCGAAGCGTCCCGGTGGTTCGTTCATCTTCGCCGGCCCGTCCGGTGTCGGTAAGACCGAGCTGTCCAAGGCGCTCGCCGAGTTCCTCTTCGGTGACGAGGACGCGCTGATCTCCCTCGACATGTCGGAGTTCAGCGAGAAGCACACGGTGTCGCGGCTCTTCGGTTCGCCCCCCGGATACGTGGGCTACGAAGAGGGCGGCCAGCTGACCGAGAAGGTCCGTCGCAAGCCGTTCTCCGTCGTTCTCTTCGACGAGGTCGAGAAGGCCCACCCGGACATCTTCAACTCGCTGCTCCAGATCCTGGAGGACGGTCGTCTGACCGACTCCCAGGGCCGGGTCGTGGACTTCAAGAACACGGTCATCATCATGACGACCAACCTCGGCACCCGGGACATCTCCAAGGGCTTCAACCTGGGCTTCGCGGCCTCGGGCGACAAGAAGTCGAACTACGAGCGCATGAAGAACAAGGTCTCGGACGAGCTCAAGCAGCACTTCCGCCCCGAGTTCCTCAACCGTGTCGACGACGTGGTCGTCTTCCCGCAGCTGACGCAGGAGGACATCCTGCAGATCGTCGACCTGATGATCGGCAAGGTCGACGAGCGCCTCAAGGACCGGGACATGGGCATCGAGCTCTCCCAGGCCGCGAAGGAGCTGCTGGCGAAGAAGGGCTACGACCCGGTGCTGGGTGCGCGTCCGCTGCGTCGCACCATCCAGCGCGAGATCGAGGACACGCTCTCGGAGAAGATCCTCTTCGGCGAGCTGCGCCCCGGTCACATCGTGGTCGTGGACACCGAGGGCGAGGGTGAGACCAAGACCTTCACCTTCCGCGGCGAGGAGAAGTCGGCTCTGCCCGACGTCCCGCCGATCGAGCAGGCGGCCGGCGGTGCCGGACCGAACCTGAGCAAGGACGCCTGACCCTCCGGGGGCTGAGCGGAGAGAGGGGCCGGTGCTTCACAGCACCGGCCCCTCTCGCATGCGTTCCGCGGCCCCGCACGGCCATGCGGGGACTTACGACAGCTGGCCGGCGTAGTCCGGCAGCTTGTACGTCGTCTCGGCGTGGCCGCCCGAGAGGTCGGTGGCGCTGTTGCCGATGTTCGCGATGATCGTGTAGCCCTTGGACTCGATGTCGACGCGCTGGGCGGTCTTGTAGGCGGCGACGTCCTTGAAGAGGTCGAGGAAGCCGCGTACGTAGAGGCCGGAGACCTTGTAGCCGACGTACTTGAGGTTGTAGTCGGTCACCCCGGAGATGATGCCCGGGCGGGCGGTGACGAAGAACAGGGAGACGCCGTGCTCCTGGGCGTACTTGGCCACGTCGAGGACCGGCTTGTTGGCCGGCTGGGGGTAGCTGAAGCCGAAGTCGGTCTCCAGGGTGGTGTTGTCGATGTCGAAGACGATCGCCTGCTTCTCGCCCGGCTTGGTGGCGGCGATGCGCTGCTTCAGCGTCGGCAGGGCCTGGTTCATCACGGCCTGGCAGTCCAGCTGCCAGGTGGCGTAGTCGACGTCCTCGGCGGCTGCGGCTGCGGCTGCGGTGGAGACGGTGGAGGTGCCGGTGGCCGTCGCGGCCTGGGCGCCGACCGGTACGGCCATCGTCGTGACGGCTGCCGTCGCCACGGCGGTCATGGCGATGCGGCGCGTCCAGCTGCCTCTGGTCATGTGTGGGGTCCTCTCGCGTCCTAGCACTACCGGTGTCGTGGGCATGCTCATCGCTGGGGGTGGCCTGAGGGGAACCAGCGGGTTACTGGACGGTAGAGGCGGATGAGAGCCTGATCACAGACCCGTGCACACGAACGTGAGCGGGGTCACAAGTGCCCTGTGGGGTACGGGAGTAGCCGCCGTCACATTCCGAAGTCCCCTACAGGGGACGGCCGGTGACATGGCGCACAGGCGATTCGGACCCTACTAGGCCGGTTAGTCGTAACCTAAATCGGACTAAAAAGGACGTTTGCCCCAGAGGTCTCGATCTCCACTCAGGCCTCCTGTGTGGGCGAGTGTCGAATGTGTCCGTAAAGGAGGTTCTGTCAAGAAGTGGGAAGTTTTGGGGTGAAGTACTAGGTTCCGTCGTAGATCACACGTTTGGGGGTATGTGGGCCCCGGGGTTACCAAGGGATGGCCACTTCGGCGGGGGTTCACGCCGGGTGGTTTCCTCTGTCCCCGTCCCCATGAGGTCTTCGATGTTCCAGCGCGTCACGTTCCGTTCTTCCCGTACGTCCCAGCTCCGCACTCGCGTGGTCGTCGGCGCCGCCGCCCTGGGCGCCTCGGTCGTGCTGGGGACCGGAGTGGCGTCCGCCGCGGCGCCCGCCGCAGCGCCCGCGGCCGCGAAGACGGCCGCCTCGGCCGCCTCCTGGATCGACCCGGTGAAGAAGTACACCCTGTCCGCCGGCTACGCCCAGGCCGGCGCGATGTGGCAGTCCACCCACAGCGGTCAGGACTTCGCCGTTCCGACCGGCACCAAGGTGATGGCCGCGCACGGCGGCACCGTGGTCAAGGCCGGCGGCAACGGCGCCGGTGACGGCCCCGCCTACGGCAACGCCATCGTGATCAAGCACTCCAACGGCGTCTACTCGCAGTACGCCCACCTCTCGAGCATCAACGTGAAGGTCGGCCAGGTCGTCAAGACGGGCCAGAAGATCGCCCTGTCCGGCAGCACCGGCAACTCCAGCGGTCCCCACCTGCACTTCGAGATCCGTACGACCGCGAACTACGGCTCGGCGATCAACCCGGTCACCTTCCTGCACAGCAAGGGCGTCAAGGTCTGACGCCGATGTGATCAGGTGCCCTGGTGCGCCTGCGTCACCAGATCGATGGCGACCTCGAGGACGGCTGCACGCTTGTCCTCGGGGTCGCCTTCGAGGTCCTGCAGGAAGAACATGCCGGCGTGCAGCGTGAAGATGGCGCTCACGCAGCGGACCTGGTCGGCGAGGGGGGCGTCCGGGTCGATGATGATGTCGCGCAGGCCCCGCATGCGGTCCTTGAACGAGTCGCCGATCTGGAGTTCCCGCACCGTCGCCTGGTTCTCCTGCATGAAACGGAAGAGCGGGGTCGCCTCGGAGAGGGCCTTGCTGTAACGCCGTACGAGTTCCTGCTTGGTGTCCAGGGTGTGCGGCTGGCTCCCGCCCCACTCGATCAGATCCTCGATCGGCTTCGTCAGATCCGTGAAGATGCCGACGATGATCTCTTCCTTGGTCTTGAAGTGGTAGTACAGGGCCGCCTTGGTGACCTCCAGACGCTCCGCGATCTCGCGGAGGGAGGTCTTCTCGTAGCCCTGCTCGGCGAAGAGTTCGAGCGCGACGTCCTGGATGCGCTGGCGGGTGTTGCCGCGCCGCTGCTGCTTCGTGCCGTCCATGGTGACGTCCATTCTCGTGGTCCTCGCGCTCCCGCGAAACTTACTTGCCGTCCGGCTAGTTAGGTGCGGAAACTTACTTGACGCCCGGCTAGTTGCAGGTCTACCTTCCCAGTGTAGTGAACTAGCCGGGCGGCAAGTAAGTAGCCGGCCGGGGGGAAGCCCAGGGGAGTGGCAACCATGGCGGACACAAAGGCAGCCGAGACCAAGGCTGAGAAACAGCCGAGGAGCGTGCGGGTCGTCCTGCTCGCGCTGATGATCACAATGATGCTCGCGATGCTCGACAACATGATCGTGGGCACGGCGATGCCGACGATCGTCGGCGAACTCGGCGGGCTCGAACACCTGTCGTGGGTCGTGACCGCGTACACCCTCGCGACCGCGGCCTCCACCCCGATCTGGGGCAAGATCGGCGACATGTACGGGCGCAAGGGCGCCTTCATGACATCGATCGTGATCTTCCTGATCGGTTCCGCGCTCAGCGGCATGGCCCAGAACATGGGCGAACTGATCGGCTTCCGCGCGATCCAGGGCCTCGGCGCCGGTGGTCTGATGGTCGGCGTCATGGCGATCATCGGTGACCTCATCCCGCCGCGGGAGCGCGGCAAGTACCAGGGCATGATGGCCGGCGTCATGGCGCTCGCGATGATCGGCGGCCCGCTGGTCGGCGGCACCATCACCGACAACTGGGGCTGGCGCTGGTCCTTCTACATCAACCTGCCGCTCGGCGTGGTGTCGCTGGCCCTCATCAGCGCCGTTCTGCACCTGCCGAGGAAGCGTTCGCAGTCGCGGATCGACTACCTGGGCGCCACCCTGCTGACCGTCGGCATCACCTCCATCGTCCTCGTCACCACCTGGGGCGGCTCGGAGTACGCCTGGTCGTCCGCGCGGATCATGGAGCTCATCGCGATCGGCGTCGCCTCGCTCATCGGGTTCGTGTTCTGGCAGACCAGGGCCGCCGAGCCGATCGTGCCGCTGCACATCTTCCGCAGCCGCAACTTCACCCTGATGTCGATCATCGGCTTCGTCACCGGCTTCGTGATGTTCGGCGCCACCCTCTTCCTGCCGCTGTACCAGCAGTCGGTGCAGGGCGCCTCCGCGACCAACTCCGGTCTGCTGCTCCTGCCGATGCTCGGCGCCATGCTGGTCACCTCGATGGTGGCGGGCCGGGTGACCACGAACAGCGGCAAGTACAAGATCTTCCCGCTCGTCGGCAGCGTCGCGATGGTCATCGGCCTGTATCTGCTGTCCACCATGGACACCGGGACCAGCCGCCTCACCTCCGGCGTGTTCATGGCCGTCGTCGGCCTCGGCATGGGCTGCCTCATGCAGATCACGATGCTGGTCGCGCAGAACAGCGTCGAGATGAAGGACATGGGCGTCGCCTCCTCGTCCACCACCCTCTTCCGTACGCTCGGCTCGTCCTTCGGCGTCGCGATCATGGGCGCGCTGTTCAACAACCGCGTCCAGGACGTCATGTCCGAGCGGGCCGGCGCGCTGGGTTCGAAGGTCACCGAGCAGTCCGCGCAGCTGGACGCGGCCAGCCTGGCCAAGCTGCCCGTCGCAGCCCGGGAGGCCTACCAGCACGCGGTGTCCTCCGGCACCCACTCGGCGTTCCTGCTGGGAGCCGTGGTGGCGGTGATCGCGCTGGTGGCGGCGGTGTTCGTCAAGGAGGTCCCGCTCAAGGGAGCGGGGCCGCAGAAGGACGGCGAGGAGTCGGCCGACGGCGCTGCCGCGACGCAGCCGCCCCTGGTCGAGGCCGTCTGACCACGCTGTGGTGAACGCAGGCCCCCCGGCGCTGTCCGCCCCGGGGGGCCTGTGGTCTGTGCGCCCGACCCGGCGAACTCACGGGGACAGCGATCGGACACCCTGTCGGAGGCAGCAGCCTCGGCAGCTTCGCGGCCCGCTTGAAGAAGCGCGCCCCGACTGGCCCGAGCGAGTCGAGCGAGTACCGGGCCACCCATGTCGGCCGGCCTCGGCGCCCCCTGATCCCGCCGTGCCACCCGCCCGCACGGTGCCCGCCGTCACGGCATCGTCGGGTAGCTTCCCGTGTTCGTCGGCGCGTGCTCCGGCAGCCACAGGACGGCGACGGCGCCCTCGGCGGGTATGTGCTCAGGGGCCCCCGCGGGCCGTACGTTGCGGAAGGTCAGCCGGGCGCCGAGGACCCGGGCCTGGCCCGCCGCGATGGTGAGCCCGAGCCCGTGTCCGTGCCCGGCCCGGTCGGCGCTGCCCGTGCGGAAGCGGCTGGGTCCCTCCGCGAGCAGGTCCTCGGGGAAACCGGGGCCGTGGTCGCGGACCCGGATGACCCGCCCCTCGACGGTGACCTGGATCGGCGGCTTACCGTGCCGGGCCGCGTTGGCCAGCAGATTGAACAGCACCCGCTCCAGGCGCCGGGGGTCGGTCGTGACCATCGACTCGTGCACCACCCGCACCTCGGCGTCCGGGTCCTTGGCCGCGACCCGGCGTGCCACGAACTCGCCGAGCACGATGTCCTGCAGTTCGGCGCGCTCCGAGGCGCCGTCGAGACGGGCCACCTCCAGCACGTCCTCGACCAGGGTGCGCATCGCCTTGGCCCGGTCCAGGACCAGCTCGGTCGGCCGGCCGGGCGGCAGCAGCTCGGCGGCCGTCAGCAGCCCCGTCACCGGGGTGCGCAGTTCGTGCGCGATGTCGGCGGTGACCCGGCGCTCGGCCTCCAGCCGCTCCTGAAGCGTGTCCGCCATGGCGTCCACCGCGCTCGCCAGGTCGTCGGTCTCGTCCCGTACGACCCCGCCGATGGCGTCCCGCACCCGCACGTTCGACTCGCCCCTGGCCACCTGGTTCGCCGCGGCCGCCGCCTTGCGCAACCGGCGTGAGAGCTGCCCGCCGATGAGCACGCCGAGCGCGCTGCCGCCGAGCACGACCGCGATGGAACCGATCACCAGAGCCTGGTCGAGATCGTTGAGGATGTCCGTGCTGCGGTCGGTGAAGCCGGTGTGCAGAGACAGCACATGCCCGTCCTTGACCGGCACGGCCGCCCAGATGTCCGGCACCCCGCCCGTGCGGTCCGAGACGAAGGTGGCCCGACGCCCCTCCTGGACCTTCTCCCGCAACGACGGAGGCAGCCTGGGGTCGTCGATCTTGATGTTGGGGAAGCGGAAGTTCGGCCGCCCCGAGTACTCGTAGTTGCGCTGGGCGATCTGGACCCGCTCGTCGGCGAGGTCGCGCGCGTTGTCGAGCATGGACACCCGCGCGGCGTTGTGCACGACCAGACTGAGCGCGATCGCCACCAGCGCGCCGACCAGCGCGATCGCCGCGCTCAGCTTCCACCGCAGCCCCGTACGGATGCCCACGCGTTCTCTGCGAGCCGGAACCAGCTGCCGGATCATCCCCCGCATCCTCCTGCCCCTGTCCCCGCCCCGCTCAGGCCTTCAACTTGTAGCCGAAACCGCGGACCGTCTCGATACGGTCCTGGCCGATCTTCGTCCGCAGCCGCTGTACATGGACGTCCACGACCCGGGTGTCGCCGCCCCAGCCGTAGTCCCACACCCGCTCCAGCAGTTTGTCGCGTGAGAGGACCGTGCCCGGGGCGGAGGAGAACTCCAGCAGCAGGCGCATCTCGGTGGGGGTCAGCGCCACCGGCTGCCCGGCCCGGCGCACCTCCATGCCCTCCGTGTCGATCTCCAGATCACCGAACGACAGCACACCGCCGGCCGTGGAGGCGGCGGGCTCGGCGCGGTCGTCGCCGCCCGCGTGACCGAAGCGGCGCAGCACGGCGCGGATCCGGGCGACCAGCACGGCGCCGTCGAAGGGCTTGGTCACGTAGTCGTCTGCGCCGGCCTCCAGGCCGAGGACGACATCGATGGAGTCGGCACGCGCCGACAGCATGATCACCGGCACGGTGGACTCGTCCCGGATGCGCCGGCACAGGCTCACGCCGTCCAGGCCGGGCACCATGACGTCCAACAACGCGATGTCGGGGCGGTCGGCGCGGAACGCCTCCAGGCCCGACAGGCCGTCGGGCATCGCGGTGACCACGAAGCCGTCCCGCTCGAGGGCGAGCTGGGTGGCCTCGCGGATGACGTCGTCGTCCTCGACGAACAGGACGTGGGTCTGGTCTGCCATCCCGGTGCTCTCAGTTCTCGTATGCGGTCTCGTGTGCCTGCGGGTCGTCAGTCTGACGGGCTTCCGCCTGCGTTCCGTGGGTCACCTGTCGGTGAACTGTCGTGTGTACCCCTTGCTTGGACGCATGGAGCGCGGCGAGCGTTCACTTCCCGCGCGATCCCTGTCCGTCTCCGTGCGGTCCGTCCTTGCGCGTCCCCCCGCCCCCGCCCCTCCCTGCCCGTCCTTGCCCGTCCCTGCCCGTCCACCCATTGATCGGAACGAGCGGCCCGATCGGTTCACGCTGCCGGAGAATTTCTCGGTCGGCCGCGTCCGGGCAGGTCAGCCGGACTCAGGCGCCACCGTGGGGGCGTCACCGACGACGCCGCTGTAGTCGTTGTGCCAGCTGTACTCCTTCACGAAGCGGCCCGAGGCCCAGCGGTACGTGATCACGTTCTCGCCGGACGGGTCCGAGACCGGGTCGCCCCTCTCGTACACCTGCTTGGTCACCACCAGGTCGCCCCGGTCCATCTCCGCGTAGACGGGAGGCTCCTCGGTCTGGAACACGTTCCGGTAGCCGCCGGCGTCCTTCCGGTACACGTACGAGCCCACGCCGACGAAGTCACCGCAGGTGAGCACGTTGACGATGATGTCGTCGCCGGAGCCGCCGGTGAGGTCGCCGTACGACACGTCGACCGGGTACTCGTCGCCGGAGCAGGGCTGCAGCTCGCTTTTGACCTCGGCCGAGACCTCGGGGTCGTCCTTGATCAGCCGGACCGCCTCCGCCCGGTCGGGCGGGGCGGTGGAGGCGGACGACGGGGAGGTGGCGGCGCCCGCCACGGCGTCGGAGTGAGCCGGACCCTCGTCACGGGCGCCGGTGCCGCCGGTGGCGCAGGCGGAGACGCAAAGGGCGAGGGCGGCGAGCACGGACATCGCCGTGATCGCCGCCTGGATGGTGCTTCGGGCCGGTGTGGGCCCGGCCTCGGTCAGGCCGCCGCGCAACGCTCCCGCTCCTCACGCTCCAGCGCGCGTGCGTCCAGATCGCGGGCTTCCAGCTCCTCGCGGAGCCGGGCGAGCGCCCGGTGCAGCGTGCTCTTGACCGTTCCGGCCGACATGCCGAGGGCGGCGGCCGTCTCCTCCGTGGACATCTGCTCCCAGTGTCGCAGCACCACGACACTGCGCTGCTTCGGAGCGAGCACCTTCATCGCGTCCATCAGCAGGGCGCGGTCGGCGTGCTGCTCGGTGGAGTCGTCCACGCAGGCGTCCGGGAGCTGCTCGGTCGGAACCTCCTCGAGCTTGCGGGCCCGCCACCACTCGGTGCGCGTGTTGATCATGACCCGGCGCAGGTAGGCGTCCGCGAGCCGCTTGTCCGCGATGCCGTCCCAGCGGCCGTACGTCCGGGCCAGCGCGGTCTGGAGGAGGTCCTGCGCGTCGACCGGGTCCGGCACCAGGCGTCGGGCGCTGCGCAGCAGCGCGTCCTGCCGCGTGCGGACGTATTCCTCGAACTCGAGCACCTCGCCCTGTGCCATGGTCAACCGCCTCCGATTCCCCGTACCGGCGGACTGCCGCCGCCGGTTCACTGCCTGTGGTCTGTAGCCCTCGTGGTCCTGCCGGGTACGCGAATGAAGCTACGGAGGTGTTGTCACGGCGTTGTCCGAGGCAGCCTTCGGCCAGCGCTCAGCTGTCCGTCGGTTGTGTAACGGAAAGAGGTTTGGGGTAGAGACACAGGCCTAACTGCTCGCCTATGAGGCGGTTTGTCCGGCCGTCGAGCGTGACAATGGCGCGGTGACGGCCGTGACGAAGCCGCACACCTGTGAAATGACCGTGCGTCAGGTCAGCGGCAGGCGGTACAGCCCGCCCGGGAGCGGCTCCACGAGTCCGTCCGCGACGAGGCCGTCCAGCGCCCGCGCGCGCTGCACCGGCTCGTGCCACACCCGGTCCAGGGCGGCCTGTGGCACGGGGGTGTGCGCCTCCCGCAGGACGGCGAGCAGCTTGCCCCTGACCTGCCGGTCGGTGCCCGCGTACGTCTGGCCCCGGCGCGGCGGGCCGTCGTGCTCCGGCTTTCCCGCGAGCCGCCAGGCGCACTGCGCCGCGATCGGGCAGCGCACGCACGTCTCGTTCTTCGCCGTGCAGACGAGTGCGCCGAGCTCCATGGACGCGGCGGCCCAGCGCGCGGCGGTCGGCTCGTCGTCGGGCAGCAGGGCGCGGGCCAGCTTGCGCTCGGCGGCCGTGGTGGCGTTCGGCGGGTACCGCACGCCCGTGACGGCGCGCGCGAAGACGCGGCGGACGTTGGTGTCCAGGACGGCGTGCCGCTGTCCGTAGGCGAAGGAGGCGACGGCCGCGGCCGTGTACTCGCCGATGCCGGGCAGCGCGAGGAGCTGCGCGTGGCCCGAGGGCACGCTGCCGCCGTGCCGTTCCGTTATCGCCACCGCCGCGCCGTGCAGCCGCAGGGCGCGGCGCGGATAGCCGAGCCGCCCCCAGGCGCGTACGGCCTCGCCCGGGGCCTCAGCGGCCAGGTCGGCGGGGCGCGGCCAGCGGGCGAGCCACTGCTCGTAGACCGGCAGGACACGGCTGACCGGTGTCTGCTGGAGCATGAACTCGCTGACCATCACGCCCCACGCGCCGGCCTCGGGGTGCCGCCAGGGCAGGTCGCGGGCGTTCTCGTCGAACCAGTCGATCACCGGGGAGTGCAGGTCCGTCGCGGTGGCGTCGACGTCGGAGCGGGCGGGGGAGCGGCGCGGGGGCTTCGTGGGCGCAGTCATGGCCCTTCCGATCCTGCCATGCGGAAGGGGGCACGCGCGCGTACCGCCACTCGGCGCGCGGGGTCACGCGAGCGCGCCACGCGCGCGTGCCCGGGGCCGTGGCCGGAGGCGCAACGGGTGTGATCGTCAAGGAAGGGCGGCAGCGCGGACCGAAGTCGAGTACGGGGGAAATCGTTTCCGGGATGATGATCCGGAAAAGTTGCGCTCCTGGCGGCGGGTGGGGCCAGCGAACCCGTCGATCTCTCGTACAGTTTGCGCCGTGGGATCTCTGCGCAATCCGGTCGGGCCGCTTCCCTCCTCCATCTACTGGCGTCGGAGGGTCGTACTGCTGTCCGTGTGCGCCCTGTTGGCGCTGGTGACCCTGTGGGTGGTGACCTCGGGCGGGGGCGGCGGCAAGAACGGCGCCGATGGCGGCGGGGGCAAGAATCCCGCCTCCTCCATCACGCCGGGGCCGTCCGGATCGGGTCCCGCGATCAGCCAAAACCCTGGCGGCCGCGACGAGTCGAGCGACGGCACCTCCAGCGGGTCCGGCTCGGGGTCGGGATCGGGTTCGGGTTCGGACGCAGGCGCCGGCTCAGGCGGCTCGGACGGTGACTCGGCGGGTGCCGGCGGCACCGACGACGGCGCCAACGGCAGCGGCAGCGGTGGCAGCGGCAGTGGCGTCGGCAGTGGCACGGGGACGACGCTACCGGCCGGGACGACGCTGCCCAACTGCACCGCCGGCGGGGTCACGTTGACCTTGCGGAGCGTCCAGAACTCCTACTCGCCCGACCAGACGCCCACGTTTCAACTGATCGCGAAGAACGCCTCGGGCAGCGACTGCAAGGTCGATCTCGGCCCGAAGGCAGCGGTGTTGACGATCACTCAGACGGGCGGCGACGACGCGTACTGGTCGTCCGCCGACTGCCCCAGGACGGCCGGGAGCCTGCTGTACCGGGTGCCGGCCGGGGACACCTTCACGTACACCGTGAAGTGGGACCGCAAGCCGAGCGCCCCCGAGTGCGCGACGCCTCCGGCGGGAGCGGCCGGAGCCGGTACGTATCTGGTGGAGGCGAAGGCCCCGGGGTTCGCCAAGGCACAGACGTCGTTCGTGCTGAAGGCCGACTAGTGCTCTGACCGCATAGGTTCGCCGGGTCGGTGGTCGTGGCGGTTGGATGTGCGGTGACGTCCGATCCGACCGCTGGAGGCGCGGTGGCCGAGCCTGTCCGTGTGCGCAGACTGACCGACCAGGAGGGGCAGAAGCTGCAGCAGGTCGTCCGCCGGGGCAGCACCAACTCGGTGCGCTATCGGCGCGCGATGATGCTGCTGGCCTCGGCCGGCGGGAACGGTACCGGTGATCGCCCAGCTGGTGCAGGCCGACGAGGACACCGTCCGAGATGTGATCCACCGCTTCAACGAGATCGGCCTGGCCTGCCTGGACCCTCGGTGGGCGGGAGGCCGTCCCCGCCAACTCAGCCATGACGACGAGGACTTCATCATCCAGACGGCCACCACCCGCCCCACCAAGCTCGGCCAGCCCTTCACCCGCTGGTCACTGCGTAAACTCGTCGCCTACCTACGGAAAGCCACGGCCGGGTGATTCGCATCGGCCGCGAGACGTTACGCGGCCTGCTCGCCCGCCGCGGTGTCACCTTTCAGCGCACCAAGACCTGGAAGGAATCCCCGGACCCCGAGCGCGAGGCGAAACTGGACCGGATCGAGGAGGTCCTTGACCGCTTCCCGGACCGGGTCTTCGCCTTCGACGAGTTCGGCCCCCTCGGGATCCGACCCACCGGAGGCAGCTGCTGGGCCGCGCAGACCAGGCCCCACCGGGTGCCGGCCACCTACCACCGCACCCACGGAGTGCGGTACTTCCACGGCTGCTACTCGGTCGGCGACGACACCCTGTGGGGCGTCAACCGCCGCAGGAAGGGCGCCACCAACACGCTGGCCGCACTGAAGGCGATCCGCGCCGCCCGACCCGACGGCGCACCCATCTACGTGATCCTGGACAACCTGTCCGCCCACAAAGGCGCCGACATCCGCCGCTGGGCCAGGAAACACAAGGTCGAACTGTGCTTCACCCCGACCTACGCCTCCTGGGCCAACCCGATCGAAGCCCACTTCGGACCACTGCGGCAGTTCACCATCGCCAACTCCCACCACCCCAACCACACCGTGCAGACACGGACCCTGCACGCCTACCTGCGCTGGCGCAACGCCAACGCCCGCCACCGCGACGTCCTGGCCGCCGAACGCAAGGAACGCGCCCGCGTCCGCAGCGAGAAGGGCATCCGCTGGGGCGGACGCCCCCTCAACACCGCAGCCTGACCAACCGCGAACTTACACAGCCACAGCGCATCATCGGTCCGCTCGTGGCCAAGCGCGGACGACCGAAGCGTTGTGAAGATGATCTCGGCTGGGCAGACCCGGAGCCCCGAACGGGGCCGGTTCAGGAGAAGGACGGCGCCAGAGGAGAATGACTCAGGAGGCGGACGGCTTGATCTCCCCCGCGAAGACGATGACCTGGTCGATGAGGCTCCGCCGCAGATGGACGACGTCCGTTCCCGCCAGGCGGGGGCCTCCATCCGGCGTCGTGAAGACCCACTGGTACCGGGCCCACTCGTCCGGCATGTCCACCGCCGAACAGCGCACCATCGTGCCGGTCCCCGCGGGGTGGCGCCGGATGTCCAGCACGAACCGCTCGACCGCCTCGATCCCCTCACTGCGGCCCAACGGTCCCCAGAAGACCACGTCCGAGGTTAGGGCCTGGGAGAGCAGCGCAGTCACATAGCTGTCGTCCGAGGCGTTGAACGCGGAGATGAACGTGTCGATCGCGGATCGCGCGGTCTCTTCCTGCATGCACCAGTAATACCAGTCGCCTTGCGGACCGCGCTCGTCCCGTGAGCCGTATCCCGACCACGGTGAACCATCCCGGTCACAGCACTAGACCGACCAGGCAGTGCGGCCCTAGACGTACCGCTCCAGGATCGACGACTCCGCCAGGCGTGACAGGCCTTCGCGGACGCTGCGGGCCCGTGCCTCGCCCACGCCGTCCACCGTCTGCAGGTCGTCGACGCTCGCGGCGAGGAGCTTCTGGAGGCCGCCGAAGTGCTCGACGAGTCGGTCGATGATGGCGCCGGGCAGCCGCGGCACCTTCGCCAGCAGGCGGAAGCCGCGGGGCGAGACCGCCGAGTCCAGGGCCTCGGGGGAGCCGGTGTAGCCCAACGCGCGTGCCACCGTGGACAGTTCGAGGAGTTCGGCGTGGCTCAGCGCGTTCAGCTCGTACAGCGCCTCGTCGACCGTGCGGGAGCGCTTGGCCGTGGGCTCGGGCACGTAGTCCCGGACCACCAGCTCGCGCTCCGGCTCCACGCCCGCGATCAACTCGTCGAGCTGGAGGGCGAGCAGACGCCCGTCCGTGCCCAGTTCGACCACGTATTCGGCGATTTCGGTGGCGATGCGCCGCACCATCTCCAGACGCTGGGCCACCGCGGAGACGTCCCGGACCGTCACCAGGTCCTCGATCTCCAGCGCTGACAACGTTCCCGCGACCTCGTCGAGGCGGAGTTTGTACCGCTCCAGGGTCGCCAGCGCCTGGTTCGCGCGGGACAGGATCGCCGCGGAGTCCTCCAGGACGCGGCGCTGGCCGTCGACGTACAGGGCGATCAGACGCATGGACTGGGAGACCGAGACGATCGGGAAGCCGACCTGCTTGCTGACCCGGTCCGCCGTACGGTGCCGGGTGCCCGTCTCCTCCGTGGGGATCGTGGGGTCCGGCACCAGCTGGACGCCGGCCCGGAGGATCTTCGACAGGTCGGAGGAGACCACGATGCCGCCGTCGAGCTTGCACAGCTCACGCAGGCGCGTGGCCGCGAACTCCACGTCCAGGACGAATCCGCCCGTGCACATCGACTCGACCGTCTTGTCGGAGCCCAGCACGATGAGTCCGCCGGTGTTGCCGCGAAGGATCCGCTCCAGGCCGTCGCGAAGGGCGGTGCCGGGAGCCACCGCGCTCAGCGCGGCGCGCATCAGGCCGTCGGCACCGGAACTCCCGCCGGACTTTCCGGGAGCTGCCGCCCGGTCGTTGGCTGCCACTGCACTCCTCCGGTCACAGGTCTGGGACGCTCCCGTTTCGCGCACTCGTTTCGTACGGACGGGCGAGACCAGGGCAAAGTCTACCGGCGCTGCTCCGCCTCCCGTGGGGCGTCTCGCCGAGGGGAGCGCGGCAGGACCCGCAGGGCGTCCCCTATGTCCGCGACTTCCACCACCTTCATGCCCGCGGGGATCTTGCCGGGATCGCCCGGCACGAGCGCGTGCGTGAAGCCCAGACGGTGTGCTTCCGAGAGCCTGCGCTGGACGCCGGTGACCCGTCTGACCTCGCCCGCAAGCCCGACTTCACCGATCGCCACCAGGTTCTTGGGCAGCGGGGTGTCGCTCGCGGCGGAGGCCAGGGCGAGGGCGATCGCCAGGTCCGCGGCGGGCTCCGAGAGCTTCACGCCGCCGACCGTCGCCGAGTAGATGTCCCGCTTGCCCAGGGCGCTGATCCGGCCGCGCTGCTCCAGGACGGCCAGCATCATCGAGACCCGGGAGGTCTCCAGGCCGGACGTCGTGCGGCGGGGCGAGGGGATCTGGGAGTCGACGGTGAGGGCCTGCACTTCGGCGACCAGGGGGCGGCGGCCCTCCAGGGTGACCGTCAGGCAGGTGCCCGGGACCGGTTCGTCACGTCGGGTCAGGAAGAGTCCGCTCGGGTCCGTGAGGCCCGTAATGCCCTCATCGTGCAGTTCGAAGCAGCCGACCTCGTCGGTGGCGCCGTAGCGGTTCTTGATGCCCCGCACCAGGCGCAGGCGCGCGTGGCGGTCTCCCTCGAAGCTCAGCACGACGTCCACGAGGTGTTCGAGGAGGCGGGGGCCGGCGATCGCGCCGTCCTTCGTGACATGGCCCACCAGAAGCGTGGACATGCCGCGTTCCTTGGAGGCGCGGATCAGGGCGCCGGCGACCTCGCGGACCTGCGCCATGCCGCCGGGCGCTCCGTCGATCTCCGGAGAGGCCACGGTCTGCACCGAGTCCATGATCAGCAGTGACGGCTTCACCGCGTCCAAGTGACCCAGGACGGCCGCCAGATCGGTCTCGGCGGCCAGATACAGGTGGTCGTCGATGGCGCCGATGCGGTCGGCGCGCAGCCGGACCTGGGAGGCCGATTCCTCGCCGGTCACGTACAGCGTGCGGTGTTCGTCGCTCGCCGACTTGGCCGCCACGTCCAGCAGGAGGGTCGACTTGCCGACGCCCGGCTCGCCGGCCAGCAGGACCACCGCGCCCGGTACGAGTCCGCCGCCGAGGACACGGTCCAGCTCGGGCACGCCGGTGGGCCGGGCGGTGGCCTGGCGCACGTCGACCTGGCCGATGGGCAGGGCGGACGTGGTGACGCGCCCCGGCGTCGTCGTACGGACCGCGGGCGTGCCGTACTCCTCGACCGTCCCCCAGGCCTGGCACTCGGGGCAGCGGCCGAGCCACTTGGCCGTCTGCCAGCCGCACTCCGTGCAGCGGTAGGACGGACGGTCCTTGGTGGTCTTCGTACGGGCAGCCATGGGGGAAACCGTAGCCGCCGCCACTGACAGCCGGGCCCGCCTGTGGACGACCGGCCTCGCCGGGCGCCCGTCCTGAGCGCTTCGACAGTGCCTCCGCGTCGCCCCGCGCGCCGCCGCACCCCCCGGACGGGACAGGCACCCCTTGTGTTTTGGCCACGCCCCGTCACGAATGAGCCATGGGACCCCCCTCCCCTGTCCCCTTATGAGGGATCGTTTCACCCGTACGGATTAAAAGGACTCAAGGGACAAGAAGACCTAGTTCCGCGCCGCCTACGGTCGCACGGGTGATGAGCAGCAGCCCGGAAATCTCGACCCGCACGACCGGCGCACACCGGGCGCACCGGGAGGCGCGCGACGGCGCTGCGGCGCGCACGCTCGCGCAGCGGCCCCCCGCGCGCTACGAGCCCTACCTGGACGGTCTGTTCACCTACTGCCTGTCCGTCCTGTGCGACCACGAAGCCGCCACCGCCGCCCTCGGTGACGTCCTCGCGTTCGCCGAACGGCGTGGCCAGCGTGGTCCCGACGCGGCGGGCGACCGCCGGGCCTGGCTGTACGCGCTGGCCCGCTGGGCCTGCCTGCGCAAGCTCACCGAGGCCAAGCAGAAACGTCAGGCCAAGCAGAAACGCCAGGGCACGCACGCCGCGGCCCGCGACGGCGCCCGTCGGCAGCAGGGCGCGAAGCCCGCGAGCGCCACGAGTGCCGCGACGACGGCAGGCCTGCCCGCTTCCGACGAGGCCAGGGAGCAGCGGCGGCGTGAACTGACCCAGCTCGCCTGGCCCGAGGCCGCCGGCACCACCCCGGAACAGCGCGAGGCGCTCGAACTCGCCGTACGCCACCACCTCGCCCCCCACGAGGTCGCCGCCGTCCTCGGCAAGGACCTGGCCACCGCCCGCGAACTGCTCGCCTCCGCCGCCTGCGAAGTCGAGCGCACCCGCGCGGCGCTCGCCGTCGTCGAGACCGGCGGCTGTCCCGGTGTGGCCCGTCTCACCGGCGAGAACCAGTTGGTGCTCAGCGCCGTCCTGCGCCGCGAACTCGTCCGGCACGTCGACGACTGTCCGCGCTGCCGCAGGACCGCCGAACGCGCCGTCCCCGGCCGCTGGCCCGGCGCCGGCGTCACCCCCGCCGAGCTGCCCGTCCTGGCGGCGCCCCGCGCGGAGCTGTGCATGGCCATGACGCACTTCCCGCGCGCGCGGGGAGCCGCCGTGCCGCGCTACGACCGGCGGGGCTTCCCGATGGACCCCAAGGACCGGGCCGCCCGCCGGGAGCGGCTACGCGCGCGTGCCGTCACCACGACCGTCGTCGCCACCGTCGTGGCCGCCCCCGTGCTCGCCCTGTGGGCGGCCTACCGGGGCACACCGACGGGGGAGGGGGTCGAGGGCCGCTCCGCCAGCGCCAGCGAGGCGCACGATCCCGACAGCCTCGACGGCGAGACGGTCGGCGGCTACGAGAACGCGGGAAACGCCAGCACCCGCCCCGGCACCGGTCTCCCCAAGGGCGACGGACCGGACGTCTCCGTGGAGGTCGTCAGCGTCACAGGGCTCGGCAGGAGCGCCGCCGGGAAGCTCTCCGTGACGGCCGCCAACAGCGGCGACACCACCCTCGTCACGCTCACCGCGGCCGCCGACGGCGACGGGCCGGTCCGCTGGTCGGCCACCACGGCCGCCTCGTGGCTCTATCTGAGCCGCTCCACGGGCACGCTGAGGCCCGGCGAGTCGGTGACGGTCAAGGTGTACGTCGATCATCTGCGCGAGCCCTCCGGGAGGTGGCACGCGCGCGTGGCCGTCGCTCCGGCGGGCGCCGTCGTCTCCATCGAGGGCTACGGCACCGCACCGGGCCCCTCGAACCCGGGGAACGGCTCCGGCCCGGGCGGCCCCGGCGGTCCGCCTCCGTCGTCCGACCCGGAACCGACGCCCACGGCGCCGTCCTCCCCGGATCCCACCCCGACCGATCCGCCGTCCTCCTCCGACCCGGAGCCCACGCCGGGCGACCCGTCCCCGACCGCCTCGGAGGACTCGAACCCGCCGTCCGACGACGGCGACCCCCCGGGCCCGGAGACGTCGTAGGGGTCGGCCGTGGCCGTCACGGGCCGCTCCGGTCGGGAACGCGGCCCACGACGGCCACGGCGGCCGAGGAGCCCGGGAGGTCGGCCCGTCGCCCCGTGAGCCCGTCAGTGAGCCCGTCCCTCAGCCCGTCGGGCGTGCCGGGTCCGCCGGATGCGGCGCCAGCAGCGGGAGCTGCGAGGCGAGGCGCTGTTCGCACAGCTCGACCAGGCGGTCGTAGCCGGCCTTGCCCATCAGCTCGGTCAGCTCCGGGCGGTAGGAGACGTACACCGGGTCGCCCGCGCCGTGTGCCGAGGTCGCGGACGTGCACCACCAGTGCAGGTCATGGCCGCCCGGGCCCCAGCCGCGGCGGTCGTACTCACCGATCGACACCTGGAGCACGCGCGTGTCGTCCGGCCGGTCGATCCACTCGTACGTCCGGCGCACCGGCAGCTGCCAGCAGACGTCCGGCTTGGTCTCCAGCGGCTCGCGGCCCTCCTTGAGGGCCAGGATGTGCAGCGAGCAGCCCGCGCCGCCCGCGAAGCCGGGGCGGTTCTGGAAGATGCACGAGCCGTTGAACGGGCGCGTCTGGCGGGAGCCCTCGTCGTCCTCCGAGACCCAGCCGTCCCGGACGCCCTCGTCGTGGTGCTGCCAGATGTCCGGCGTGAGCCGCGCCACATGCCCGGCGACGCGCTTCTCGTCGTCCTCGTCGGAGAAGTGGGCGCCCAGGGTGCAGCAGCCGTCGGCCGCGCGGCCCGGCTGGATGCCCTGGCAGCCGCTGCCGAAGATGCAGTTCCAGCGAGAGGTCAGCCAGGTCAGATCACACCGGAAGACCTGTTCGTCGTCCGCGGGGTCGGGGAACTCCACCCACGCGCGCGCGAAGTCGAGGCCCTTCTCGTCCGCGGCGAGAGCTTTCGCCGCGAGGGCCTTCACTTCCGCCGCCTGGGCCTTGTTCGACTTCTTCGGTGGCTTCACCGGCTTCGCACGCGAAGGACCGTCGGTCGATTTGTCGGTCTTCGCCTTGTTCGTCTTTGGCACTCGTCCAGGGTAAGTCGCCGGGACCCGCTTCGGGGGCGGCCGACGGCGCTGTGGGCAGTAGCGTTCCCCATATGAGACTCGGTGTCCTCGACGTGGGATCGAACACGGTGCATCTGCTGGTGGTGGACGCACACCCGGGCGCGTGCCCCCAGCCCGCGCACTCGCACAAGGCGGAACTGCGCCTTGCCCAACTTCTCGACGAGGACGGGGCGATCGGCCCGGAGGGCGTCGACAAACTGATCGCCGTCGTCCAGGAGGCGCTCCAGGCGGCCGAGGACAAGGGCGTGGAGGACCTGCTGCCGTTCGCGACCTCCGCCGTGCGTGAGGCCAGCAACGCCGACGACGTCCTCGCGCGCGTGCAGGCCGAGACCGGCGTCGAGCTCCAGGTCCTCACCGGCGCCGAGGAGGCTCGGCTCACCTTTCTGGCCGCCCGCCGCTGGTTCGGCTGGTCCGCCGGAAAGCTGCTGGTCCTGGACATCGGCGGCGGCTCACTGGAGATCGCCTACGGCATCGACGAGGAGCCCGACGCGGCCGTCTCGCTGCCGCTCGGCGCGGGCCGGCTCACCGCGGGCTGGCTGCCCGGCGACCCGCCCGACCCCGAGGACATACGAGCCCTGCGCCGCCACGCCCGGGCGCAGATCGCCCGCACGGTCGGGGAGTTCAAGCGCTTCGGCGCCCCCGACCACGTCGTCGCCACGTCGAAGACGTTCAAGCAGCTCGCCCGCATCGCCGGGGCCGCCCGCTCCACCGACGGCCCGTACGCCCAGCGGCAGCTCAAGCGCGAGTCGCTCGAAGCCTGGGTGCCCCGCCTGGCGGGCATGACGACCGCCCAGCGAGCGGAGCTCCCGGGCGTCTCCGAGGGCCGCGCCAACCAGCTCCTCGCGGGCGCGCTGGTCGCGGAGGGCGCGATGGACCTCTTCGGCGTGGAGAACCTGGAGATCTGCCCCTGGGCGCTCAGGGAGGGCGTCATCCTGCGCAAACTCGATCACCTCGCGTCGGAGTGACGGCACCGCGGGCGCGCGCCCGTGACATGGCCGGCTCCGCCGCGCGGGCGCGAGCCACCGGGACGTACGCGCACCCGCCCGTGGCGAACACCACAACGGCGGCCGGGGGCCCCGCACCCGGGTGACCGCACCCCGTAACCTGTCCCCCATGGCAGAGCCAGTCGTGCGGATCCCGGATGCGAAGGTCGCCCTGTCGACGGCCTCGGTCTACCCGGAGTCGACGGCGACGGCCTTCGAGATCGCCGCGCGCCTCGGATACGACGGCGTCGAGGTCATGGTCTGGAACGACCCCGTCAGCCAGGACATAGACGCGCTGCGCAGACTCAGCGACTACCACCGGATCCCGATCCTCGCCGTCCACGCCCCCTGCCTGCTCATCACGCAGCGGGTCTGGTCGACCGATCCGTGGACCAAACTCCAGCGGGCCCGCGCGGCGGCGGAGAAGCTCGGCGCGAGCGCGGTCGTCGTCCACCCGCCGTTCCGCTGGCAGCGCCAGTACGCGCGGGACTTCGTCACGGGCATCTGGCGGATGGCGGACGAGACGGACGTACGGTTCGCCGTCGAGAACATGTACCCGTGGCGCTACCGCGACCGCGAGATGCTCGCGTACGCGCCCGACTGGGACGTCACGAAGGACGACTACCGGCACTTCACGATCGATCTCAGCCATGCCTCCACGGCCCGCGCGGACGCGATGCAGATGATCGACCGCATGGGCGACCGCCTGGGCCACGTCCACCTGGCCGACGGAAACGGTTCGGCCAAGGACGAGCACCTGGTCCCGGGTCGCGGCGCCCAGCCCTGCGCCGAGCTGCTGGAACGGCTCGCGCTGACCGGCTTCGACGGGCACGTCGTCATCGAGGTCAACACGCGGCGCGCGATGTCGAGCGCCGAACGTGAGGCCGACCTGGCCGAGGCCCTGGCCTTCACGCGCCTGCACCTGGCCTCCGCCTCGTCGACGGCGTCGTCGGCCCCGCCCCCCGCGGCGAAGGCGCCCCGCCGATGACCGGCGTCACCGCCCGTAAACGCGGCCGCCCCCCTCGTACGGAGTCGGCGGACACCCGTGACCGCATCCTGACGGCCGCCCGCGAGGAGTTCTCCGAGCGGGGCTACGACAAGACGTCCGTACGCGGTATCGCGAAGGCCGCCGGGGTGGACTCGGCGCTGGTGCACCACTACTTCGGCACCAAGGAGCAGATCTTCGAGGCGGCCATCGAGGTCGCCTTCGGGCCCGCGCTGGGCGCCCCGGAAACGGTCGCCGACGGCCCGCTGGACCAGGTCGGCGAGCGGCTCGCCCGCTTCGTCTTCGGCGTCTGGGAGAACCCCACGACCCGTAAGCCCCTGCTGGCGATCGTGCGCTCGGCCGTGAACAACGACACCGCGGCCGCCGTCTTCCGCCGTCTGATCGCCTCCCAGGTGCTGCGCCGGATCGCCGGCCGCATCGATCTGCCGGACGCCGAGCTGCGCGCCGAACTGGCGGCCGCGCAGCTGGTGGGCTGCGCGATGCTGCGGTACGTGATCAAGGTGGAGCCGCTGGCCTCGGCGGACCTGGAGCTGATCATCGCGCGCGTGGCGCCGGTCGTGCAGGGACATCTGACCGGACTGTGAAACGCGGCCCGGGAGAGTGAGACGTTCGTCCCGGTATACGGACACCGTGTCCGACCCCTGGATGACCGGCGTACGCTCGTTAGCAGTCAGAAGTCTCTGATCGCAGTCTCTGAAGGAGCGAGCGACGATGCCCGAGCTGAGGTCCCGCACAGTCACCCACGGCCGCAACATGGCGGGCGCACGCGCCCTTATGCGCGCCTCCGGTGTACCCGGTGCGGACATCGGCCGGAAGCCGATCATCGCGGTGGCGAACAGCTTCACCGAGTTCGTGCCCGGCCACACGCACCTCCAGCCGGTCGGCCGGATCGTCAGCGAGGCGATCACCGCGGCCGGCGGCATCCCGCGCGAGTTCAACACGATCGCCGTCGACGACGGCATCGCGATGGGCCACGGCGGCATGCTCTACAGCCTGCCCTCCCGCGACCTGATCGCGGACAGCGTGGAGTACATGGTCGAGGCCCACTGCGCCGACGCCCTGATCTGCATCTCCAACTGCGACAAGATCACCCCTGGCATGCTGAACGCGGCCCTGCGCCTCAACATCCCCACGGTCTTCGTCTCCGGCGGCCCGATGGAGTCCGGCCGCGCCACCCTCGTCGACGGCACGGTCCGCACGCTCGACCTGGTCGACGCGATCTCCGACGCCGTGAACGACAAGATCTCGGACGAGGACATCCTCCGTATCGAGGAGAACGCCTGTCCGACCTGCGGCAGCTGTTCCGGCATGTTCACCGCCAACTCGATGAACTGCCTGACCGAGGCCATCGGCCTCTCCCTCCCCGGCAACGGCTCGGTCCTGGCCACCCACACGGCCCGTAAGGCGCTGTACGAGGACGCGGGCCGCACGGTGATGGACATCACCCGCCGCTACTACGAGCAGGACGACGAGACGGTCCTGCCCCGCAACATCGCCACCATGGCGGCCTTCGAGAACGCGATGGCCCTCGACATCGCGATGGGCGGCTCGACCAACACGATCCTCCACCTCCTCGCCGCCGCCCAGGAGGCGGGCGTCCCGTTCGGCCTGGAGGAGATCAACGCGGTCTCGCGCCGCGTGCCCTGCCTGGCGAAGGTCGCGCCGAACGTGGCGAAGGACCGCACGTACTACATGGAGGACGTGCACCGCGCCGGCGGCATCCCCGCCCTGCTCGGCGAGCTCCACCGCGCGGGCCTGCTCAACGAGGACGTGTTCTCGGTCCACAGCCCGTCCCTGGCGGACTGGCTGAAGACCTGGGACGTCCGCGGCGGATCCCCCTCGCCCGTGGCGCTCGAACTGTGGCACGCGGCCCCCGGCTGCGTCCGCTCCGCCGAGGCCTTCTCCCAGTCCGAGCGCTGGGAGGCGCTGGACGTGGACGCCGAGGGCGGCTGCATCCGCTCCGCCGAGCACGCCTACAGCAAGGACGGCGGTCTCGCGGTCCTGCGCGGCAACATCGCCGTCGACGGCTGCGTGGTCAAGACGGCCGGCGTCGACGAGTCGATCTGGACCTTCGAGGGCCCGGCCGTCGTCTGCGAGTCGCAGGAAGAGGCCGTCGAGAAGATCCTCAACAAGCAGGTGACGCACGGCGACGTCGTCGTCATCCGCTACGAGGGTCCCAAGGGCGGCCCGGGCATGCAGGAGATGCTCTACCCGACGTCCTTCCTCAAGGGCCGCGGCCTCGGCAAGACCTGCGCCCTGATCACCGACGGCCGCTTCTCCGGCGGCACCTCGGGCCTGTCGATCGGCCACGCCTCACCCGAGGCGGCCTCCGGCGGCACCATCGCCCTCGTCGAGGACGGCGACCGCATCCGCATCGACATCCCGAACCGCACGATCGACCTCCTCGTGGACGACGCCGAGCTGGCCCGGCGCGAGGCGGCCCTCGGCGGCGTCTACGCCCCGAAGAACCGCGAGCGCAAGGTGTCGGCCGCCCTGCGGGCCTACGCCGCGATGGCGACGAGCGCCGACAAGGGCGCGGTGCGGGACGTGTCGAAGCTGGGCTGACGCCCCGGACACCCGGACAGTCACCACCGGGCAGGCAAGGCAAGCGCTGATGTGAGGGCCGTCTCCGCCGTACGGAGGCGGCCCTCGGCGCGTCTCACCAGCCCGCTGTGATCAGTCGGCCGTCATCAGTCCGCCGTCATCAGTCCGCCGTCATCAGTCCGCCGTCATCAGTCCGCCGTCATCCGTCCGCCGTCATCGGTCCGGTGTCGCCGGCCGGCTGGGGCCGGCCCCCACTCACCAGTCCGCCGGGTCCCGTCCGTCCACGGCGAAGACGGTTCCGTCGGGGGCGCCGGCGTAGACGTGGCCGTCGACCGCCTCGGGCGCGGGCAGGGTGGCCACCACCTCGTCCGAGTTGGCGCCGAGCCGCAGTGCCGTCTGCCCGACGAGCCTGCCCTTCTGGGCGTCCACGGCGAGGAGCCGCCCGTCGGCCGCGCTGAAGTAGACGTGCTCGCCGTCGGCGGCCGGCACCGAACCCCGGCTCACCGCCGTCTGGAGGGACCACACCTGCTTGTCGAGGACCGTGTCGACGGCGACGAGCGATCCGTCGAAGGCCAGGAGGTAGACCCGGTCGCCCTGCACGGCGGCCTGCGCCTCCTGGAGCGCGACGCTCAGCTTCACCCGCAGCGACTCCTTGTCCTGCGGGGAGTAGCGGACCACGGCGTCGACCGTGCCGTAGTCGTCGCCCTCGGACAGCAGGACGAGGCTGCCGTCGGAGGTGCCCACCAGCCGCAGCGATCCACTGAGCCGCTCGTCCCAGCGCACCTTCCCGGTCGCGGGATCCACGGCCGTGATCCGGGTGCGCCCGTCGTCCGACGTGCTCGACGCGTACGCCAGCGGATCCTTCGGGAACGCCATGAAGTACGGCTCGCTCAGCCCGGGAACGCGCCGGCTCCACACGGACTTCCCCGTCGCGGCGTCCACCCCGGTCACCGTGTCGTCGGCCGAGGTCAGCAACACGGTGCCGCCGACGGTCCGGACACCCGGGTAGCCCGACAGGTCGCGCTGCCAGCGGGTGGCGCCCGAGGCCGGGTCGAGCGCCTCCAGCCGCTTGCCCGAGTGCGTGATCACCTGAGCCAGCCCGCCCGCGAGCACCGGCGCCTGGCTCGGCCCGTCGTCGTCGGTGAGGACGTGCCGCCACAGCACTCGCCCGTCGGACGCGTCCAGCGCCGACACCAGCCCCGACTGGACGCAGATCAGCCGCCGCGCGTCGTAGGCGCACTGGGGCATGCCGCCCGTGCCCGCACCGGTACCCGCGCCGGTGCTGCCCTTCGTCGGTCGCGTGCTCCAGGGGGCGAAGGCCGGCGACGCGGACTGCGAGCCGCCCGCGCCGCCCCGCGCGTCGTGGCCCGGGTCCTCCTCGCCGGGCAGCTGCGTGGCGAGGACCGCGCCGCCCGAGAGGACGACGACCAGCGCGCCGACGGCGAGGGCCACCCGCCGACGCCGACCGCTCAGCCGCACCTTCGCGCGGACCGGTGCCCGCGCGGGCTCCTCCGACCTCTTCGGCTCGTCCCCGGCCGCCTCCTCCAGCGCCCGCTGTGACGGTATGAACGCCTGCGTGTCGTACGAGGCCGCCACCGACCGCAGTTCCCGCATCAACTCGTCCGGCGTGGGCCGGTCCTCGGGCTCCTTGGCCAGACAACGCACCACCAGCGGCGCGAGGTTCCCCGGCACGCCGGTCAGATCCGGCTCGTCGTGCACGACCTGGTAGGCGACGACGTACGGGCTGTCGGAGTCGAACGGCCCGCGTCCCGTCGCCGCGTGCACCATCACCGACCCGAGCGCGAAGATGTCGGCGGCCGGCCCCACCTCCCGCGGCCGCCGGAACTGCTCCGGCGCCATGAACGGCGGCGTACCGATCAACTTGCCCGTCTCGGTGCGCAGTTCGCTGTCCTTCGGCCGGGAGATGCCGAAGTCGATGACCTTCGGCCCGTCCTCCGCCAGCAGGACGTTGCTCGGCTTCAGATCCCGGTGCACGACCCCGACCCGGTGGATGTCCCGCAGCGCCTCCGCGAGCCCGGCCATCAGCCGCCGCAACTCGCCCGAGCGCATGGGCCCGTTCCGCTTCACCTGCTCGGCGAGCGTCGAACCGGGGATGAACAGGGTGGCCATCCAGGGCCGTTCGGCCTCTGGATCGGCGTCGACGACGGGCGCGGTGAACGCCCCGCTCACCCGTCGAGCGGCGGCCACCTCCTGGCGGAAACGGCCTCTGAACTCGGGATCCCGGGCGAACCGGGCATGGACGACCTTCACCGCGACCTTCATCCCGGAGGTACTCCGGGCCAGGTGCACCACGCCCATGCCACCGGAGCCCAGGCGCTCCTCCAGGCGGTAGTGGCCGGCGTACTCCGGAAGTTCCGCTTCCGCGTCTGCCCCGGTGTTGCGCTGTGGCGTCATGGACCACCCCCGTGCTGTTCAACCGGCGCGCGCGACGCACGGAGCCTAGTCGATGACTCGTACGGGACAGAGGCGGCTTGCTAGCCTCCGTGTGCGAATCCTGTACATGTGTTTCATTGCGTGTTTGAGGGGAATCAACGTGACCCCATGGCAGTCATGGGGTTCGACGGGGGAGGTTTTTCATGTCTGTTGACCGTGTGGAAGAGGTCGTGAGCGGCGAGCCGGCGGAGGCCGTCACGACGGCCGCGGCGGCGTCCCTCACCTACTATCCGGTCGCCCCGGGCGTCCGGCTGAACGTCCGCAGCGGCCCCGGTACGAGCTACCCGGTCGTCAGGGTCCTGGCCGAGGGCGTGAAGGTCCCGATCTTCTGCCAGACCCCGGGCACCTCGGTGACCGGCCCGTACGGCACGACGAACATCTGGGACAACATCGCCGACGGCCAGTTCGTCTCGGACGCCTACGTACGGACCGGCAGCGACGGCTACGTCGCCGCCCACTGCGCCTGACTCTGACCCTGACCGGAGCCGGACGCTGATTCGGAGCCCGAGCCGGACCCTGAGCCGGAGCCGGAGCCTGACGTTGATTCGGAGCCGCCCCCGGATGTGGACGCTGATTCGGAGCCGGACCCGACCGCTGACCTGAGGCGCAACCTCGGACCGGCTTCGGCCCGGCCTGGGACCAGCCTTGCTCCGGCCGGGGCCCGGCTTCGGCCCGGCCTCGGACCGGTCCAGGCGCGACCCACCCGGGAGCCCGCCTCCGCCCGGAGCCATAATCGTCCCGTGAGCGACGAAAACGGCACCCCGGACACTTCGGCCGGCTCCCGGGCCACCTCGCCCGGCACGGCGGGCACCCCCACCGGCACCCCCGCCGGCCGGTCGGGAAGCCCCGCCGGCGCCGGTCCCCGCCCGGAGCCCCTCCGCTTCTTCGGCACCACCTGGGTGGACCACGACCCCGGGTTTCGGGGCTACGCGGCCCGCCGTGTCGCCGCGGCCGTCGGCGCCCTGACCGCCGTCGTCGTCTCCTGCCTCGTCCTCCGCTTCGCCTACGAGGGCATCGCGATCGCCGACCTGGGCGGCTTCGTGACGGTCCTGGTCGTCGTGATGTTCGCGGTCTGCACCGCACTCGCCTTCCGCCACACCTGGGAGGGCTTCACCAAGCGCCCCGACCCCGACCGCCAGGCCTCGCTGCGCGGTCTGCTGGCCGTCGGCTTCGTCGGCTCGCTGCTCGCGTACTTCGTCCGCGCCCTCACCGAGGCGCCCGGCGAGAGGCTCCACCGCGAGGAGTACGACACGGCTCGCGACCAGTACGCGCGCCGCTCCACCCGCCGCACGGGCAACCCGTCGAAAAAGCGCCGCCGCGGCTGACGCCCTTCCCCGGACCCGTTCCCCTTCTCACCCTCCTCCGGCCACCATGACCCCATGACGGTCTCCTCCCACACCCTCTCCCACGCCACCCGAGCCCACTCCTTCAACTCCGCCGCGGCCCAGTACGCCGCCAACCGCCCCTCCTACCCGACCGCGCTCCTCGACACGATCGAGGATCTCGCCGGCCGCCCCCTCACCGGCGCACGGGTCGCGGACATCGGGGCCGGCACCGGCATAGCGACCACCCTCCTGCACACCCGCGGCGCCGACGTCATCGCCGTCGAGCCCGGGGACGGCATGGCCGCACAGTTCCGCCGCACCCTCCCCGGCGTGCCGATCGTCCGCGGTGACGGCAACCACCTCCCGCTGGCCACCGCCTCCCTCGACTTCCTCACCTACGCCCAGTCCTGGCACTGGACCGACCCGGCCCGCTCGGTCCCGGAGGCCCTGCGCGTCCTGCGCCCGGGCGGCGCGCTGGCGCTGTGGTGGAACACGGCCGCCCTCGACGTGCCCTGGCTCGCGGAGGCCGCCCGGCGCGTCGACCGGTACTTCGGGGAGAGCACCCCCGCGAACACCGACAACGTGAACGCCCGGGTCGTCGACCCCACCGGCCGCCTCGGACTGACCCGTCGTGAGGTCCGCTGGAGCCGCCGCGTCCCCGTCGACACGCATCTGGCCAACCTCGGCAGCCACTCGCTGTTCCTGGTCCACGGCGAAGAGGCGAGCACCGCCTTCCTCGCCGAGGAGCGCGACCACCTGATGCGGGCCTTCCCCGACGGGCTCGTCGAAGAGGTCTACGACGTCATCCTGCTGCTCGCGACCAGAGCCTGACCGCGTGCGGCGGCCCACCCCTCCAGGGCCGCCGCACACGCGTGATCCACGTGCCGCAGCCCGCCCAACTCCAGCCGCACCGCACGGTCGTGCGGCAGCGCGTCCAACGCGTCCAGCAGCTTCGGCAGCCGCAGGAACGTCGCATGCCCCAGCACCCGTACGACGAGCCCGGCGTCGCCCTGGTCCGCCGTCTCGACGTGCACATGGCTGATCTCCCACGCCGTCTTCGCCACGGCCAGCGCCAGCCCGACCAACACCCCCTCGAACAGGTTCCCCGCCACGATCGCCACCGCCGTGACCCCCAGCACGACAGCCTCCGCCCGCTGCCCGCGCCACAGCTTCCGTGCCTCCCGCCAGGGCACCAACCTGCAGCCGACGCACACCAGCAACCCGGCCAGGGCGGCGACCGGAACGGCTCCCAACACGCCGGGCAGCGCGGCCGCGAACAGCAGCAGCCACACCCCGTGCAGTACCCGCGAGGCCTTGGTCCGCGCACCCGTCCGCGCCCTCTCGGAGACCGCGCCCCCGGCTCCCGCGGCCGCGCTCCGCACGAGGAAGGTCGTCATCGGCAGCGCGCCCAGCACCCCGCACACGGCGTTGCCCGCGCCCTGTGCCATCAACTCCCGGTCGTAATCCGTCCCCCGTCCGTCGGGCAGGCGATCCACCGCCGCGGCGCCGAACAGCGACTCCGCCGACGCGATCAGCGCGAACGCCACTACGGTCCCGATCACCCCCACTTCCGTCAGCCGTCCGAGATCCGCCGCCTCCGGCACCCGTACGGCATTCCACAGCCCCTGCACCTGGACCCGCCGCACCTCCAGGTCGAACACCCATGTCGCGCACGCCGCCGACGCCACCGCGACCAACGGCGCCGGAACCAACCGCGCACCACGCCGCCACCGCCCCCACAGCAGCAACACGACCATGGTGGCACCGCCCACTGACAACGCCACCGGGTCCAGCCGTCCGGGCAGCGACACCAACCCGGTGAGCCGGCCGAGCCCGCCCGCCGGAGCGGCCGCGTCCCCGAGGGCGTACACCTGCCCGGCGATCAGTACCAGCCCGATCCCGGCGAGCATCCCGTGCACGACGGCCACCGACACGGCCCGGAACCACCGTCCCAACCGGAGCGCGCCGAGCCCGAGCTGCACCAGTCCGGCGGCGACCACGAGCACGCCGAGCGCCGCCAGGCCGTACCGCTGCACGGCCTCGTGGACGAGCACGGTCAGCCCGGCCGCCGGCCCGCTCACCTGCAGGCTGCCGCCGGGCAGCGCCCCGACGACCAGCCCGCCGACGATGCCGGTGATCAGCCCCAGCTCGGCGGGCACACCGGAGGCCACGGCGATGCCCACGCACAGGGGGAGCGCGACGAGAAACACGACGAAGGAAGCGAACAGATCAGCTTTGCGGACACCACGGAGCGACACGACGGCACCTCCAGGAGGAAACGGGAGATGCGTGGGCGCGCCGCACCGGGGGAGGGCACGGCGACGAAGGCGCGCGGACCGGAGCGAGCGCGACAGCGACACTCCAGCAGCGCATGAATTCCATTGTCGGTTGAAACGCCCGGCTGGGCAGGTGGTTCCTGTGGTGACCCGGTGAACACGGAAGCGAAGGAACCGGAACATCCACTTCCAACACCACCCCTACGAGCCTGCGCCACCCCAACGCGCCCGCGCCGCCCCTCCCTGCCCGCCCCCCCACGCGTAGTGCGCTCCTCGTGTCGAAGCCGTCTCCCCGCGCCGACGTCGCCCCCGCCGGGCCACTTGACGCCCCAGCGCACCCCGGAGCATTATTCATCGCATGATGAATTTTAACCCGGACTCCCGCCCACCCGGCGAGGACACGACCCAGGCCCCGCCTGCCGTGCCCGCCGTACGGGCCGAGAACCTGACCGCCGTCCGAGGCCCCCGCACGGTCCTGCGCACCCTCGACTTCACCGTCCCCCGTGGCCAGATCACCGGCTTGCTGGGCCCCTCCGGCTGCGGCAAGTCGACCCTCATGCGCTCGATCGTCGGCACCCAGGACAAGGTCACCGGCACCCTCGACGTCCTCGGCCACCCCGCGGGCCACCCCACCCTCCGCACCCGCATCGGCTACGTCACCCAGGCCCCCTCGGTCTACGACGACCTGACGATCCGCCAGAACCTCGACTACTTCGCCGCGATCCTCGACCCGGGCCGAGCCGCAGCGGACCGCCGCCACGACAACGTCACCCGAGCCATCGCCGACGTGGACCTCACCAGCCACGCCGACGCCCTCGCCGGCAACCTCTCCGGCGGCCAGCGCAACCGCGTCTCGCTGGCCGTGGCGCTGCTGGGCACCCCGGAACTCCTGGTCCTCGACGAACCGACCGTCGGCCTGGACCCGGTTCTGCGCCGCGACCTGTGGAACCTCTTCCACGACATCGCCGCCACCCGGGGCGCGACCCTGCTGATCTCCTCGCACGTCATGGACGAGGCCGAACGCTGCCACCGCCTGCTCCTCATGCGCGAGGGCGAGATCCTCGCCGACGCCACCCCCGAGGCCCTGCGCACCCGCACCGGCGCCGACACGGTCGAGTCGGCCTTTCTGCGCCTGGTGGACGCGGCGACAGAGGCAGCCCGCACCGAGGGGACCCGCACGAAGGAGACCCGCACGAAGGAGACAACCCGATGACCAAGCCCACCACCACCACGACCACGGCCAAGACCCCGACCAAGACCACGCCCACCACCCCGGCTTCGGCCCCCGTACGCACCACCAGCGCCCTGAGCCTCTCCCGCACCACCGCCACCGCCGCCAGGGTCCTGCGCCAACTGCGCCACGACCCCCGCACCATCGCGCTGCTGGTCCTCATCCCCTGCGTGATGCTGTTCCTGCTCCGCTACGTCTTCGACGGCAGCCCGCGCACCTTCGACAACATCGGCGCGTCCCTCCTGGGCATCTTCCCGCTGATCACGATGTTCCTGGTCACCTCCATCGCCACCCTGCGCGAACGCACCTCGGGCACCCTCGAACGCCTCCTCGCCATGCCCCTCGGCAAAGGCGACCTGATCGCCGGCTACGCCCTCGCCTTCGGCATCCTCGCGATCATCCAGTCGGCCCTGGCCACCGGCCTGGCGGTCTGGTTCCTCGACCTGGACGTCACGGGCAGCCCCTGGCTCCTCCTCCTGGTCGCCCTCCTCGACGCCCTGCTCGGCACCGCCCTGGGCCTCTTCGTCTCGGCGTTCGCCGCATCGGAGTTCCAGGCGGTCCAGTTCATGCCGGCGGTGATCTTCCCCCAGCTCCTCCTCTGCGGCCTCTTCGCTCCCCGCGACACCATGCACCCCGCGCTGGAAGCCGTCTCCGACGTCCTTCCCATGTCCTACGCGGTCGACGGCATGAACGAGGTCCTCACCCACACCGACATGACGGCCACCTTCGTACGAGACGTCCTCATCGTCGGCGGCTGCGCCCTCCTGGTCCTGTGCCTGGGAGCGGCGACCCTGCGACGCCGCACAGCGTGATCCCGTCTCAGCCCGTCCGGGGGCACAGCCCCAGGGACGGGAAGAGAAAAGGAAGAGAAAGGAAGAGGAAGGGAAAGGAAGGGAAAGGAAGGGAAAGGAAGCGACGGGAAGGGAAGGGGCGGCGGGGGCGAGGAAACAGCAGTCCGCCCACCGGACACCCAGGCCGAACCCCCACCTCCGGTGCGAGGATGGCCCCGGACGACGGACGACGCACACCTCCGGAGGGCCCCGCACCATGACCCAGAAAGTCGCAGTCCTCGGCACCGGCAAGATCGGCGAAGCCCTCCTCAGCGGCATGATCCGAGGCGGCTGGCCCCCCGCCGACCTCCTCGTCACCGCCCGCCGCCCGGAACGAGCCGAAGAACTCCGCACCCGCCACGGAGTCACCCCGGTCACCAACGCCGAGGCCGCGAAGACAGCGGACACCCTGATCCTCACGGTCAAGCCGCAGGACATGGGCGCCCTCCTCGACGAGCTCGCCCCGCACGTCCCCGCCGACCGCCTGATCATCAGCGGCGCCGCAGGCATCACCACCGCCTCCATCGAGGAGCGCCTCGCCACCGGCACCCCGGTCGTCCGCGTCATGACGAACACCCCCGCCCTCGTCGACGAGGCCATGTCCGTCATCTCCGCCGGCACCCACGCCACGGCCGCCCACCTCGCCCACACCGAGGAGATCTTCGGCGCCGTCGGCAAGACGCTCCGCGTCCCCGAGTCCCAGCAGGACGCCTGCACCGCCCTCTCCGGCTCGGGCCCGGCGTACTTCTTCTACCTGGTCGAAGCCATGACGGACGCCGGCATCCTGCTCGGTCTGCCCCGCGACAAGGCCCACGACCTCATCGTCCAGTCCGCGATCGGCGCCGCGACGATGCTCCGCGACAGCGGCGAACACCCGGTCAAACTCCGCGAGAACGTCACGTCCCCGGCGGGCACCACCATCAACGCCATCCGCGAACTCGAGAACCACGGCGTACGAGCCGCCCTCATCGCCGCTCTCGAGGCCGCCCGCGACCGCAGCCGCGAACTGGCCTCCGGCAAGAAGGACTGACCGCCGCCGGGGGCGGTCACCGGCCGGCCGCCCCCACGATCTCCTCCGTCGTCACCACCCGCGCGAACCCGCCCCCGTGCAGGGACACCGCCGACGCCTGCGCGATCTCCTCCGCGCTCCGCCGCCAGCCGAACGGGCCCTCCAGGTCGAACGTGTACGTCGCGTCGTACGCGAACAGCACGTCGTACCCGAGATTGCCGCCCATCCGCGCCGTCGTCTCCGCGCACATGTTGGTCTGGATCCCGGCCACCACGATCTGCGAGACCCCTTCCGCGGTCAGCCAGGCCCCCAGATCCGGCGTCCCGAGGAAGGCCGAGTTCACCGTCTTCGTGAGGAACAGCTCGGCCCCGGCGCCCTTCCCCCGCCGCTCCTCCACATACTCCTTGAACGCGTTCCCCTCGTACCCCAGCCGCAGCGGCGACCCCGGCTTCACCGAGTCGTGCCGCACGAACACGACCGGCCGCCCCGTCCCCTGCCATACGTCGATGAGCGCGGCGATGTTGTCATCCGCCCCGGGATTGTTCCGCGCTCCCCAGAAGTCCAGCTCCTCGAAGCCCTTCTGCACATCGACGACCACCAGCGCTGCGTTCTCCGCGATTTCCATGCCCCCGATCCTGCCGCCGGGACCGCCCGCGCCCCAGCAGGTCAGAAGACAGCGATCGATGGTTTACTGCCAGGCGTGGACCCTGTGTACCGTGTCGCCCTCGTCGCCTTCCCCGGCATCCGCGCCTTCGACGTCTCCGTCATCAACGAGGTGTGGGGCACCGACCGCACCGACCGCGGCGCCCCCGCCTTCGACCTGCACCGAGTCGCCATCGACACCGCCACCCCCGTACCGATGCGCGGCGGCCTGGCCCTCCTCCCCGACCGCACCCTCACCTGGCTCTCCCGAGCCGACCTGATCCTGGTCCCCGGCCTGGACGACCACCTCACCCCCGCACCCGCCCCCGTCCTGGACGCCCTCCGCCGCGCCCACGCCCGCGGCACCACCCTCGCGGCCCTCTGCGGCGGCGCCTTCACCCTCGCTCAGGCGGGCCTCCTCGACGGCCGCCGAGCGATCACCCACTGGAACCTCATCGACCTCCTCCGCGCGCACCACCCCCGGGTCGGCGTCGTCCCCGACGCGCTCTTCATCGAGGACGACAACATCTGGACCGCGGCCGGCACGGCGGCCGGCATCGACCTCTGCCTCCACCTGGTCCGCCGCTCCCACGGCGCCGAAGCGGCCGCCACCATCGCCCGCTCGATGGTCACCGCACCCTTCCGCACCGGCACCCAGGCCCAGTTCATCGAACACCCCACCCCGCGCGCGGACCGGGACGCCGACACCCTCGCCGCCGTACGCGACCACGCCCTGCGCCACCTGCACGAACCACTCACCGTCGCCGACCTCGCGGCGCGGGCGGGCATGTCCCCCCGCAGCTTCGCCCGCCACTTCACGGCCGAGACCGGAGCCACCCCCCTGCGCTGGCTCCTCGACCAACGCATCGCCGCGGCCCAGAAGCTCCTCGAACGCACCGACCTCCCCATGCCCGAGGTGGCCCGGCGCTCCGGCTTCGGCAGCGAGGTCACGATGCGCCAGCACTTCGCATCGCGCCTCGCCACCAGCCCACGCGCCTACCGCACCGCGTTCAGCACCCGATCCGTGGCCGACTCCGGCGCGGGCGGAAGCAACCCGATCGCGCGATAGGCGCTGTCCACGACCGGCCGCGCCATGGCCCGCGCCTTCGCCGCCCCGTCCCGCAGCACCCCCTCCACATGGACGGGATCCGCGCACAGCTCGCTGTGCCTGGCCTGCACCGGCCGCAGAACCTCGACCACCGCGTCGGCCGTGTCCTTCTTCAACGCGCCGTACGACGCATAGGCACCGGCCAGGGCCTCCGGCTCCCCGCCCGTACACGCGGCGAGGATCTCCAGCAGATTGGCGAGCCCCGGCCGCTCCTCCCGGTCGTACACGACCTCCCGCCCACTGTCGGTGACGGCCCGCATGACCTTCTTGCGCACCACATCGGGCTCGTCCAGCAGATAGACGATCCCCGGCCCGAAGTCGTCGCTCTTGCCCATCTTCGACGTCGGCTCCTGGAGGTTCATCACCCGCGCCGCCACCGCCGGATGCGTGGCCTTCGGCACGACGAACGTGTGCCCGTACCGCTGGTTGAACCGCACCGCCAGATCACGCGTCAGCTCGACGTGCTGGGCCTGGTCGTCGCCCACCGGCACCTCGTCGGCCCCGTAGGCGAGGATGTCCGCCGCCATCAGCACGGGATAGGTGAGCAACGACAGCCGCACACTGCCCCCGCGCTCCCGCTCCCGCCCGGACTTCTCCTTGTACTGGATCATCCGCCGCATCTCGCCGTCCGTGGCCACGCACTCCAACAGGTACGACAACCGCGCGTGTTCGTCCACATGACTCTGTACGAACACGGTGCACAGCTGTGGATCCAGTCCCACCGCCAACAGCAGCGTCGCCGCCTGTCGACTGAGCCGGCGCACCCGAGCCGGATCGTGGTCCACGGTCAGCGCGTGCAGATCGACGACACAGAACAGGGAGTCCGCCCGATGCTGGTCGACCTCGGCCCACTGCCGCAGAGCTCCCAGGTAGTTCCCCAGCGTCAGATGCCCGGTCGGCTTGACCCCGCTGAAGACCCGCTTCATCTCTCCACCTCCTGGTCGAGACCGCCGCTCCGGCCGGCCGACCCCCTGGAACCCTGGAGGGAGAAATGAGAACGGCCGCCGAAGCGGCGGCCGTTGAGTGCATACGTGAAGCACGGCCGCCGTCAGGCGGCCCACCACAGCTGGGTGCACGTACGCGTAGTCATGTCCGTCAGAGTACGCCTCAGGGGTGTCCGAGGGACATGAGTTGACACACCCCGACCGGCTACGTAGTGTTCTCCGAGTTGTTCGACGTGAGCGCCGACCCCGGTCGGTCCCCGGACAGCCATTCCGTAAGTACCCACCACTTCTCTACGCGCAGTCGATTCGTCTGCCGTCGTGACGTTGGCGTGTGTATTCACGAATGAGGAATCCGTGTTCGAAAGGACGCAGGACCCCGATTGGCTTCGGGGGACGGGAATCCGCTAAAGTCTCACTCGTCGGAACGGCCCAACAGCCGGGAAGACAAGCCCCCTCTGACTGGGAATCAGGCCCGAAAGGATCTGATAGAGTCGGAACCGCCGGAAAGGGAAACGCGAAAGCGAGAACCTGGAAAGCACCGAGGAAATCGGGTCGAGAAAAGATCTGATAGAGTCGGAAACGCAAGACCGAAGGGAAGCGCCCGGAGGAAAGCCTGAGAGAGTCTCTCGGGTGAGTACAAAGGAAGCGTCCGTTCCTTGAGAACTCAACAGCGTGCCAAAAAT